>NZ_CP072115.1:348000-696000 GCF_017639855.1 Streptococcus sp. zg-86 | reverse complement strand
GCCAAGACTTTCGCTCCAACTTCCTTGTGAGTAATCATCCGTCCTTTAAAACGAATCGATACTTTCACTTTATTTCCTTTTTCAAGGAATTTACGGGCATTACGAAGTTTCGTATCAAAGTCTCCCTTATCAATGGTCGGACTGAGACGTACTTCCTTGACCGTCACAACGCTTTGTTTTTTGCGTTGCTCTTTTTGTTTTTTCTGATACTCAAATTTGAACTTACCATAGTCCATAATTTTCGCAACAGGTGGTTTAGCTTGCGGTTGAATCAACACTAAATCAACGTTAGCACTATCAGCTATCGCTTGGGCTTCGTTGAGTTGTTTAATTCCTAACTGTTCACCCTCGAGACCGATAAGACGAACTTCACGCACACGAATTTCATCATTGATGAACAAATCTTGCTTTGCTATGGCTTTCACCTCATTTTATTTTTTTCGAGAAAAACGAAACGGACTTGCTAACACAAGTCCATCACTACATCATTATCTTTCCGAAGAAAACTTAACACGTAGAGCCAGACAACGTTAGTCGCAAGGCGAGAAGCTCTCACTTCTGCTTTTCTCAATGTTAGTAGTATACCATTAGTTACTCTGCTTGTCAAGGATTTCTTTCGCTTTTTCTGAAATAAATTCAACCACACCCTCAATCGACACCCCTGTCGTATCAAATGTAATGGCATCATCTGCCGCTTTCAGAGGTGAAACAGCTCTCGTGCTATCTTTATAATCTCGAAGAGCAATCTCTTCTTTCAAGCGTTCTAGGTCAGTTGGAATACCTTTTTCCTGATTTTCCCTAAAGCGGCGTAAGGCTCTTTCTTCGACTGAAGCGACTAAGAAAACTTTTAATTCTGCTTCTGGAAGAACAACGGTTCCAATATCACGACCATCCATCACAATACCACCTTGTACGGCAATCTTGCGTTGCAAATCAACCAATTTCTCACGAATTGGGGCAAGGGCAGACACCCATGAGACATTATTCGTCACTTGATGTTCACGAATCGCATGAGTAATGTCAACATCTCCAACAAATACCAACTGCTCTCCCTCCTTGTTTCGCCCAAAGGCAATCGGATGTTCCTCCAACAAAGAAAGAATTTCTGCTGTATCATCTTGGGTCAATTGGTGACGGAGAGCTAGATAGGTTACCGCACGGTACATGGCTCCTGTATCCAAATAAGTATAATCAAAGGCTTTTGCAATAATCTTTGCAACGGTACTTTTTCCACTAGAAGCTGGGCCATCAATGGCAATTTGAATTGATTTCATAATTCCTCTTACTTAATTTTTACAAGATCACCTGGGTTTGCCCACCAAGTCCCACCAGGACCTGTCATTTTATCTGGATTCAAGCGTTCCAGTTCTTCAATTGAAATACCTGCACGTGCTGCAATCGATCCTGCCCCTTCACCTGCCTGAACAGTAATTGTCTCACCAGTAGCTGCTGCAGTCGATGATTCTTGGGTTGTAGCTGAACTACTTTGTGATTCACTGGTAGACGAAGCTACTTGGCTACTTTCAGAAGTTGCTGCAACAGACTGTCCAGTACTTTGCTCTGCAGATTGGCTTGTATTATAAAATTCATGATTGGCATCTGTTTCACTACCACCATGAGATAAATAAACCATTGCAATTGTTGTAATAATCACGATAAATAGAAACAAAATCGCTAAGACTGTCAGTACCCTCGTACCTGAATTGCCTTTACTTGTTCTACTTTTTCTACTTTTTTCAGTAGAATCATAAATTTCCTCATTCCACGGTTCTTGTGACATGACTAAACTTTCTCCTTGTTTTTTTTATAAAATCTCATTACAATAATAATATGAAAATCAAACTTTATCCAGAAAAATGTATTGCTTGTGGACTTTGTCAAACCATTTCGGACGTTTTTGACTATGATGATGACGGTATTGTCTTGTTTGCTGACCATCATCAAGAAACAACGATTGAACTTGCTAATCGAAACGACGCACTTCTTGCAGCCAAATCCTGTCCTACAAAAGCTATCTCTGCTGACTAACTAATCTTTATTCGCATAGTATTCTTCAAAATAGTCTTGCGTAATCAAATGATCGGTTAAGACGATTTCCCCTTGAAAACGGGGATTCAGAGCCAGAGCATTGATAAAATACTTCTTAGGCCATTTACGTATATAGTAAATTTTTCCCTCAGGAAATTCTTGCGAAAAGAGCTTGATAAACAGATAGGTCACCTCTATTTTGGAAATGGTTGCGATCTGAATTTTCTTTGTGGCAAATGGATTCGCCGAGGCAATTTTTAAATGGTCTTCCTCAATCACAAAATACCGATGCCAGCCTATTCCAAACATGACAATAACTAGGACAAATAGCTGAATAATCGTATCCGATATACGTAGTCTTTCTAAGATTAGCGATAAGGCCAGAAAAGCAGGAGTAATAGCTAAGGACCAATAAATAATCGACCAGGATAATTCTGGCTGCCAGTGGTATCGAATCCGACCAAATATCTTAATCATTTCACTCCTCCTCCTACTATTTTAGCATAAAGTCAAAAAAAATTCATTTGAGACTTACTAAATATCAAAATTTGCTATCCTTAGGTATTTTGTCTGCTTTATCAAACTAAAAAAACAGCCAAGACAGCTCATCTATTTCTAATAAGCTAGACGTCATCTCAGGTAATGGATCGTTTTCTCATATAACAAAAAAGATTGAAGAGTCAACAATATGTTCTCCTCAATCTTTTTTATACATCATTCAACTAGATTTTAATAGAATTGAACTAGACCAGAAGCTTTGTCATAATAACCTTGTGTATCCCAATCCGTACCAAGAGGTAGACCTGTCAATGAACCGGAAAACTCGATTGTTCCTGGCATCAGACGTGCCGCTGCTGCGGTATTTGGAACCAGCTGATTATCCATTTTCGTCATGATACCATTGTCACGGTTAAATTGTGGCGTTCCTGTCCAAGTTTTAGTCGGAATGTATTGGCTACCTGCCTTCAATTTAATATTACTAAATCGAGCGTTGACAGAGTCTCCTGATCTACGAGCAGCCCCTTCAACACGGAGATAGATATCTTGGCGATTTGCTAACACAGGATTGCGACCACGAATAACTTCTGCACCATTTACGTAACCGACATACGAACCGTCCTCTTGTAATGTCAACATAAGATGGTAGGTCGTATTCAAGTTTGCGAAATAATTAGCACGGTGATAGTGTTGCTCACCTGGATTATTGCTACCAATATTTTCAATTAGAAAGGCTGTTTGTCCAGAATACGGTGCTACTGCACCAAGATCATATTGCAATCCAAAACTAATTCCTGAAGTTGGTGTAACCATAACCAGTTTGGCATGATAACCAGTTCCACTACCACTTAGGGTAACATCCGCTTCAATCGTTAATTTCGAAGGTGTATTTTCAATTGTCTGGTGGCCAGTTGGCAAAACTGTCGGCAAAGGCTTTTCCTTTGTCTCTTCATCCTTATTCACAACTGCTACATCTTTAGTAGGTTTTGTATTGTTCGCCTGCATAGCCTCATGGTACTGAGTTTTAATAGGAATACCAACACGGAGGGCATTTAATTTAATACCTTCTTGGCTCCAGCCATGACTCGGTAAAACCTTATATTCGTTTGTATCTGTCGTTAAATGATGAAGGCCTCTTAAATTTTTATTATATACACGATAAATGCTAGCAGAACCTCCAGAATAAAAGACTGGCTGACCATTGTTATCCATTTTCCAACCATGCTTGGTTGTCAAGACAGTAACTTCATTTTGATCAGTTGTATACAAATGATTTTGAAGGCTAGGATTATACAAGCGATAAACTGGTACACCCTCTCCACTATCTGGAGCATACCAAGCCTCTCCTTCGTATCCCCAACCATGTGAGCTAAACAACACATCTTTTTCATTTTTATCTGTGGTATATAAATGTTCACCATTGTCTTTGTTATATAATCGGTAAACAGTTGTTTCTGCTTCTGCCTTTACAGAATAGAAACTCAAACCGACTGCACAAAGAAGAGCAAATAATAAGTATTTTTTCTTTTTCATTTAAACTTCCTCCCTAAATTAAAGATAGCAAAGATTTTCGGTTTTGTCAATATATATTAGTAAAATATCACGGTTTCATCGGTGGCTGCGTTTTTGCAGCAAAATATTTTTGGAGTTGGGCCTCAATAATCTCTTTAGAGGCTTCTGATAAAGGCTCAACCCTATTTTGATCCGTTGATAATAAGAAACTATTGTCAAAAAAGACTGTGTCAAATGAATTGTTGTTTTCTTTTGGGAAAAATAGACTCGTTCCTAAGAAATAATTTTCCCGATTGATATCCATATAATCTAAAATAGTTGGAGCCATATCAATGGAATTTCGTCCCTTCACATCTACTGTTCGAGCCATTATTCCGTCATGATACATAAAGAAAGGTACTATGTCCACATCTGGATTGGCCCTAGCATATCCTGGGAATACACTAATAAATTCTGCGTCCTGATAGGTTGCATGATCTACTGCAAATACGAGTACCGTATTTTGGGCTAGCCCACTCTCTTTAAACTTTTCTATAAATTTTTTAAACTGCACATCGAAATTATAAAAACGATTTAATAGTGGACTATGACCATCACCATACTTTTCATGTGGTGAATTTAAGGTAATATGCGTTCCAAAAGTATACATGGCTGTAAAGAATGGTTTGTCTTCCTTAGCCTGCTGCTCAATAGTGTCATAGAGAATCTCAAATGCTTCTTTATCAGAAACCGTTCCATTATGTCCTGAGTAGGATTTACTAGGATCTGAGATTAGATTTTGGAAATTCAAAGATTCTAGGTAAGTCGTAAATTGGGTGTTGCTTGGCTCAACATTGATAAAAGATGTTTGATAGCCTTCATTAGCTAGTACATCTTGTATGGAAATCAGCGTATTATTATCATAGTTGTCTAATTGATATCCTGAATAGAGCTGTCCGATGATACCCCGATAGGTCGCAAAGGTATGATTATAATAATTGCTGAAATTCAAGGATTCTTTTTGTACTTTAGCCACTGTAGGCATAATCGCTCGACTATCATCAATAATATTTTGAGACAACCCCTCTACAAAAAGTAAAACAACATTTGGTTTTTCTTTTATATTTTCTGGTCTTTGAATAGCAGAATCCACATGTTCTCTATAAAATTCAGATGTAATATTTGGTTGGTTGGCAATTTCCTCCAATTGACGTTGATAAGCCTTTGCATCCTGTCTTAGCTGATAAATCGCAAAAAACGGAGAATACATACTTCCATGCATCAAGGTTAAAATTAATTCGCTTAAAAGAGAAATAGATAATAACTTATTAGTACTCACATACGGCACTTTGAATCGTTTGATTGGCATTAGCGAAAACATCACTAACGCAATCACCCCTGAAAGATAGAGCTTCAATTTTCCACCTATGGCTTCAATTGACTCCAAATTTGTTAACATAACCAAGGTTACATAGCTACCACCAAAAATCATCATCAGCATTTGGGCATTTAACAGCAATAGGGCAAGACTATTGATAATGAATGCCAGCCACTTATTAATCCGTAGCAAGTAATTCGAAAAGAGCGCTATTGAGATTAACTCTAATAAGCTAATCATCACGTAAAAATGATTTTGATGAATACGGTGAGAATAGAGGATGAGCATCGTTGTAAAGGAATATTTTAAAATAGTAAATATCAGTAGTCGCTTATCCCACAACTCATTCACTCTCTTTTTTAATAGTTGCAACATACCCTGTCCTCTACTCTAAGATTTTTCATTATGTACATTTACGTTTCGTCCTGTTCTTTTGATAATATTATTCCACATTTTATTGAATACAGCAAAATCTAAAAGTCTTATCCATTCCGTACAAGACCAATCATAGACTTACATGCTTTTCAAAATAAGAGTGCATCTCTTACTTTCCTACTATCCGTTTGAAAAGATACTTCAATGTATTCGTCCACGATTTTCTTAAATATTTCAGTGCGCCTTTTATGCCACCAAAATAAGTGAAATCAATGTAGGCATAGGGGCTAAATTGCTCTAATTGTCTTCTATTCAAAATGCGGTTGTCTATAAATGGAGGAATAGGATTTGGATTTTGTCTGATTCTAAAATCGTATCCCTGTGCCCATGCAATATAGACTAATAAGCGCTCAATGGCGTGAAGAATAGTATTTTGTGGCAATGGTTCTTTCGGAACATCTGCTTCTGTTAATCCAATCTCAAATAAGGGTTTCAAGGCGTCGTATTTAAACCAAATATAGGTTCCATAACTCATGACAAAAACATCTGCTTCATAAAAATCCATTTGTTTCGGCAAGGCCATTTTTTCCCATAGTTCTTCCATAAACGGAATCATTCCGAGTTCTGCCCAAGGATCCAGACGAACATAACGGAAATAGCTAGGAATATCTGCAATCATCATTCCCAATTCTTCTGTTTCTATCATACTGGAGAGAATTTCGTTTGAAGGTTTAACCAGCATATCAATCAATTCTGTTCGCCATGATTGTCCTGCCCAATAGTCTGCCTCTTTTGATTTTTTGGTATGGAAATGTCCAACATACTCATATTGTGCCAATTCCTCTTTTAATTGCAACATCGGCAAGACATCACGTCCAATATTTCCAGTTAATCGAATAGTTGCGGATACATTCCGTCTATCCAAGATTTCCTGAATTTCCTTGATTTTTTCCTCAGTATTGGTCGTCAAATATAAATCATAGGTAAAAACAAATCCTTCAAATGCATCTAAAAACTCTTCTAACAAGTCAACATAGAAGGTATGCAAGTGAATCGCTACTTTCGCATCCTTTAAGCGATTGCTAATAGCCGTATCTCTATGGTATTTCTTCCCTAATAGATAGTCACGAGTAGGACTAAATACTTTTGACATGTGGTAAATAATCAGATCAACAGGATAATCCGATGTTCTTCCAATCTCTTCCAAAATAAAGGGTGCAATAATTTGGTTGCCTTCAAATGCCTTTACTTTAATAAATGGAACCTTATGGCTTAAAATACTGGTCGGATTGTAATAAGAGAAGTCAGGATGTCTCATCCCTGTGGTGTCAGCATCAATCGTATTAAAAACGGTTTGATAACGAAAACCTGCTTGAACAAGAGAAGTCGTCACTTGCGTTTCATAGTGATCAATCACTTCTTGTACATCTGTAAAATCTTGGACAGTAGACCAAAAGTCTTGGAAGGCTGGAGAGCAAATCACCTCATGTTTAAATGAAACAAAGTAACTTTGGATATGTTCTTTAACTCCCTTTGTTTCACGATGATTGGTCATTCCCCAAAAATCAACTGCCTCATCACTTTCAAAACGATGATAGACCTCTCCCATATCCCACAAAGGACCAAAGCAAGTATCATTCATCAAGGTAACCGAATCATATTCTTCTAAATGAGAAAAACCAACCTGATTCATTCCGTCCCGCCAAGCTGCAAAATCGAAGCCACTATTTTCACGTTGGATAAAAGCATCAATCAAGCTGGCATCTTGTAAATGTTCCACTGCTTCTGGGGAAAGAATACTGTTTGAGATAAAGACAACTTTTGAAAAAAGTGGTCGCATGTGCATTAGCTGGTACTCAACATGTGAGCTGATGATATTATATTTATTAAAATGCACATATAGTAATAGGCGTTTCATTATTTTCTCCTAAAGAAATTTAATATTTTAGTCGGAATTGTCCAACGACGAGAAGTAATAACCCGATTGTATTGATCCGTTACTTTTTCTAGCTGTTGTTGTTTTTGGTCAAATCCTAACTTATATTGTTCCAATTCTTTCACTTTTACTGTCATATCAAGTAAGTTTTGAGCAAGAATTTTTACAACGTAATCATCTGAGTGAAGATTATCCATTTCATATGACTGGTACGATAAGGTATAGGTCCGGTTTGCTGTAGCAGGAATTTCATAAATCATCTGTGGATCAGGATTTGGAAATAGGTAGGATTTCTCCAATATAATCGCATTTGTAAAACCTGGTAAAAGTTCCTCTCCCGTTTCCTGCGATGTCAAGCTAACTCGCTCATAAAAACTAGGTATCTCCGATAAATCAACTCGGATATGCTGACAAGTCTCAGGAAGGTCAAAGGTAATAGCCGCTGCGTTGGCAATAGGGAATTGAAGCTTGTTTTCTTCTGAAAATAGCCCTTCTGCATCTGCCATATAAACTGTAACTTTTTGATTTGCTACAGCTAACTGTCTATTATGATTAAAATGAATATCAATTGCATATTCTACTTCTTTTGGAGCAAGCTTTTGATACTTTGCAAGAATGTAGATATAGGCTATATAATGCTTTAAAAGGTTGTTCCTAGCTGACATTGAGTTCGCAAGTACTCTGTAGTTTAAGAAAGTTGTATGATTTGGGACAGGTTTTGCTCCCTTTTCTAAGATTAAATGTAGATAGAAATCATAATCTTCCAACTTTTTATAATTTAAATATTCATCATAGCGACTATCCCCAATCGTTTCCTTACGGATTAAAGACGTGGCTGAAATGTAATTCCCCAAAAATAGGGACCCCAGATTGTATTCTTGTGTATCAATCACGATTGTGTTATCTGCTGGATTTTTTAGCTTAGCATACACAATATCAGCGTCTTCTTGAAGAGCCGTTTGAACAAGTTCCTCGATAAAATTCGTAGGTAAAAAATCATCACTATCGACAAATAATACAAAATCTCCACCTACTTGTTCGAGCGCCTTATTTCGGGTCTTGACCAAGCCACAATTCTCATGGTACTTATAGCTAGTGCTTTCAAATGGGGAGTCTTTCAAAACATTTAGAATGACCTCCTCTGAATAATCCGTAGAGCCGTCATTATAGACATATAAGTCAATCATAGGATATGTCTGAGAAAATATACTTCTGAGACACTCCTCGATGAACTGTTCATGATTATAGCAAGTTACAACTACCGAAATTACAGGTTTCATTTTTCAAATCTCCACGTTCCATTTCTCTGGATTAAACCAGTTGCAGAGTCCTGAGCAGATTTATCATCAAAGGCGATATCTGTTCGTTGTACCATAATAATAGGCGTTTGAGTGGCGTCCGAATAAGCTAACATTTCACCAGCTGCATTTCGAACGGTCACTTCCAATTTTAATTTTAAGTTGTTGACATTTGGGAGTGAGCATTGGTAATGAATTGTTTTATGCCCTTTCCCAGTCATCAGCTGATCGAGTGAATTATCATTATAAATCCAAATATTGCGATCAATATCCGTCAATGACAAGGCAATATAGGTCTCAATATCTTCTATGACATCAAAATCAATTTCAAAGTGAACAAGATCTCCCGGAGCAATCTGTTGTTTCGATAATAATTGTAAGCGGAAATTTTCAACTTGGACTTGTTCTTCCTGTCCTTCAGCCTCTCCTTCATTCGAATCCTGATGAATCGGAATAGTATTGTCAAAGCTGTATTGATTGGCTACATTTTCTGGATTCCCAATCGCTTTGACCAATCCATTTTCAATCAAAACGGCTTTGTTGCAGTATTTTTTGACTGCACCCATGTCATGAGTGACCAGAATGGTCGTCTTGCCGCTTTTTTTGCGTTCTTGGAAATAATCGTTACATTTCCGCTGAAAGGCTTCGTCTCCAACCGCTAATACTTCATCTAAAATCAGGACATCACCTTGCGCTTTAATGGCAACCGAAAAGGCAAGACGAACCTGCATACCGCTCGAATAATTCTTCAATTTTTGGTTCATAAACTCTTGAAGTTCCGCAAATTCCACGATGTCATCATACATGGCATCAATTTCTTCGCGCGAAAACCCAAGCAGGGCACCATTTAAATAGACATTTTCTCGACCAGTCAATTCCGGATTAAAGCCGACACCAAGCTCAATAAAAGATACCAACTTACCATTGACGGTCACAGAGCCTTTTTCTGGCACATAAATTTGTGAAATAATCTTGAGTAAGGTTGATTTTCCAGAACCATTACGTCCAAGAATACCAAAGAAATCTCCCTTTTCTACTTCAAAGGAAATATCTTTTAACACATGCTGCTCTTTGTAACCTTTAATACCTTTAAAACGATTGACCATGGTTGTTCGCAGACTTTGGCTCGCTTCAGTCGGTAATTTGAAAAACTTGCTGACATGGTCTACTTTTACTGCAATCTGTTTGTCTGTCATTAGAGAATCTCCGCAAATTTCTTAGAATATTTCTTAAATACTGTTGTCCCAATCACAAATACCAAGATAGGAATGAGATACGGAATCAAGACAATCACCTTATTTTGAATGATTTGCCATACAGGGATATTGGCCCGATCAATGACAAAATACCGCATATCTTGGATAATTTGAGCTAGCGGATTGAGCATAATAATCTTCGCTGCTAGCACGCTTTTGTTCATTACAAAAGAAAGGGAATAAATAATCGGCGTTGCATACATTCCAGCCTGCATAAAGACTTCCCAAATCTGTGCTAAATCACGGAAACGAACAAAGAGAGTAGAAAGAATAAAGGCCACCCCAGTTGCCAATAAAAACAACTCTAAAAACAATGGAAGGGCAAAGATAACTGTCCAAGTAAACTCAACCCCATTAAAAATAGAAAAGATCAAGACAACAATTAGATTGATTGAAAAGTTAATCGCTGCTCCAAAGACAGATGATAAGACGATAATTTCTTTTGAAAAATTGAGTTTTCTCAATAAATCACCACGAGTGACAATCGAAACCATTCCCATATTGGTTGCTTCTGCAAAGAAGGACCAGATGACATTCCCTAACAAGAGGGCAACTGGAAAGTGTGGAACATCTCCTCCTAAGCGTAGGAAATGAATGAAGACAACATACATAATTGCAAAGAGCATCAAAGGCTTCAAGATAGACCATAAATAGCCAATCACGCTTCCTTGATAACGCAATTTAAAATCCGTTTTGATTAATTCTTTTAGTAAAATTCGATTTTTTTGGGAAAAAATATCCATGTTTACTCCTTATAGGCAAATTTTGTGAGGATAAGACTGGTAAAAACAAGGGTGTGAAAGGCCTTGTTTTTCCGATAACCATACACTCGTATACGGTTGAGTCGTTCCATAAAGGGAACATCCATAATCGTTATAAAATTCTCGACTAGTTCTCTATCCTTGGTTGACAAGGGCAAATCCAAGAGATTTCTAGCCTGTCTTTGACTGTCCTGAATCAGTTTCCAGTATTTTGCAAATAACACATGGGGGCGAATCCAATTGTGCATTCGTTTTTTAAGGGTTCTAGCTCCCAGTACATTCGCTTCATGCTGGCGGTAGAGTTCGGTTGGTTGATCAATATAGACAAGATTTCCTAGAGCTGCCGCGACAAGTGCTAAATACCAATCGTGCATCAATAAGGCATACGCTTCTTGTCCTGTCCAAAGCTCCGCTAAGGTATGATTGACCATGGCTACACCACCTGTGACAGTATTTTCTGTTAATTCCTGAACAAGACGAGTATTGGCATGGTCCGACTGCGTTTTTATCATACTTTCATGCATGACCGTCAAATCCTGTCCAACAACGGTTAAATCGGTGTAAACTAGCAAGGGCTTGTCTGCTGGGTAAGCCTGAGCCTCTTCTAATTGCCATTCTAATTTATGCTCCAACCACACATCATCCTGATCACTAAAGAAATAGTAATCCGCTACTTTATATTGCAAAAGGGTATGAAAACTGTTTATTACACCAAGATTTGTCGTATCATCTGGATTGATGAAGCAAATTCGCTCATCTTTTTGGCAATATTCCTTGATAATGTCCCTTGTGCCATCGCTTGATCCATCATCTCGAATCAACAAGGTCCAATCAGAAACCGTTTGCCTGCGAATGCTATCAATCTGTTCTCTTAAAAATCGTTCACCATTATAGGTGGATAATAAAATATGTACTCTCATGATAAAAATAAGTCCTCATACTGGCCAACTATTTTTGCCCAAGTGTAGTGAGAAGCCATTCGTTCTTTTGCTGCCTGTCCCAATTCTTGATTTTCCTCTTGTCTATCTATCTGATGGAGTAAATCAGCCAAATTCCCCTCTTTTTTTGTCCAATAATGGGCAGTTTCAAGCGCTACTTTTTGGTTGAAATCAACTCCCAAAATCAGATTCTCATTGGTTTGGGCAAGTGCTTCTAGTAAGCCTGGATTGGTTCCACCAACCTCATGACCATGCAGATAGGCACGCGCTTCTTGGCGGATATATTTCAACAACTCCTGCTGGTAGACTGTTCCGACAAATAGGATGCGTTCATCGGTATCAAATCGCGTTTCTGCTTTCAACTTCTCAAAGTAAGACGACCCTTCATGATTACAGATAATGACTAATTTTCTAGCAGTCTGTGTCGCCATAAATTCTCGAATAATCGTCGCATAATTATTTTCGGGTACAAAGCGCCCTACAACCAGATAATAACCTTTTTCTACTAATTGAAAGCGATCAAAAAATGCTCGTACTTCTGAACTTTCGTTTGTCAGAGTGGTAGGAGTTAGGTCTGTTCCATAAGCAACGCAGGTCGTCTTTGCCCATGGATAGGTTGCTTGAATATAGTCCTCAATCCCTTCATTATCTGAAACAATCCTATCTGCATGCCGTGTCATCAGCTTTTCTGAATACTTGAGATAGTGCTGCACAGGACGTGGCCATTTGCTACGTTTCCATTCCAATCCATCTGGGTTCACCAACAGCGTCCCTCCAACAGCATGAATCTGATGGGCAAATGGAGCAATGAAAGCACCAATTGTATTTCCTAAAATATAGAAAACTGGCCGCTCTATTCTCTCCTTTTTAACGAGAGATAGCGCATAGCGAATCGCCAACATATCATAGGCAATGACGCGCGCTGGTCCTAGTTTGGGTGGATTGATGGTAAAACAATCCGCTCCCTTATAAAGGGTATGAACATGGTGTGTTTCATCTGACAAACAAGCAACATGATATTGAATCTTCCTATTTTCTTGGTGGGTAACCAGTTGTTCGACAAAGGTCTCGAAACCACCGTATTTAGCTGGCAGCCCACGGCTACCAATAATAAAAATGTGTCTCATCTTATCCTTAACTCTAAAAAGTATAATCAGATAATTATACCATAATTGTGGATGAAAAGCATAAAAGAGGCTAGGCAAATCTACCCCACCCCTTCATTTTTTATCCTACAAACCATTCCATCCTTCGGGTAAAACCTAAAAAGCAAGAATGCCTTATTTCTTTTCTTGTTGATAAAAGGCTGCCAAGGCTTCTTGCCAGGTTGGAATCACAAAACCTGTTGCCTTTGCCTTTTCTAAACTCATTGTCGAGTTAAATGGTCGTTTTGCTTTTGCGGGAAATTGGCTGGAATCAACTGGTAATACCTTGGTATCTGTATCTTTTAAAATCTCAGTCGCAAAGTCAAACCAAGTTGTATCTTCTATAGCATCGTTTGATAAATGATAATAACCAAATTCCTGCTTGGTATCTACGAGATGAACCATAAATTCTGCCAAGGTACGCGTCCAAGTTGGGCGTCCATGCTGATCATTCACAACTGTCAAGGTATCACGTGTTTCCGCAAGATTTTGCATAGTAAAGACGAAATTTTTTCCGTAATTTCCAAATACCCAAGCTGTGCGCACAGTGTAGAATTTACTAGCGTATTTCTCAACTGCCTCTTCTCCCAAACGCTTGGTCCGACCGTATTCTGACTGGGGATCTGGTTGATCATCTACTTGCCACTCTTGCCCTATCGGTAACTCACCATTGAAGACATAGTCTGTTGAGATATATACCAAGGTTGCTCCATATTGCTCAGCAGCCTTTGCGATATTTTCAGAACCAGTCACGTTAATGGCATAGTTCAATTCCTTACCTTCATCTTCTGCCATATCAACTGCTGTGTAGGCGGCACAGTGATAGACAATACTTGGTTTTACTTCTTCAAAAAAGGCTGCGACTTTTTCAGCATTGGTGATATCCATTTCTGCCACATCAGCTGCGACATATTCAACACCTCGCTCATCTAATAAATGGCGAAGCTCTGTTCCCAATTGTCCATTACTACCTGTAATTAAAATCATGATTGACTCCTTTATTGCATTTCTCACCATATTATACCAAAAAAATACAATCAGTGCCTGATTTGATGTCAGAGAAATACTAACTTAGAACGACTAGTGAAAACCCTCATCAAGATTGGACACTTGATAAGGGATTTCGACTTGTTTTTGTATCTTTATTTATTTTTCAGCGCACGTTGGAAATTTTTCCACAAGCCTAAATCATCTGTCTGGAGGATAAGGCTAGAATAGATTTTTCCAATATACCAAATGCTAGCTGCTGTTGTCCCAAGTAAAATAAGTAGGGAGAGCAGACCTTCAAGAGTAGATGCTTCTTCATGAATCAGACGAATCGGCATGAAAAATGGTGAAAAGAAGGGGATATAAGAACCAATAGTGAGTAAAATATTTCCTCCTTTTATTCCCAAACTGATACTCATCAGCATAGCCACAACAACCAGTAAGACAAGGGGTTGAACCGCCTTATTGGTATCTTCCACACGCGTTACCAAGGCACCGCAAGCTGCCGACAGGACAATGTAGAAAATCAAGCCCAATAGCATAAAGAAGACTGTAAAGACAGTAGAAGGTTGGAATAAGAGCGCTACTATTTCTTGGTATTGTTCCAAGAACATCTGAACCAGTGGAAACTGACCAGCGACAAAGTAAGCAAGGAGAAAACCAACTACATAGATGGAAATATGAGTCAAGACAACTGCCATAATGCCCAACATACGCCCGTAGAAATAATTGGAAGCACGAACACTTGAGAAAATGACCTCCATAATCTTGGTTCCTTTTTCATTCGCAATATCCTGCGCAGTTGTCGTTGCATACACAATAAGGAGCATGTAGAGGGCAAATGAGAGAACAAAAACCAAACCTGATTGCAGTGTCTGAGCCAATTCTGTATTTTTTTCAATCACTTCATCATAGCTGATTTCTTGGGATAAGATTTTTTCTTGCTCCCCAGTCAACTGAGCTGCTTTCTGGTTCAAATCTGCCTGAAGTTTTTTCAAATCGCCCAAGATAGATTCTTTAGCAAACTGATTCATGCTTTCCTTGCCATGATAAGCAGCATGCACTTGATTGTCTTTGACATCTAACATGAGGTAACCATCAATTTTGCCATCGTCTACTGCTTTTTGGGCAGCCGTTTGGTCTTGGTATTCAAAATCGTACTTATCCTTATCCTCTACTAGAGCTTGTGCAATCTCAGAACTGGTCGAAACGATTGGGATTGGTTCGGAAGATAATTGAGACATCCCAACAAGAATACCCATACCGGCGGAAAACCCTAAAAAGATAAAGGGACTCAAGACCATAAACAAGAAACTCCATGATTTCACATGACGGAGATAGGTTTCTTTCATGACAATACTCATTTGTTTCATAGGGCTACTCCTGATTCTAACTTGAAGATTTCATCAATCGTTGGGGCTTGCTGATCAAAGGTTGACACGTATTGTCCCTGAGTGAGAATGTCAAATAAGGCTGGGCCTGCTGATTCATCCTCCAAGACGAGGCGCCAAGTACCCTGCTTGGTCCGACTGGCACTGACCACATGCGGGAGAGATTCCAATTCTTCCTGTGTACGCTCGCTCGCAACGAATAGTCGTGTCTTGCCATAGCTATTTCGAACCTCGTCAATGCTACCTGAAACAACTACTTTCCCATCACGAATCATCAAAATGTCATCACAGATTTCTTGAACATTGGTCATGACATGATCTGAAAAAATAATGGTCGCTCCACGCTGTTTTTCTTCTAAAATCACTTGTTTCAGTAATTCTGTATTGACTGGATCAAGACCACTAAAAGGTTCATCTAAGATAATCAAATCTGGCTGGTGCATCAGAGTAATCATCAACTGGATTTTCTGCTGATTTCCCTTTGATAGACTTTTAATTTTATCAGTTGGATTGCCCTTGACCTGCAATTTCGCCATCCATAGGGGCAACTGCTCCTTGATATAAGAGGTCGACAAACCTTTCAAACTGGCTAAATAATGAACCTGATTATACACCGTTAATTTGGGCATGAGGCTACGTTCTTCTGGTAGATAGCCGATTTTCTCGTAGGTGGCTTGTGAAATGGCTTGCCCATCGAAGCGAACCTGACCTTCATAGTCCAAAAACTGCAAGATACTATGAAAAATCGTTGTTTTTCCTGCACCATTTTTCCCGACAAGACCGATAATCCGTCCTTTTTCTGCCTGAAAATCAATTCCATGCAAAACAGCCTTGTCACCAAAACTTTTCTTTAGTCCTACTACTTCTAACATCGAAACCTCCTTTTTGTGTCACGACAATATGTAAGCATTTCCAAAATAATACATCCATTATACTCCTATTTAATCAGAAATACAATATTATAGTGAATGGAATAAAGGTTAGGACATCGTTATACTCTATAAAAATCAAAATCTGACTAGGCAACGAAATCGTAGCTAGAACTGAAGTTCAGCAAGGTGAGTTAACGACGTCAGACTTAGATTTTTGACGAGTATAAGTCGCTTTGCTTCAATAGTCCAGTAGACTGTTGAAAGTTGGAAATAGGGATTATGGAGTAGTCCTCAACTAATTCTAGTGCTATCTGTAGCTCCTTGCCTTGTCCTATTCCTTCATAAGATACGAGGGCGTATAAAGCACAAAGTGAAAATAGGAAGTCTGACGAAGAGGCGGCAGACTCTAGGAAGACTTATCTTTTTCACACAGTGCTTAGCCCGAGTTCAGTTCTCAATCCACTATATCTTCCTTTGACCAGCAATCAAATCCAATCCGTTTGTGAAATCGCCCCTTTTACCTTCTCAATCGGCAAGTGGACAAGTTCACACTCTTTTTCGTGATAAAGATAGGTGGCATAGTCATCTATACGGTACTCGTTGATATAGACCACCCGTTTGCAGCCAACTTGAAGGAGCTGTTTGGAGCAATTCAGACAGGGAAAATGCGTGACATAGGCTGTAAAACCTTTAGGAATGCCTCGTTCTGCTCCTTGTAAAATCGCATTGACCTCCGCATGTAAGGTCCGGACACAGTGACCGTCCACCACTAGACATTCTTGGTCCAAACAATGTTCGGTACCTGAGACAGAGCCGTTATAGCCTGTTGCCACAACCTTATTGTCCTTGACCAAGACCGCTCCTACCTTAGCCCTTTTACAGGTTGCTCGATTGGCAATCAAGAGAGCTTGTGCCGCAAAATATTCATCCCATGCTAACCGTTTTTCTGACATCTCCTAGTCTCCTCAGATTTATTTTCCTTATTATACCATGTTTTTTCAAAAAAAGAGGTCGGTTTTTTGTGACAAAAAAGCTCACTTGAAACATAGGGAACAGTTCATCATCGGAAAATGTCAGACTTAGAAAATAGGGAGCAAATTTTCACAAAAAAATAGGAGACTTGGAGCATAGGATACAATTTTTCAACAAAAATTCCCTAACTGGAAAGCTAGATAAGAAATTTTCAATGAAAATTGACAAACTTAAAAGCTAGACAAGATTTTTCAATATGAAACAACTCCACTCTATCACTTTTTTACGGTCTTTATTTAAGAAAGAAGACTACTCTTCAAATAGTATAATAGGATGAGGCAAGGAGCTGCAGATAGAACTGACGTTAATTGAGGATTATTCCATAATCCCTATTTCCAACCTTCAACAGTCCACTGGACTATTGAAGCACAGCGACTGAACCATCTCCTAACCTTTATTCAATTCACTATAAAAACGCATAAAATCAGGTGATCGAAAATCCCTATTTATGCGTTTTTTACCAATTCAAAATTGAGTTTTTACCCAGCGTTATGCCTTATTCTGCTACTTCGCTTCATACCATGTTTTGCCTGCATTTTCATCTGCCAGCAATGGAACGGAGAGAGAAATTGCCGATTCCATAACATCTTTTACCATGGAACGAATGGTCGCCAATTCATCGTTTGGTACTTCAAGGACGATTTCATCATGCACCTGTAAGAGCATGCGAGTGCGTAAACCTGCTTCTGTCATGGCCTTATCTAAGTTAATCATAGCCACTTTTAGCACATCCGCAGCTGATCCTTGAATCGGTGAATTGATAGCAGTCCGTTCGGCAAAGTTTCGCACATTAAAATTCCGAGAATTGATTTCAGGAATTTCACGACGACGGTGGTAAATCGTTTCGACATAGCCCTTATCACGCGCCTCACGCACAATACTTTCCATGTAGTTCTTAATGCCTGGGAAACGTTCAAAATAGGTATCAATATAGTTTTTCGCTTCCTTGCGGCTAATACCTAGATTATTGGACAAGCCAAAATCAGAAATCCCGTAGACTACCCCGAAGTTGACGGCCTTGGCATTGCGGCGATCATTTGCCGTCACATCTTCCGGCTTTTCAATGCCAAATACCCGCATGGCAGTTGAAGTATGGATGTCTGCACCTTGACGAAAGGCTTCAATCAAGTGTTGATCCTGCGAAATATGCGCCAAAATCCGCAACTCAATCTGGGAATAATCCGAGCTTAGTAGGACACTATCTTCCCATTCTGACACAAAAGCCTTACGAATCAAGCGACCTTGTTCTAAACGTACAGGAATATTTTGCAGATTAGGGTCTGTACTAGAAAGGCGACCTGTCTGGGTCAAATCTTGCACATAGCGTGTATGAATTTTCCCGTCTTCCATAATGGCTTCTTGAAGGCCAATCACGTAGGTCGACTGTAATTTGGTAATCTGACGATAGTCAAGAATTTTTGACACAATCGGAGCAATCGGAGCCAATCGTTCTAACACATCTACTGCCGTAGAATACCCTGTCTTGGTCTTTTTGGTCAATTCGAGTGGCAAGCCCATTTTTTCAAAGAGAATGACCCCTAGTTGCTTAGGAGAGTTGATATTAAACTCTTCACCAGCCAAGTCATAAATATCCCGTGTCAATTCTTCAATCAAGAGATCATTTTCAACCTGCATGGCTTTTAAGGTTTCTGCTTCAACCTTAATCCCTGTCATTTCCATTTTAGCAAGGACATTGGCTAGTGGTAATTCCATTTCAAAGAGCAGGTCTGACTGTTGGTGTTCTGCCAATTTTGTCCGCATAATGGCTTCCGTTTCAACGAGAACAGCCAATTTATTAGCCAAGTGTTGATAGAGTGTTTCAGGTTCAGGAATGGCTCGTTTGGCACCTCTTCCATAGACAACTTCATCCGCATCTAAGCTATTCTGACCGTATAACTTGGCAATGGTGGCAATCTCATTATCTTCTACTGTCGTCAGTAGATATTTGGCTAGACGACTATCAAAAGCTGCTAGTTTCAGGTCAATCCCATAATGGGAAAGTAAGACCTTACTCCGTTTGAAATCATAGGTTTTAACGGCTGTTCTTGTCAGAAAGTCACGCAAAATGTCTTGTGACAGAAGCTCTGCTCCTCCGACATAGATAGCCTGCTCATCTCCCCAAGCAAGACCGATAATTGGCTCTTTGTGGTAATTATCACCGAAGATTTCAAAGTGGAAAAACTGGTCTTCATGGAGCATGTCTGCCGCAACCTTTTCAACGAATACAAAGTCATTCTTGATAGCTGTCGGTGCTGTTGCTTCATTTCCTAATTGGGCACGGAGTAATTTGAAGCCCATGTCCTCGTAGAAGCGCGCTAATTGTTCAAGATCTGGACCTTGATAGGCAATATCTTCAAGACCAATTGTAATAGGCGCTTGCGTATCAATAGTCGCAAGGGTTCGTGATAGAAAGGCCTGTTCCTTATCCTGAATCAGATTATCTTTCATCTTGGACTGCTTCATACTGTCAATATGCTCATAAATACCGTCTAGTGACCCATATTCCGTCAAAAGTTTAAGGCCTGTTTTCTCACCAATCTTGGTCACACCGGGGATATTATCTGATTTATCTCCCATAAGTGCTTTTAAATCAATGAATTGGGTCGGCGTAATCCCCATTTTTTCCATGAGATAGGCTGGGGTAAATTCTTCGAATTCAGCAACTCCCTTTTTCGAAATTTCAACAATGGTGTTTTCATCCGTCAGTTGGATCAAATCCTTATCTCCACTAACAATGGTCACATCAAACGGTTGGCTACTTCCTTCGGCCAGTTTATCCAAGGTTCCAATGATGTCATCTGCTTCATAGCGTTCTAAATCATAATGGCGAATGCCCATGACTTCTAGCATTTGGCGAATGAAAGGAAATTGCTCTCGAAATTCATCAGGTGTTTTGGCACGACCTGCCTTGTAGTCTTGATACATTTCTGTACGGAAGGTCGTTTTCCCCGCATCAAAAGCGACCAGTACATGGGTTGGCTGGATTCGCTTCATCATATGGTCCAGCATGAGGTGGAAGCCGTAAATAGCATTGGTATGAAGACCAGTCGGACTCTTAAAACGATCAATTTGATTGTAGAGTGCAAAGAAGGCACGAAAGGCTACAGATGAGCCGTCTATTAGTAATAATCTATTTTTTTTCATGTTTTTATTATATCATGTTCTCTTCGTCAAGAATAGAAAAAGGAATAGAATGATCCCGTGGATTATGCTACTCCTTTAATATAAAAGTTCTTGTTTTTATAGTGAATGGAATAAAGGTTAGGACATCGTTCAGTCGCTTTGCTTAAATAGTCCTGTGGACTGTTGAAGGTTGGAAATAGGGATTATGGAGTAATCCTCAATTAACGCCGATTCTATCTGCAGCTCCTTGCCTTGTCCTATTCATTCATAAAGATACGAGGGCGTATAAAGCACAAAGTGAAAATAGGAAGTCAGACGAAGAGCCAGCAGACTCTAGGAAGACTTATCTTTTTCACACAGTACTTAGCCCGTGTTCAGTTTCATAAGATACAAGGGCGTTAAGCAACTCCTAGACAAAAGAGGAAATCGAAGCAGGTTGGCTTGCAACCAACTAGATTTATACCTAAAGGGAGCCTCAGCTGTAACCAACTAAAATTGGAACATCTGCGTCCCCACTAAAGGGAGCCTCAGCTGTAACCAACTAAAGTTGGAACATCTGCGTCTCTTTTTTACACAGCTCTTAGTCCGTGTTCAGTTCTCAATCCACTATACTACTTTCTTCAATAGTCCAGATTTTTGTACTCTTGGAGTTATCCGATTACTCCCCAGACTTGAGGGCTTCAAGCATATCTAATTGACTCAAGTGGTGGTGAACGAGCCAGCCTAACAAGGTGAGTATTCCTAGTACGGCCACAATTGGGACGAGATAGACATCTATGGATACAGTTGGAGCAAATAGGATAGCCGGTGAAGCAATGACGACTAGAAGTAGGCGATGTAAGAAGAAGCCTGCACATAGACCTAAGGCAATCCCCAAGACTGATAGGATCATGGTTTCCCGATAGATATAAAAGGTCACTTCACGGTCATAAAATCCCAAGACTTTAATGGTTGACAATTCCCGAATCCGCTCTGCCATATTGATGGTCGTCAAATTATAGAGAATAACAATTCCCAGTAAAATGGACAAGACAATCAAAATCAGCATAACGGATTGAAGGGACTGAACAATGGTTTCTAGCAAGGTAACCAGAGATAGATTTTGTACGACCGCAACAACCCCTTTCATGGCTAGAAAATCACGTGCAACCTTTTCAACAGCCTTCTTATCTGACTTGTCTAACATCACCAAATCTGCATTTGCCTGATAACCTTTTCCACTTGCTCGCTGATAGGCAACATCCGACAGATAGATGAAATGACCTGCATACATCTCCGTGATTCCAGCCACTTTCAATGTCAACTCTTCTTGCTGAACCTTCACCGTCAGTCTATCTCCAACATCAACCTGATACAACTGAGCCAACTTCTGAGAAATAATTGCCCCTTCATCTGATAAGAGTAACCCTTGACCATTCTTAGGATTTCGCAAGGTGACAAAGGAGGACAAATCTTTTTCTGGACTGATAAAAAGGCTAATAGCAAGGGCATCGTCCTGACCTTTTACTGTTTCTGTTAGACCATAGTAAGCAATGGGTAGGGTCTTTTGAACAACTGGTGAACGAAGGGCTTTTTCAACTTGATCTTTATCTTCCTGACTAACTCGACTTTGCTTCACAAGTACCAATTGATAATGAAGAAGGTCCTGAAATTGACGGTCGATGACCTGCGAAATAGACGAGCGGATTCCTAAACCAGCAAATAAGAGAGCCACGGAGCCTGCTACACCGATAATGGTCATAAGCATCCGTTTTTTGTAACGTAGGATATTGCGGGCTGTCACCTTTTGGGTAAAACTCAAACGCTGCCAAATAATTGGCACATATTCCAAGAAAATCTTAGCCCCTGAAACAGGTGGCTTGGCTTGCAATAGTTGGGCTGGTTTGTCTTTTAATTCCCTACGTACAACCCAATAGGCCGGTAACACAGAAGCAAGCAGAGAAAAGAGAATCGCTAGAAGATACCATTTGGGATAGAAAGAAAAGCCGCTTCTTCCAATCACCGTCGTATCTGTGATAATGCGACTAATCATCGGAGCTAGGAGAAAGTTACCTAAAAGAAGCCCTACAATGGTACCTGATAAGCCTGACGCTAACCCGTAGACGATAAACTTGATGATAATTTGCCGATTTGTATAGCCGAGAGCCTTAAAAATACCAATATTAGAACGCTCTTCATCCACAAAGCGGGTCATGGTCATAAATGTAACTAGAGCCGCAACTAAATACAACACAGCAGGGAAAATGTTTCCGACCGCAGAAATACTCTTGGTACTACTGTCATAATTAGCATAGCCATTTCCACCAGGTAGGCTGTCTCGTGTATAGGTACGATACTCTGGTGTATCAAGGCGAGCTAAATCAGCTTGGGCAACCTGTATTTCTTTTCGCGATTTTGTCAATTCTTGCTCAACGCTTATACGTTTCTTTTCAAACTCTTGCTGGGCTGTTTGAAAGGCTGCACGGCCTTGGTTTAGGGCAGTTTGTTGCTCCTTTAAACTGGAGCGAGCCAAGGTTACTTGTTCTAGACCTGCCTCATAGGCTAGTCGTCCCGATTCATATTGGGCAAGCCCTTCTTGATAGGCTTTTTCTCCTTCTTGGTAGGCTGTTTGCGCTAGTTGGTACTGCTCTTCTCCAAGCTCTAACTGCTGAATTCCAATTTGATAATATACCGATTCTTGTTCATATTGGGCTTTACCAACTTCATAGGCAGCTTGCCCTTCTTGATAGGCCTGTTGCTGTCTCGCCAAATCACCTTCCAATTGCTTTAGTTGAAGTTGGGCTTCAACCAGTTCTGAAAGATCACCTGGATTATCTCCAGCAGCAAGCGCAAAGGTTATCTGATCTTGAATCATCTTAGTCAAGCGTTCAAATTCCATTTGTAGACTAGCAATTTGAGCGGCGCTTCGTTCTAATTCCGCTTCCTTGTTCTTCAGGTCTGACTCAGCTTTTACTAACTTCGCCTCTGCCTGTCCCAATTCCTGTCGGCTCTTATCTAGCTTGGAGCGTTGATTATCTAACTCTTTTTTTGTGGCCTCCAATTGATTGCGACTGCTATCCAATCCATCTTGTGCTTGCAGCAAACTTTCTTCAATTTGAGCCATTTTTTCTGTCTGAAGGTCTACTTCTTCTTGGCCCTGGTCTATTCGTAATTGACCTTGATTGAGCTCCGTTTCCTTTGCATCAAGTTTTGTTTGAGCTTCTTGCAGTTGCTCATCTGCTTCTGCTATTTTACGGTTTGCCTGATGAATCTTTTCCTGTCCATCTTTTTGAACGCTAGCTAGACGCTCCTTCCCATTGTCTGACAAGGCCTCATTAAGAGTCGTCTGGTAGGCCGTTACTTTTTTCTTGTACTCTGCTTGGTAATAGGGAACAGCTGCCAAATCATTATAGCGAAGGCGTGCCATCATGTACACTTCCGAATCAAAGGCAGCCTCATCTACAAAAGCATAGGCAGCTAACTGACCTGTTCCTGTACTTGCAGGACCGAGATTAATGCTCCCCCATATTTCTGCCGAATCCGCAAAACCTGTCACGATAAATGCTGTTTCTTTTAAAACCCTAGCCTGTTTATTGCCTTCTTGAACGGTAATGCGATCCCCAATCTGATACGTTCCTTTGAGATTGGTCGACAGCAGAATTTCCCTAGCCGATGCGGGATCCTTGCCCTCTTTTAACTGATAGCGTGAAATGGTTTTAGGAGCAGAAAACAAACGAATTGCTTCCTGGCCAGCCCCAATGGTCACATCCTTGAAGTAGGCATACTCAATCTGGACACCTCTAATACGATCTAGTTCTTTTTTGTCTGCTTGACTGATTCCCAAATCTGACATCACAGCCAAATCCATCACCTGTCCCTGTTCAATATAGCGCTGCGCTGTTTTTTCCATATTTGGCGCTGCAACCTTTAAACCGATAAAGGCCATTGAACCAATCATCATTAAATTAAAAATCGAAAAGAATCGCCCTTTAGAAGACAGTAATGATTGACGAATCGTTTTCCAATAGATTTTCTTATTCATCTAGTGTTCCTAGTTTTCTTAATATTCCAAGGTTCGAATGTCTTGCGGCTGCGGATTGACCTGAATCGAATGAACACGCGCATCCCGCATCTGAATGACCTTGTCTGCAATTGGAGCCAAAGCAGCATTGTGGGTCACAATCACTACCGTTGCTCCTTCCTGTTTCGACATGTCTTGTAAAATATGTAAGACCTGCTTACCTGTCTGGTAGTCCAAGGCTCCAGTTGGCTCATCGCACAAGAGCATCTTGGGACGTTTGGCAACTGCTCGTGCAATCGCAACTCGTTGTTGCTCACCACCTGATAATTGAGCTGGAAAATTATCCAAACGATCTCCCAAACCAACTTTGGTCAAGACATCCCTCGCATCCATGGCATCACGCACAATTTCTGAGGCCAATTCGACATTTTCTTTCGCAGTTAGATTCGCCACTAAATTGTAGAACTGAAAGACAAAACCAACATCTTCACGGCGGTACTTGGTCAGCTGCTTACTAGTTAGTTGAGCAATGTCCACCCCATCAATCTTGACTACGCCTTCATCATTTGTATCCATACCGCCCAAGATATTGAGTAGGGTTGATTTTCCTGCGCCAGAAGAACCGAGAACGATGACCAATTCCCCCTTTTCAATATCAAACGAAATATCCTTGTTTGCCACAATACGATTATTGCCCATGATGTAAGATTTAGAACTATTGCGTACTTCAATATATGCCATATCTACCTCTTTTCTTTCCCTATTATACCATGTTTTCGCTTTCATATCGAGTATTCCCCTTATGAAACAATCCGACATGGCAAGTACAAATCCTTTGTTTTCCAACTGACAAACGAGCAAGCAAAAACGAGCAAGAATTTCTTACCCGTTTTAAGATTGTTACAGATTCTTAGCGACTGCTAAAGCTGCATCATAATCTGGATGTTCATTTACATTGTCCAAATATTCCACATAGACAATCTCATTATTTTCATTGAGGACAAAGACGGCACGCGCTAGTAAATTCCACTCACGCATTAACAAACCGTAGGCCTTTCCAAAAGCATGGTCATAGTAGTCTGATAGGGTAATGACTCCATCAAGGCCTGCTGCTCCACACCAACGAGCCTGTGCAAACGGTAAGTCAGCTGAAACAGTAATGACAACTAAATTGTCTGTCCCTGCAAGCTCTTCATTAAAGCGACGTGTTTGCGCATCACAAATTCCTGTATCAATCGACGGAACGACACTAATGATCTTGCACTTTTTGCCAAAATCATTGAGGCTCTTCAAGGTCAAATCATTTGCCATAAGGACAAAATCAGGGGCTTTGTCGCCTACACGTAATTGAGGTCCGACAAGAGTAACTGGTTTTCCGATAAATGTTGTCATAATAGGCTCCTTTTCTCTACTACCTCTATTGTAAGCGTTTTGACTCAAAAATGCTAGTATTTTGTTTCTCATTTCCCATTCTTTTTTTCCAAGAATCCATTACTTTACCTATTACAGGCGAGTTTTCTTCAAGCGTAAGGCATTTGTTAAGACCGATACCGAGCTGAGGGACATGGCTGCTCCAGCTAGCATGGGGTTCAGCAAGGGACCTCCAAAGAGATGCAATACCCCCATAGCAACTGGAATCCCAATGACATTATAGGCAAAGGCCCAAAAAAGATTTTGCTTGATGATACGCAGGGTTGCCTGACTCAGCTGAATCGTCCGAGCGACATCCACCAAATCGCTGCGCACCAAAACAATATCAGCTGATTCAATGGCCACATCAGTTCCAGAACCAATGGCAATACCGACATCTGCTTGAGCAAGGGCTGGGGCATCATTAATTCCATCTCCAACCATGGCAACCACTTTCCCTTTTTCTTGCCATTCTTTGACAACAGCTGCCTTATCTTCTGGCAGAACCTGACTGATAACTGTTTGAATGCCCGCTTGCGCTGCAATCGCTTCAGCCGTTTCTGGTGTATCTCCAGTTAGCATGACAACTTCTAGCCCCATCTGCTGCAAGTGTTTCACCGCCTGTGAACTTGTTTGCTTCATCTTGTCTGCCATACCAATCACGGCTACCAACTGCTTATCCAACGCTAACAAGACTGGTGTTTTCCCATTTTGAGAAAGAAGGAGGCTGTCGGATGCTGCCTGTTCAATAGCAACATCCTGTTCAGCCATGAAAGAAAGATTCCCTAGAAGGATTTCTTGTCCATTGATTATCCCTATAATTCCTTTTCCAGAAACAGATTGAAAAGCATCGACGCTCTGCAAAGCTAATCCTTTTTCCTTAGCAAAAGACAAAATCGCCTCCCCCAAGGGGTGTTCTGAGTAATACTCCATACTAGCTGCTAGTAGCAAGATTTCCTCCTCAGACTTGCCTTGATAAGTCAGGATGTCCGTTACTTGTGGATGACCTTCTGTTACGGTTCCCGTCTTATCTAACAGAATCGTATCTAGCTTTTGCGCACGTTCTAGCACTTCACCTGACTTGATTAACATACCTTGCTCTGCACCCTTTCCTGTACCAACCATGATAGCCGTTGGCGTAGCAAGTCCCAAAGCGCAAGGACAGGCAATGATGAGTACCGCAATGACAATCGACAAGGAAAAGGTTACTGACTCTCCAGCTATTAACCAAAATAGACCTGCTCCCAAAGCCAAAATCATGACAATAGGAACAAAGACGGCTGCCACCTGATCGGCTAATCGAGCAATAGGTGCCTTTGACCCTTGTGCTTCTTCTACCAGGCGAATAATCTGTGCAAGAGCCGTATCCTTTCCAACTTTGGTAGCTGTCATTTTAAAAGCTCCGTTTTTATTGATTGAACCGCCAAATACGCTATCTCCAACTGTTTTTGACACAGGCAGGCTTTCTCCTGTTAGCATGGCTTCATCTACTGTGGATTGTCCCTCATTAATTTCTCCATCAACAGGGATTTTTTCGCCTGGTCGAACCAACAATTGCTCTCCTACCATGACCAGCTCAAGTGGAAGTTCTAATTCCTCCCCATTTCGAAGAACACGGGCAGTTGGAGGGGTTAAGGACAGCAAATGCTGAATGGCTTCCGAGGTCCGACTTTTTGATACCGTCTCTAAATACTTACCAAGCGTAATCAAGGCGAGAATAACTGCAACGGATTCAAGGTATAATTCGGCATGCTCGCCATGCCCAACCTCTACCTTACCCAGCCACAAAAGAGCTGTCATGACTAGACCTTGCAGTAAGGCAGCCCCTGTGCCAATCGCAATCAAGGAGTCCATATTCGGATGCCCTTTCAGCAAGGTTTTGAGACCCCTTTGGTAAAAGCTACGTCCAACATACACGATTGGTAAGACCAAGATGAGTTGAACGAGGGCAGCTACTGGAGCCTTGTGAAAGATGTCTGGTACCAATGCTTTTCCAAATGGAAGCATCGGAGCCATAGCAAGATACACTAAGGGAAGGGCAAAAATCGCTGACCAGATGAATCGTTGCCATAATTTCTTTGCTTGCTCTGCCTGCTCCACCCCCCTGTCTAGCTGCTGACTTGTCTCAGCTAATAACGCTTCGTAGCCCGCTTTCTTTACCGCTTCTTGAATGCTTGAAGGAAACTGAAGACTCGTATCGTAGCGAATAGTGAGGCTTTCTGTTGCCAAATTAACCGCAGCTTCTTCAACTCCACTAAGTTGTCCGACACTCCGTTCGACTGCCATAGCACAGGAAGCACAGCTCATTCCCTTAATCTGATAGATTTCCTCTTTGGCATGAGAAATCAATTGATAGCCAGCTCCTATCACCGCTGCTATCAGCTCTTTTTCTGTTATGATTTCTTCTTCGTAACCAATACTTGCTTGCTCAGTCGCCAGATTGACACTCACTTCTTTCACACCCGCTAAGGACTGGAGCGTCTTTTCAACCGTCATAGCACAAGATGCGCACGTCATTCCTTTTACAGCATAGGTTTTCTTCATCCAATCTCCTTTCTTTGTCTACAAATGTAGTTTCTATATAACTAGTATACCTTTTTCGACTACACCTGTAAACAATTTGTTCCAAAAAAGAAGAATAGGAGGAAAATTAAATCCTGCTTTCACAGAAATTGATTCCTCCCCCTTCCAGTTCCTTATGGTTTCTGCGCTAACATGGTCGCAAAGCGAAAACGTAAGAAATTGCCATTTTCATCTCGACGATGAAGCTGACCAAAATCCTCATTGTATTTGATTAATTTCCAATCCTTGTAATAATCCTTCAACTCATTCTGAGCAAATGTGAAGGAAAAGGGCATCGGACATGGTGCGTCATCCGTACTCATAGCCGCAACAATCAGATTATACCCACCGCTATTGGTATGCTTCTGCATATTTTCAATAATAGCTGGAATGCGCTCCCGCTCTAAAAACATCAAGACAACAGTTGAAATAATCCAATCATAGGATTGCTCAAGATGTGCCTGATGAATATCGTACTGACCAACTTGTAGCTCTAAATCTTCCGCTTCCATTACTGTCAAAAGGGTCTCCAGACTTGGCAGGTGATGATCGACAGCTGTCACCTCAAATCCTTTTTGAGCCAAATAAAGGGCATTTCTGCCTTGACCACAGCCTAAGTCTAGGACCTTGCATGGCTCAGTAATGGTCTCTAAGGCTGCAATGACTTCCGAATGCGTACGGGTAAAGCCGTATTTCTTGGCAAAATAATCCTCTGGTTGACAGAAAAACTCGACAAAAAAGCTAGTATCATCTGCCAGCAACGTCACACGGTGCCAAGCCTGCGGTTCTACCATGGGAATGTCATCAGTCGCTCGGTAATGATGGATAGCAGTAATCTCATTTTCGTCTGAAATGGCTTCATACTTGATTTCGCCCGTTACGACCTTGATTTTGCCCCAAGTACCCACTTTTGTATTGTGCTTATGGGTAATCTCCGTCGGAACGGTTTCCTTGGTCCATATGGGCATCCGTTTATAGGCTACTAACTCTTGCATCGAAATCTCCTTTTTCATTCTGAATGAAAGCACCTAACAGAACAACTATCTGGCATTGATTGCTTTCATCGTGCGAGCAATGTCGCGGTTTTGTTCACGGCGCTTGATCGATTCACGTTTGTCATAATCGTGTTTTCCTTTGGCAAGCCCAATCAACACCTTGGCAAAGCCATCTTTCAGATAGACCTTAAGGGGAACAAGGGTCATACCTGTCCCCTTTACCTCATGTTCTAGGCTGGCAATTTGCTTTTTGCGCAGGAGTAACTTACGTGTGCGCGTCGGATCTTGGTTCCAGATATTTCCCTCATCATAGGGGGCAATATGAACATTATTGAGCCAGGCTTCGCCTTTACGAATCTGGGCAAAGCCATCTTTCAGATTGATCCGTCCTGCACGGATTGATTTGATTTCTGTACCAGTCAAGACAAGACCTGCTTCAATGGTATCGACAATCGTATAATCATGCCGGGCTTTCTTGTTCTGCGCTAAGACCTTTCCTTCACCCTTTGCCATCTCTATCTCCTTTTTTTGCGTTTTCCTTTGGCCACTTCCTTATAAAATGGCTTCTTTTTCTTCTCTTTCCCTTTTTTGCTGGAACGATGAATTACATCCTCTTGCCTATGTCCCTTACCCTTTCCACGACCAGTTCGGTCTGAACGATCACGATTGGCATGGCTCTTGCTTTTGCGAACTGCCTTTAGGGGTGGCTCGATTTGATCCATATCAGACGGTACATGAGCAAAATCAATTTCACCAGTTAGCTTATCTGCCCGTGTCAATTGGATGCGAATGCTTTGGCCAACTCGGAAAGTACGTCCTGATTTTTCTCCTTTGAGCGTCAAGGTTCGTTCATTGTAGTGGTAAAATTCAGGTAGATGTTGAATGTGAATCAAGCCCTCAACGGTATTTGGTAATTCCACAAAAAGACCAAACTTGACAATACTAGACACTACACCGTCGAATTCTTGCCCGACAAATTCCTGCATGTATTCTGCTTTTTTCATGGCTTCTACTTCACGCTCTGCCTCGATCGCCCGGCGCTCCAAGCTAGAAGTTTGTTTGGCAATGGCAGGAATTTCTGCTTCAAAATGCGCTACCACTTCAGGTGTCACTGTGCTATATTGTCGCACCATCCGATGCACCAACAAATCAGGATAGCGCCGGATCGGACTGGTAAAATGCGTATAGTAATCCGCACCTAGTCCATAGTGGCCATGATTATGCTCTGAATACCGAGCCTGTTGCATGGAACGAAGAAGCATCATATTGAGAACATCTGCATAAGGCTCCTCGGCCACACGCGCCATGAGGTCTTGCAAGGCATCTGAAGTAATGGAACTAGCTGTTCCTGCAATACCAAGACCAAAACTACTCGCATAGTCGATGAATTTCTGTAATTTATCGGTCTTTGGCTCCTCATGAATCCGATAGATAAAAGGCAGTTCTAACTGGCTAAAATGCTCTGCGACCGTTTCATTTGCGACCAGCATAAAGGACTCAATCATTCGCTCTGCAATGCCACGCTGGCGCAATTGGATATCAACTGGCAGACCCTCTTTATTGACAATAATCTTCGCTTCACTAGTATCAAAATTAAGCGCTCCACGCTTGATCCGCATGGCTTCTAACGTTTCATGAAGCAGAACCATTTTCTCAACACTTGGGACGATTTTTGAAAATTCTTCCTGTTTGGCTTTATCTCCCGCAATCATCCGATTAACATCTGCATATGTCATCCGATAGGTGGTGTTGATGACCGTTTGACCAATCCAGTGCTTCACCACACGCCCCTTACGGTTAATTTCCATGATAGCAGACTGGGTTAGGCGATCCACATTAGGATTTAGGGAGCAAATACCATTTGACAAGCGTTCAGGTAGCATGGGCACCACGCGATCTGTGACGTAGACTGAGGTTCCACGATTAAGAGCTTCTTTGTCTAAGGCAGATCCTTCTGTCACATAGTGAGAAACATCTGCGATATGGACTCCCAGCTCCAGATTGCCATTTTTGAGTTGCTTGATATGCACCGCATCATCCAAATCTTTTGCATCTGCTCCGTCAATAGTAAAGATAATCTCCTTACGCAAATCCAAGCGACCTTCATAGTCTTTTTCAGTAGGCTGGTCTGGAATTTGATTGGCTTCTGCCAATACCTCATCGGGAAATTCGGATAGGATGTCCATGGACTCTAGCACCTCTAAGACATCAATACCGACATCATCCTTGTGTCCGATGACGTCTCGAATCGTCGCTACAAAATAATCCCGTTTCTTGTTGGGGTATTGCTCAATATCGACCTTGACAATCTCTGTGCCGTCCAAGACCAAGGCTGATTTTTTCAGATAAATCGGCTGGCTGATTTTTTGATTTTTGGACTTGATATAGCCTGCAAATTCTTTTTTATCCTCATCAAAGACAAGCTGCCCAACAGCTGTCTTTAGACTATGCTCTAAGATATCAATGACTTCTGCCTCTGCTACCGTCCCCTTGAGACGGTCTGCGACCTTCTTAATCGCAACTTCAACCCTGTCTCCTTCAATAGCATAGTTGACATCATTTCGGCTGACAAAAAGATCATCTTCTGCTTCATCAACGGTGACAAAGCCAAAACCGTTTTTGTTGGCCCGAAAGATACCTGTCAGGGTTACACGATTTTTTTTCTTCTTTTCTGGTAGGGCAATTCGACCGTGATCATCAAAACTCAATTGTCGGTGTCCCTCCATCTGGGATACCTGCTTGATCAAATTCGTAAACTCTTTAGCAGACCGCGCTTGAAAATGGTCTGCCAGCTGGTCCATAGTGACAGGACCTACTGCTTCAATATAGGCAATAATTTCTTTTTTCATTTTTCTCTTTTCATTGGTTTATATGTGCACCTAGTGGCAGGTAGCAACTCTTCTTCTGATTGTTTCTCTCTGCTGGACTATTGTCGTTTCATTTTGATTTTTTATAGAGTATTAGCATTAGGCAGGACGCGTTAATGACCTAATAAATGAAAACAACCTGATTCTAGCACATGATAAAAAAGAGACTAAGAACAAGTCCCAGTCTTTTTACTTACTTGAAATAATTACCAAGGCCAGCGCAATCAACATCCAGCAAAAGACGAGAATAGCGGTTAATCGCTGCATAACAGCCTCAAAACCACGCGCCTTTGTCCGTTCAAAGAGAGCTCCTGAACTCGCATCAAATACATTACTTGATTGATTTTTAGCTGGTTGCATAAAAATAGCGATAATAATAATAGCAGATAAAATTAAAAGAATGGTTAATAAAACGTTATACATAATTGTTCTCTTTCTTTAATAACTCCCAACAGTATACCACAAAATCTACTTGGTTTCAACATGTAGTGTCACTTTTCTCTCTTTAGGACAGTATTTTAGGACTTCAATCTTTTGTGGATGGGTCTTGCTATTTTTACTGGTCAAATAATTTTTACTACCACATTCTGAACATTGTAAATTGATTTTAATTCTCACTAAATTTCCCTGACTTTCAAGTAATTTCTAAAACTATAGAGCGACCAGATGAGATTGACCAGCACTAAGCTACAGGTCACATAAAATACCCAACGATAGCCTAGATACGTTGCCACACCTGACCCCAACATTGGTCCCAAAACAGAACCCATGTACATAAAAGTTTGATTGAAAGAAAAAATCCGTGAAATCCCTTCTTTTGGGGTTAATTTCGCCAGCAAGGAATTGACAGACGGCAAAAGTGCTCCTGTTCCAAAACCATAGAAAAAGCGGAAAATTCCTAATTGCAAGGGAGTTGTCGCATGGGCATTGAGCCAATTCATGATGAAACTGTATAGCAGAGCCATGAGCAAGAGACGGTGATTTCCAATCTTATCGCCCAATTTTCCAAGCTGCGGTGAGCTGACCATCGAAGAAACTCCCAGTACCGAAATAATCACCCCAGATACAAATAATAGGTTTTCCGTTTGGCCCAAATACCGAATGTAAAGTGTCAAGATTGGCACGACCGACTGGGCTGCCATTTGAATAATCATACTGGTGACAAATAAGCTCAGCACAATCTGCTTGTCCCTAATCTGGTGAAAGACTTCACCTAGGCTCATCTCCTCACCTGCCTTAATCGGTGTAAAATCTTCCTTGATATAGAAATAGGTCACAATCGTCACGAGAAAGAGTAAGAACCCTACAATCAGAAAAACCAAGCGCATACCGACTACTTCTGCTAGGAAACCACCGAGCATTGGACCAATTAAGGTTCCTGCCACTAAACCTGTTGACAAGGTACCAAGAGCGTAACCTGTCTTTTCTTTAGGGACTTGACTGGCAATCAAGGCTGTTGAATTGGGCACATATCCTGCAAACATTCCTGTTAGTATTCGCAAGAGAATGAGCCAAAACACATTGTTGATAAAGGCCAAACCTCCCATGCTAATTACCATGACGGCACTAGCCCGTACCATCATTGGTTTACGCCCATACCGGTCAGCCAAACTCCCCCAAATCGGAGACATGATTGCTGAGGCCAAGGCTGTTGTTGATACTGCCAGACCTGCATAAAATTCTACCTGATTTTTCGGAGCTCCCAATTCTTCGACAAATACGGAAATAAAGGGCATGACCATCGAAATACTTGATCCAACAAAAAAATTTCCTACCCAAGCAATTTTTAGATTTTGCTTCCAAACATCCTGACTTAAAATAAAATCATCTTCTTTCTATACGCTGTAAAAGCTGGTCAACTTGTGCATAAGTTGCAAGCCTTTCTCCACCATTATCAATCTGATACGGTGTCCGCTTTTTCTTTTCTTCAAGAGGCATTTGTGCAGCTAAACGCTCCTTTGCTGCCCCTAGACTGAGCTGATTTCGCTCCATTAACCGTTCTAATTGTAGCTCTGGTGCCAGTACGACAAGCCAAATCTCATCGACTACTTCTTCATAGCCCAATTCAAAGAGCAAGGGAATGTCCATGAACAGCACATCTGTCATTTCAGCTAATCGATCGCGCTCTTTCACCAGTTCCTGTCGAATAACTCCATCTTGCAGCTGAGAAAGTCGTTCTCTGACTTTTTTTTGCCCAAAAACCAGCTCTCCTAATCGTTCTCGGTTAAGTTTGCCATCGGCTGCTACAATGCCTGTTCCAAATTCTTCGACTAAAACCTGATAGAGCTTTCCACCTTTTTCTTGCAACTGGTGAACGACTTGGTCCGCATCAATGATCTGATAGCCACGTTTTCGCAAATAAGCTGTCACTGTGGATTTCCCCGAAGCAATACCACCTGTTAATCCAATCACTCTCGTCATGGCGCGACCTGACACTTGGGACAAATATGCGTTCCACGGCCAGATAACTGGAATTTCATCATCTCTGCCTGACAACGTGGACACTCTTGTCCCTGCTTTCCATAAACTTGTAGGTAATCTTGCATAGTCCCATCCATCCCAAGGGCATTTTTATAGGTTCGAATGGTCGAACCACCTTTTTCAACGCCTAGTTGCAGTACGGCGATAATCGCTTGGTGCAAGGCCTTGCTTTCTTTGGTTGAGAGACTTTGGCTAGTTCTTGCCGGATGAATACCTGCTTGAAACAAGGCTTCGTCCACATAGATATTGCCCAGCCCTACCACTAAGGTCTGATCCAGCAAGTGGGCTTTAATAGGCTTTTTCGATTTAGCGAGCTGAACAGCAAAACACTCATAGTCAAAATCTTCTGTGGTCGGCTCTGGCCCTAACTTTTTCGAGAGAAAATAATCCCCGACTTGTTCTTTTGTTAGCAACTCAAGAGTTCCAAACTTCCGCACATCTTGATAGACCAAGTGACTGCCATCTGTAAAGGTGAAAAAGGCATGAAAATGCTTATTTTCTGGTACTTGATCAGGAAAGTAATTGTACTTGCCTTCCATCCGCAAATGGGAAATAAGTACGAAATCCGTCAAGTAAATCAGAAGATACTTCCCACGGCGCTTGACCTCGCAAATCTCCTGTCCAACCAAGACTTCACACAGACTATCTGCTCCCGTCAGCACCATGCGTGGATAGGTAATCTCTACTTTCTGAATTCTTTTTCCAACAACCAGTTTTTCAAGTCCCTTGCGAACTGTTTCAACCTCTGGTAATTCTGGCATAATTAAGATACAAAGGGCGTAAGCGGACATAGCCAAATCTATCAATAACACCTACTTTAGGTAAGTTGTAACTTTTTGACACCGTCCGCAGCTAGTATTTCATTCTAAACACTAGCTTCCCCTATCCTTTCTTCATTATTTTTTATATAAAAAGCAAGTTTAGCCTAATCCTTCGACTTACCTTTCTTATAGCACAGCCTTCTAATCCACGTTCAAGATATAATGAACAGTTCGACTTACTTCACAAAAGCCGTTTCTGTGATGAAATGCTTGACTAAGCTCATTTTCTAAGGAACAATCGGAAGCTAGCTGCAAGCACCCCTGGTCTTTCGCCCATTGTCTAGCAAAGGCAAGCAATTCTCGTGCGATGCCTTGTTGCCTCACTTCTGGGAGAACAGAAATTCCCTCTAAATAGGCAGTTGGAAAACTAGTACACCCTTCCACATATTCTTTGCGAATAGAAAGACTTAGCCAGGCAAGAGCCTTTCCTCCACGCCAATACAGAAATTCATAGGGAAATTGTTGCCCTAGAAAACCCTCACGTAAGTGAGCTGGATTGCTGGTCCAGACCTGTTTTACAAAACCTAGCCAGATTTCGACTTCATCTGGTTGAACCAGCCGAATCTTTCCACACATTCCTAGTACTTCACTCCTTACAATCAGCACAAAAAGTCAACGGGCTATGCTTTGCTGCCCGTTTCCTCAATCATTTTTCATCACGGAAAAACTCATTAATACTCTTTTTGATTATAGCCAAAGTCCGCAAGGTCTAGCTTTTTATCCCGCCAATTTTTCTTGACCTTGACCCAGGTTTCTAAGAAGACCTTATCTCCTAGCATGAGCTCGATGTCACGGCGGGCCATGGAGCCAATTTTCTTGAGCATAGCCCCACCTTTTCCGATGACGATGCCTTTTTGGCTATCACGCTCGACCATAATCGTTGCTCGAATGTGAATCTTATCCGTCTCCTCATCTCGCTTCATGCTGTCAATGACAACCGCTACTGAATGCGGAATTTCCTCGCGTGTCAAGTGCAAGACTTTCTCCCGAATCATTTCAGACACCAAAAAGCGCTCTGGATGATCCGTAATCTGATCAGCTGGGAAATACTGGAAACCTTCGTCTAAGTTGTCTTTCAAGATTTCCATGAGACGGTTGACATTATTTCCTTGGGTCGCAGAAATTGGGACGATTTCCTTAAAGTCCATCTGCGTTCGAAAATCATCAATCTGCTCCAAGAGCTGATCCGGATGCACCTTATCAATCTTATTCACCACTAAAATAACAGGTACTTTAGCAGATTTGAGGCGCTCCATAATCATATCATCGCCCTTACCACGTGGCTCATCGGCTGGTACCATAAAAAGCACTGTATCCACTTCACGCAAGGTGCTATAAGCAGAATCCACCATGAAATCTCCTAAAGCTGTCTTTGGCTTATGGATTCCCGGCGTATCAATAAAGACAACCTGCTCTGTCTCTGTCGTGTAAATCCCCATAATTTTATTGCGCGTCGTCTGCGCCTTGTCACTCATAATTGCAATTTTTTGTCCCATTACGTAGTTGAGAAAAGTCGATTTCCCAACATTTGGACGTCCTAAAATAGCTACAAAACCTGATTTAAATGTCATTTCTACCCCTTAAAATATCACATTCCAAATTTTTGGAAGAAAGATAATCAGCCCCGTCAATAAAGCAAAAGCTGATACAAACAAAACCGCCCCTGCTGCCATGTCCTTGGCATTTTTTGCTAGCATGGAGAAATGGTAGCTTGACGCCAAATCGACAACATTTTCAATCGCAGAATTGACAATTTCAAAGGCAATCACCAAGCTAATACTCAGGAGCAAAAACAGCCACTCGGTTGTTGAAACACGAAAAATCAAACCAGCTATCACGACTAAAATCGCAGATACCAGATGCTTTCGCATGTTTCGTTCTTCCTTAAAAGCCGTAAAAAGACCTGTCACCGCAAACTCAAGGCTGGCAACCAGATCTCTATTTTTCCATTTTTTTTGTGGATTATTCTCGTGTAAGTCCATAAGCTGTCAGTATTTCTTCTTGTAAACCAAACATTTCTGCTTCTTCTTCCGGCGTATAATGGTCATAACCGTTAATATGCAGAAAACCATGCACAGCTAAAAAGCCCATTTCACGTTCAAAACTATGACCATAGTCTTTTGCTTGTTCATGCGCCTTATCAATGGAGATATACAACTCACCGATGTAGGCATCAAAATCCGCTAGCATCTCGCTCAATTCTGGATTCTCAAGCAAATCTTCCTCATCAAAGACAATCTCGGTCTCTGGCTTATACTCCAAACTCACTACGTCTGTCGGACGGTCGATGCCACGGTATTCCAAATTGACCTCATGGACACGCGCGTTATCAACAAAGGTAACAGCCATTTCTTTTTGCTCTTTACCAATCTTTTGAGCCGCAAACTCCAACAAGTCTCGAATCTGTTGCTGCATTTCCTCTGTCACTTGTTTTGTTTCATCCACCATTTCAATATACATGATTCACCACACTTCTTTCTCTATTTATTATATCACAAAGCCAGAAGAAAGGAAAAAGTGCTAGCCTATCTTCTCTAAGAAGAATTTTAGCAAGCCGATTTGTCTGATGGCTATTCCAGTCAAGATCCCTACGCTATTTAGCACAATATCTCCTGTATCACAAATCCCAAAGCTAAAGACATACTGGGCGATTTCAACTCCTATCACGCCAACAACTGCGACTAAAAATTGTTTTTTCCTAGTAATGAGTGTTCCTAGAGGAGTAAGCATGACAAGATTCATCAAAGGAACAAAGATATTTCTAGCTTGTATATCTTGTAGTGTTTCCATCGGATTCAAGACAAGCCCTTTAATCCCCATGCTTTTGAAAACCAGTAGGAAAGCTAAACAAGCAAAATAAATGGCATATAGCACTAGAATCATTTTCCTGTCTACGTGCTTCCGATAGAAAAAGCTCATAAAAACAAATACACTATAGCTCATGACGAGAATGACCAGCAATGGTCCCACAAAATCAATCTCAGGCATACGCACTACCATCCGAAGATAATATTGAAAATAAAGATAGTGCATAAAGACGTAGCGACACACGAAAAAAGAAAGCAGGGCATTCATACTATCTAACAGGAGGTACTTCTTATTCATTGGCTTTTCCTTGCTGCTCTGCCTCAAACTGGGTAACTGAGTGACTGACTAATTGCTCAATCACACCGAGCAGTTCTTCCCGCTCCTCCACCACCGCATCTGCTTGATAGGGACTTTGGGGCTGTTTCCGTTTCCGGTGATTGAGCCAAATGGCTTTCCAACCTGCAGCTTTTGCACCGGCAACATCATTTTCAAAGGAATCACCAACATAGCACATGTCCTCAGGTAAGAGTTGCATCTTCTCTACCATTAGGTCAAAAATCTCCTTAGAAGGCTTGGTTACTCCCACTTGACCAGAAATAATGGTCACATACTCTGAAATCCAATTGGTCATTTCTAAGGATTGCAACTTGCGCAATTGATGAAGATGTGGGCCATTGGTAATAATCCCCAGACGAATCTTGTTCTGACGACAATAGTCAAAAATAGCTGGAAATTCTGGACTAAGCGATAGCTTCCCTTGGTTTTCTTGGTACTCTTGCTGAATAGTGATCGCCAATTCATCTGAAACCGCATAGCCAACATCAGCCAAAGCTCGCTTCATTCGGTAAATATGGCTACTTTCGAGTGTGATATCGCCTGCTGTCGCGGCTTCAAAAACCTCATCCGCATACAGTCTAAAGGCTATATATAAGTCACCCATTTGCCCATCTTGGACAGGTAGATATGCCTGAACCGCCCGCTTAAAGGGCTCTTCCTGATTATACAAGGTATCGTCCAAATCAAAAATCAATGCTTTCATACTTCTATTCTAGCAAAAATCCTGATTTATTGCTGAAACGAGGCTAATCTCTCCCTATCTTTTCCTACCTCCATACTCCGTTCAATGATAAAAATGATAGCAAATATAGTGAATTGAATAAAGGTTAGGACATCGTTATACTCTATAAAAATCAACATCTGACTAGGCAACGAAATCGTAGCTAGAACTGAAGTTCAGCAAGGTGAGTTAACGACGTCAGACTTTGATTTTTGACGAGTATAAGTCGCTTTGCTTCAATAGTCCAGTAGACTGTTGAAGGTTGGAAATAGGGATTATGGAGTAATCCTCAATTAACGCCAGTTCTATCTGCAGCTCCTTGCCTTGTCCTATTCCTTCATAAGATACGAGGGCGCATAAAGCACAAAGTGAAAATAGGAAGTCTGACGAAGAGCCAGCAGACTCTAGGAAGACTTATCTTTTTCACACAGAGCTTAGCCCGCGTTCAGTTTCATAAGATACGAGGGCGTTAAGCAACTCCTAGACAAAATAGGAAATCGAAGCAGGTTGGCTTGCAACCAACGAGATTTATCCCTAAAGGAAGCCCTCTGCTGTAACCAACTAAAGCTGGAACATCTGCGTCTCTTTTTTACATAGCTCTTAGTCCGTGTTCAGTTCTCAATCCACTATAAAAGGCCTGGAATCGCTGTCCCGGCCCTCATATTATGTTACGCATTTTCCTCTACTTCTACCTTATTTGCTGCAATAACAAATGGTGTCCAGATAAGGAAAGCAACAAAGACATTAAAGAGTGAAATAGCACCTGCTAAGAGATTTCCCCCTGTTGCAAGGAAGGCATAAAGTCCTGGAGGAGTAATCCATGGAATAGATACATAAACTGGAGGAATCAAGCCTAGAGCTGTTGCTGTATAAGCAATTCCACAACAGATTGGTGGTACGATAAGCCATGGAATAATGAAGAGTGGATTTAAGACCATTGGAATCCCAAAGGTGATTGGTTCATTGATATTAAAGACACCCATCGGTGCAGACAATTTTGCAACTGCACGGTATTCTTGGCGTTTTGAAAATAGGAAGACTGCGATAATGAAGGCAATGGTCACTCCTGAACCACCCATTTGCCCATAAGCATCAAATGACCCACGAGTCCAAATGTATGGAAGGGTTTTACCAGCTTCATGCGCTGCTGTATTTTCGAGCAAAGCAGGTAGGTAAATACCGTCCAAAACAGGACCCAATACATTGTGGCCATGAAGTCCGAAGAACCAGAATAATTGAACCAAGAAAGAAAGTAAGATAACGCTGAACCAGCCTTGTGATAATCCAAGCAATGGTTTTTGAATATAAGTTGATACTAAATCATTTAAGGATTGACCGGATAATTGCATCGCCATGAAGCCGATGAAAGCAGATACATATATCGCTACAATCCCTGGAATCATAGAAGCAAAGGCCTTATTAACAGCTGGTGGAACCGTATCTGGCATCTTGATAGTAATTTTCTTTTTCATCAAGAAGCAGTAAATTTCTGCTGAAAGAAGACCGATAATCATTGCTGTAAACAAGCCCGTAGCTCCAGCATAAGCTACCTTAATAGCCCCCCAATCTGACGTTTCCAAACCACTTTCAGAAATAGTCAAACCAAAATCAGCTAAGGCTTTAACAATTGATTTATCTAAACCTGCCACATCTGTTACAATGGTCATTGTTTGTGGAATGGTTGAGATAAATGCTGCAAAAGAAACTAGGCCACCGGCAATAGGATTCAATTTTTCATATTGCGCTCGGTTGTAGCCAAGAGCAAAGACAAAGGCTAGCGCCATAATGGCAATTGTACCAAAATACACACAACCATTTAAGGTAATAAGTGGCTGCATAGACTCTGCAAAACCAGTATTTCCCATGCTGTTTGGAATATCACGTACTAAAACGTTGATTAAAACAGCAATTGCTCCTGCCATGGTGAGTGGAAACATAGCAAGAAATGCATCCCTTATGGCAACCAAGTGTTTTTGCGATCCTAGTTTGCCAGAAATTTTCATAAATGTGTCCATTTAAGGAACCTCCTTTTTTATTGCAAATTCTGCAAATTTTTTAATTTGAAGAAGCATCCGCTTCTCTAAACTCCTTCTCATAAGAGGCAACAATAGCTTGTAATTAAGCTGATTAAAGCGCCCCTCTGGTAGATAATCCTCTGAATAGCAAATCTCTACCTCATCCTGTCCTAAAGAGCGTAATTGATAGGTCAAAAATTGCACACCACGATTGGATTGAATAGCGACAGCATAAGACTGATTTTCAACCAACTGTTGCAAGGTAACCTTAACAGATTGCTCTCTTTTCTTACCAAATCGCTTGACGAAACTCAAGCCCTCTCTTATCTCAGACAGTGGAATCGTTTGTCCCGTTGCTCCTTGATAGTCGGCCTGAAACAGTTCTAAACAGAGCTGATAGTATAACTCAGGCTGGCCAGTAACTGTCAAACGTGCTTCCATTTACTATCCCCCCATATCTTCTATTCGGCGGTAAAGGTCAACCGTCTCCTTGGCCATATCCAAAAATGTAATAGCATTCATGAGATGATCCTGTCCATGCACCATTAGAAGGGAAACTTCTACCGACTGACCGGATGCTTCCTCTGATAACAAAGCTGTTTGAGATTTATGCGCAATGCTCAAGGATTGATTTGCTTTTTCAAGAAAGGCTGCTGCTTCTTCAAAATCGCCTTTCTTCGCAGACCGAATCGCTTTAACGGCATTTCCCTTGGCATCGCCTCCATGCATAATCAGCCCCATGATTGCTTCAAGATTTACTGGTTCTACCATTGTTAATCTCCTAGTAAGGCTAAGGCAAAGTCAAGGACTTTGTCCCCATTCATTGTTCCGTAATCTACCATATTGATGTCGCCTACTTTGATTGCAGGCTCATAATTTTCCTTGTACTCATCCAACATAAATTTAACCTGTGGTCCAACAAGTAAGACATCAATTGATTTATTCGCTACTTCATCAGCAACCTCTGAGACAGGAACAGCCCAAATAGTTGTTTCAATTCCTTTATCGGCCGCAGATTTCAACATCTTGGTCACTAACATACTAGTAGACATACCAGCATTACATACTAACATAATATTTTTCATTCTAATTCCTCCTTCCCTATAATAAAGGGCGTACTACTGTTATAAAATTTTCTAGTGTTGGTTTGCTCAACAATTCTTTATGTAGCTCTGGACAATGGACAAAACTAGCCAAGGCTGGAGTCAATACCTTCATCCGCTCATTTTTTCCTTTTGAAGGCGAAAGAAGGAAGATAAACTGTACCTTTTCATGTTCTTTGTCCCACTTTACGGGTTCTTGACAAATCGCTACTACTACTTGTTCCGTCAAAGATAGAGCTTTTGCTGGATGTGGAAAGGCTAGAACTTCATCATAGACAATCGAACTCAGATTTTCACGGACAGCAATTTGCTTACGGAAATCCAACTGAAATGGCTGATTTTCTGCTTCATCCAAACGTTGTATCATTTCTGATAGAAGCGTCTCTTTATCAACTGCCTTGTCAAAGTATAAAAATTGATGTTCTTGAAAGAGTTGAGTGATATCTAATGACTGCTGATTTTGCCTTGGTTCACTCGTATGAACCAGATCAGAATCACTACTCGTCCATGCTTTTTTCGCCATATGAGCACGAATACGCGCAATGTCTTGTGACTGCAAGAGGACATTTACTCTAACAACTGGAACGAGAAAGACCAAATTTCCTAAATCGACTGAGGAAATGATAAAATCAATTCCTTTTAGCTTGTGTTCGGACAAGTCAAGGTAGCTAGCAACTTCTACAATCTCCAACTCCTGGGGGAATTCCTTTTCCAATCGACTCTGTAACATCCGTGCACTTCCATAGCCACTCGCGCAAACCACCAAAACACGGTGGTGATTTTGGGTGCTCATTTTTTCCAAGGAAGCCAAAATATGCAGACTAATATAGGCATACTCATCATCAGTAATCTGGTAATGCTGCAACAGAGGCATTCTTGAAAAATGCTGCTTCACAGCTTCAAATACAAGTGGATACTGCTTGATAATATCTTCTTTTAAAGGATTAAGCAGTTGAATATGATTATCTAGTCGGTGCACAAGAGGAACAAAGTGAGCTTTTAGCGACTCTAGCAGATGTCCATCGGTTTGCAATGGCACCTGTAATTCTTGCCCCAGTTCTTCCAATTGATGATTAAGCTGAGTCGCTAGATCATCTGTTTTCTGAGGAATTTCCTGCTCCTCAGTATCTTCTATACTCCCCCTATGGAGATGAATGGAGATATATTCTGCCTCTTTCTCTGGAAAGACCAAGGCAAAACTTTCAGACAGACGATGTAAAATTCTTTGTGCAACCTGATACTCACGACTATCTCCTAGCTGCTCACCGGACACAATCTTCATCTCTTTTCCTAGATGAATCCGACGAATCATCAAGGCTAAATGAACCACTAAATTATGAAGAATAAAATCTGGCAAATGTAGCTGGGCATTGCGACATTCGTCAATCACCACCATGATAATCTCTGAAAAATGGCTTTCCTCCAATAATTCATCATGTATCAATGAAAAAACTGACTGCTGAAAACTATCTAAAAAGAAATAATCTTTGATGAAATGGCGAATCGCACCTTCCTTCCCGACAATCCGAATACCCTTACGACCCGTCTGAACCTTAATGCCGTATGGTAAAACCAAGTCCTTAATGTCATGAAGCAGTTGCGCAATACTCGTTTTACTCAGATATAATTCCTGCGATAGATCAGAAATAGTTGGACAGTCATCCTCCAAAAAGAGTTTATGAATAATATAGTGCCGCCTATCAATCGATTCTTCTAATTGGGTGACTTCCTTGATAAACCGATCTGCTTTCTGCACTTCTTGCCAATACAATTGAAAGGCTTCCTCATCTGTAAAGGAAAGCAGGTAACCATAGCCTGACTTAGACGTTAAAACAGCTCCGTGATGTCCTATTTTATCTTCGATCAGTCCCAAATACTTTCGAATGGTTCGATCACTCATCCCTATTGCTGCTGCAATTTTTTGACTTGAAAGGTAGCTAGTTTGGTGCTGCAGCAAAGCGTCCACAATTGCTGCTTCTTTTTTTGTTAGCATTTCTCACCTCCTACCCTTGAAAACCCTTTCCTAATTCTATTGTAACAAATAGTTGAGAATTTGTTACACTTCTTTTTTCCGTAATGCTAGTGAAGTTTGTACTCACTAATTTCTAACAGATAGAAACAAGTAACGAAATAGGATTCGTTCAAGTCTTTAAAGGGGATTGATCTCTTCTACCAGTCGAAAGGCTTGCCAAGGTTGCAGATAATCTAAAATCAGCAAACTCCAAGGTGTCAGTTGGGCGACGATGTTTGTCTTATCCGTCATGGTAAAGGACTTAAGAGCGATTTGCACTTCTCCCTTATAGCGCAAGTAAGCATCATTATCTATCACAATGGTTCCGCGTGTAACTGCTTTTGATTGAAGTCGCACAGGAACAGTCGCTTCTTGATATTGGACACGTGGTTCAGTTGAGCGAATAACAAAATCAGATACATCTCCCCGATAGCGATGAGGAAAAGCTAGAACTTTCTGTTCTATATCTGTTAACTCCACCAAGGGCTCATAGGTTAGCCCAACGCTGTCCTGTCCCAATACCTCCACCAAACTTGCCAATTCTGTTTCTGCTATGAATTGATTAGAAATTAGGACCGTATCAAACAAGCCAGTTGCTTTCATCACTTCTGCCTGAACAGTTAGTGGAGCATGACGGATTTCTTCTAAAGTTGGAAGACCTTCTGTAACAGGCCACGGTCCTTCTAAGGCCGTATTCGAACTCAAAAAGACTGCTGTTTCGATACCTCTCTCATGGTAAAAACGTGACATCTCCAAGAAATGTGAACGAGATAGACCAGTAAATTCATGAGGATAAAAGTTATGACAGGCAATGAGATTACTCAAATCGGCACCGGCTGCTATTAAGTCTGTCAAAAGCCGCTTATCAGTACTCATATTGAGCTCGATTTTAATGCCGTAAGAATGATGGGTCAAGGTCACCATATCAGCTAATGGTAAGGCCTCATCAAGCCTTAGGCCTGCTAGTCCAAATTCACGACACTTTTCAATCAGACAATCTTGCCAACCATTTGCTTCCAAAAAAGCTGGGCTGACATCCGCAATCACTCGAATCCCCTGCTGATTTGCATAGGCAATAATGGCTTGATAAAGCTGACCATAATCGTCCATTCCATCTGACAATTGCAGAAGACTCATAAAGAGTCGCTTCGCTCCATATCTAGCTAGTAGGTCAATATAATCAAGGGAATGCTTGAGGTCATATTTTTCTGGATAGAGTGAAAAGCCAAGTGTTAGCATAAAACCTCCTAGCGTTCAAAACCATTGTTCTCACTTAGTTTTTTGAACCAATGACCTGATTTTTTGATGATTCGTTCTTGCGTTTCCAAATTCAACTCAATCAGACCATAGCGATTTTTATAGGCATTGAGCCAAGACCAGCAATCGATAAAGGTCCACAGCAGATAACCTTTACAGTTCGCCCCTTCTTCAATCGCCTTGTGGAGTTCTATCAAATGATCTTCGATAAAGGCAATACGATAATCGTCTTGGATGACACCCTGCTTGCGGAATTTATCCTCGCCTTCTACACCCATACCATTTTCTGTCACTAGCCACTCGATATTCCCGTACTGTTCCTTGAGATTTATCCCAATATCATAAATCCCTTTTTCATAAATTTCCCAACCCCGATGTGGATTGATTTTCTTACCAGGCATATCATAGGGTTCAAAATAGTAATGCGGTGTTAGTGGCTCATCAGGACTTGGTTGCTTGCTTCTTGCCTGCACCCGAATCGGCTGGTAGTAGTTCACACCCAAAAAGTCTACTGTATTTTCTTTGATGATGCGCAATTCCTCTTCCGTTGCCGGAGGTAAAATAGCATGCCTTTTTAAAATATCCACCAATTCAGTCGGGTAACTACCTAAGACAGACGGATCAAGAAAACTCTTCATTTGGAATAACTCCGCAATCCGAGCCGCATCTTGGTCCTCTTTACTATCACTACGTGGATAGGCCGGAGTCAAATTTAAGACAATGCAAATCCGGTGTTCTGGATGTAATTCATGACAGACCTTGACCGCTAGGGAACTTGCTAATTGCGTATGGTAAGCCACCAAAGCTGCAGCTTTCGCATCAATCACTCCAGGAAGATGATAATCACCTAAATAACCACATTCAACAGGCACAATCGGCTCATTAAAGGTAATCCAAGTGTCTACAATATCACCAAATAAGTCAAAACATGTTCTCGCATACCGCTCGTAAGCATAAACGGTTTCCTTATTTTCCCAGCCTCCTTTTTCTTGTAAGGCATATGGCAAATCAAAATGATAGAGATTGACAATCAGCTTGATTCCTTGGGCTACAATGCCTTGAAAAACCTGACGATAAAAGGCAACAGCTTTTTCATTGACCTGACCGACCCCGTCTACCATTAAACGTGACCACTGAATAGAGGTCCGAAAAACGGTATGCCCTGTTTCTTTCAAGAGCTGAATATCTTCTTGGTAATGCTGATAGAAGGTCGAGGTTTGTTCAGGACCAACCTGATCAAAAAAGCGTTCTGGCTCCTGTTGATACCAAGCATCCCAATTACTTCTCGTCTTACCGTCTCCTGCAACAATCCCTTCGCTCTGTGGTCCAGATGTCGAACTACCCCACAAAAAACCTTCTGGGAAACGATACACTTTTTTTTCTGACATAGCTTCTCCTTTTTATAGCCTCTTTGTTTTGTTTACACTCTATTAACATCATCATTCGTCTTACTTTAGAAAGTAAGACGAATGAAAAATCTACTAGATTAAAACTGAAAGACTATTCCTATTTTTAATTCTAGTATAATCCCAGCAAGCTTTATTGTAAATGCTTTCAAACAAGATGTTTTTCCACATTCTTAAGGAAAATCGTAAAAAAAAAGAGTAGGACATGAATCGAAATGCCTACTCTCGACTGTCCTCACTCTTTTTATAGTGAATGGAATAAAGGTTAGGACATCATTATACTCTATAAAAATCAAAATCTGACTAGCTTCCACAATTGAGAATTGTGGAAGACTGGAAATGGAACTAGCGCAGCTCGCCCCTTCCAATTGAGAATTGTGGAAGGTGAGAAATAGAGCGAACATAGCTCGTCTCCACTGAACCACCTAGTTCGGACTAATGTTAGCTGAGGATTATAACATAATCCTCAGAATGTAGACAAACCTCACAATTCAGAAAAACATTACAATGATATTTCATTTTCTGTAGTTTTAAGGTTAGAAAATTTGCGAGCGTAGCGAGCACAATACCGCCACCTCCGCCGTGCTAAAAGTGGGAGTGAGACAGAAGTCGTGATTTCGTTAAAATCGATTATCTTCGCTCCTTTGTTTCTGGGCTCGGGCTAAAATAATCCACTGGATTATTTTACTCCGAAGGAAGTCGCTGATGTCCGAAAGCACATGAGGATAGTGGCAATAAAAAGACTTTTTCTTCAAGCTGGAGGATTATGACATAATCCTTATTTCCAACCTTCAACAGTCCACTGGACTGTTGAAGCAAGGTGAGTTAACGACGTCAGACTTTGATTTTTGACCAGTATTAAGTCGCTTTGATGAACGCCAGTTCCATCTGCAGCTCCTTGCCTTGTCCTATTCCTGTCTCAATCCACTATATTTTTTAGAATTGGGTATCAACTCGCTGCTGAATGGCCTGCATTTGTGCATAGATTCCTTCAAGCGCAATGAGTTCCTCATGATTGCCTCGCTCTACAATTTCTCCCTTATCAAGCACCAAAATCTGATTGGCATTTTGAATGGTAGACAAGCGGTGGGCAATAATAAAGGTTGTCCGTCCCTCTTTCACAACCTCCATAGCATGCTGGATAATTTCTTCGGTCTCTGTATCAATGTGCGAAGTTGCTTCATCCAAAATGAGAATCTTCGGATCCGAGTACAGTGTACGAGCAAAGGCAATTAACTGTCGCTCCCCACTTGAAAACGCAGCTCCTTTTTCCACTACAGGCTCATCAATTCCTTTCTCCAGACGACACAACAAATCCGTTGCACCGACCTTTTCTAAGGATTCCAATACCTTCTGCCGATCCATCTCCTCATCGTTCATGCTAACATTGCTAGCAATGGTTCCTGTAAAGAGATAGGGATCTTGGAGAACAATACCCATATGGTTACGCACACTTTCACGTGAATAGTCTCTGATATTTTGACCATCAATCTGAACCTGCCCTTTTTGCGGGTCATAAAAACGATAGAGAAGGTTCATAATGGAAGTCTTGCCTGATCCAGTATGACCGACAAGCGCAATCGTCTCCCCTTTTTCGACTTCAAAGGAAATATCTTTCAGAATCGGTTTCCCTTCTTCATAAGCAAACTGAACATGGTCAAATACCACACGACCCGTTGTGACAACTAATTCAGCCTCACTATCATTTTCCATAGGTTCTTCGAGTAAAGCTAATAGGCGTTTCCCTGTTTCTAAGGAGCGCAACATATTTGGAAGTTGCTGTACCAATCGTCCCATCGCATCAAAAGCATTGGAAACATAGTTGATATACACAAAGAGAAGGCCAGCAGTCAGATACCATTGTCCTGCCAAAAATTGCTGACCGATAATCGTTAAGACTAAGGTAATGACCAAGTATTTGACCATCTCTGTCATGTTCCATGTAGCAATGGATTGGGCCCAGATGACTCGATTCTCTGCTTGTTTCATCTTAGTAGCCGTCTGTTCAAAATCCTGCATAATGGCCTCTTCCTGACCATAAAGCTGAATCAAACTTGCCCCATTCATGGCTTCATTAACCTTGGTATTGATGTCACTTCGGGCATCGTAAAAATCTTTCATCGGCTGATCCGTCAAGCGTTTGTACAGGAGCTGCAAACCATAGAATACTGGCAATAAAGCCAACAGAACCAGTCCAAGATGGACATTCATGTAAAAAATAACTCCGTAGGTAAAGACCAAATAGACAAGGTTATTGAAGATGTAGACTAGGGTCGCATAGAATTGATTGCGTAAGGTCTCTGTATCGTTAACAATCCGTGTTGCAATCTTTCCTGCTGGTTTGTCATCAAAATAGGAAATCGGCAACCGCTGCATCTGATCATAGGTTCTGTTGCGTAGAATCTCCGCAATCCGGTTGGCACAGTGCATCAGGATACGTGTTGAGAGATAGAAAAACAGAGCACCTACGATATTAACCGCAATATACGTTGCTAATTGCCAGAGAAAGGCTACTTGGTCAAAAGGTAAACCCTTACTCAAATCTGTTATGGGACCATCGATGATTTGTTGCAAAAGGATAGGTGATAGACGTACAAAGGTCGAAGCCCCAAGATAGATGAGAATCCCAAGACCAAACAAGCCCTTGACATGACGGACTTCTTTTAATAAGGTTAGCATCACTCTCATGCTTCTTCTCCTTCCTGACTTTGCTGACGTTGGTATTGTTCATAATACCAGCCTTCATTTGCTAAGAGTTGTCCGGGAGTTCCTTCTTCGATAATACGACCGTCTTCTAACACCAGAATCCAGTCCGCATGATGGACTGCAGACAAGCGATGAGTCACAATGATATTGGTCTTACCCTCACGCTCTCTTTGGATATTTTCAATAATTTGGCGTTCCGTTCTCGCATCAACCGCAGACAAGGAATCATCCAAAATGAGCAATTCTGGATTTCTCAAAAAGGCACGAGCAATCGAAATCCGCTGTTTTTGTCCTCCTGAAATCGACACCCCACGCTCACCAATCATGGTTTCCATTCCCTCAGACATACGCTCCAAGTCCTTGGTGAAATCTGCTGTTTCAATCGCCTGAGCAATTTCCTCTATCTGACTACCGGGCTTTCCAAGAGCGATATTTTCTCGTACCGTCTTGGAAAATAAAATATGCTCCTGTGGTACATAGCCAATCTTACCTTCAATTGAAGACCGCTTGAAATCCAGTACAGATTGACCATTGATAGTAAATCCTTGTGTTCCGATAGGGTATTGGCGCAAGAACTGACGAACCAATGTCGTTTTTCCTGAACCAGTCTTTCCGACAATCCCGACTGTCTGACCAGCTTTTAAGGTCCATGAAATTCCTATTAAACTATTGCGTTCTGCCTGTGGATAGCGAAAATCATAGTCCCTAAAGGCTACTTCTTGCAGGCTTACCAGTAAGTCCTTGCCATCTTCTTCCATGTCATCACCAGTTTCTATCAGTTCCTGCAATTTGACAAAAGAGGTCTTCCCAGTCTGATAAACTAAGATAAAGTCCGATAACATCCAGAACGGTTCTAGCAAGGTTCCTGTATAGAGTTGCAGGGCAATCACTTGACCAAGCGATACCTGCCCTCGCTCTAAGAAAATCGCTCCCATTCCTAAAATTGCTACTGTCGCAAGTCCCAATAAAATGGTCGCTAAGGGACTGTACAAGGATTGAAAGACCATAATATTGTCTCCGCCACGGGCTAGTTTGCGCGTGCGTTCCTGGAATTTACGTTCTTGTCGCTCTTTTTTACTATACGCTCTTGTTACACGAATCCCTTCGACAACTTCCAACACCTCATCATTAAGATCAGCAACTGCTTCACGATTGGCTTCAACTGCCTTATCCTGCTGCTGTCCAATAAAATAGATTCCCGCAACTAACATGACCATAGGAATTAGGGCTACAAGGCTGATTTGCCAAGAAATGACGAACATGGTCGGAATAATAAAGGCAATCATTCCACCTGCATAGACTACAATCATCAGACCATAGCCTACCATGTCCATCAAGCCTTCTACATCTGTTGAAAAGCGCGTCATCACATCGCCTGAACGAAATTTTTCATAAAAAGGAGTTCGCATCACAACCAATTTCCAAAATGATTGCTGCTGCATCTCGAATTTAAAGCGCACCGATGACTGGAATAACTTCACATGCCAAATGTAGCCGGTAACATAGGTTAAAATAGTAACCCCTACTAAAATCAGCATATCCTGTATCAAACTGGCTTCTGTCAAGGTCTGCTGACTAATCTTGTCTACCAAGCCTTGAATAATCTTGGTCGGAACCAACAAACTAACATCATATATTATCAAGGTAATGGCAACTAGTAAATACAACCACTTGTGCTGTTTTACATAGTTCATAATAAATCCTATCATTTCTTCCTCCTCAAAATTCCATTGTCTCCCAGTTTCGATTTCACACCAGGCAAGTTGAGTTAATGATGAAATAAATAAAAACTGAAATACATTAGAGTACACAAAAAACCCGAGATAGAATCACTCCATCCCGAGTCCCTCAAGTCCACAAAAAGACACTAAGGCCGATACTTAGAAAGGAGTTCATTCTGAAAAACATAAGCGTTCATAACTACGTTGTTGTTCATTTTTATTCTCCTTTCAAATCGTTATATATCTATCATTGTAACAGAATATAATAGGATGTCAAGAATTGACTGGCTTTTTTTTCGAAAATAGTTTCACATTTCAAATGAACTACCCTATTTATACACAAAATGAGCATACAGACTCCCATCGTTCATTTGCTATTTGTTATACTGTTATCAAGCTTTGTTTACTCACAACTAGTTTCGATTACCTATCATTATCAACCGTATTTGATTTCAACCTACTGTATTCATTTCGTCATTTTAGCAACATTTCAAGCAACAAAAAAACCTTATCTACAAAGGTTTTTTTCGCTATCGTATGCTAGTTGCCGGGATTGAACCGGCGACCTCATCCTTACCATGGATGCGCTCTACCGACTGAGCTAAACCAGCAATACTCCAATAGTATACCAAGAAGACTTCTATTTGTCAATCACTCCAGCCATATTTTTATCGTCATTTTTAAAGAATAAACAACAATCCAATTTCTCTTGTCAAAATTAGAAAAATCAAATTGATAAAATAGTTGCTTAGCATATTGTTCCCTTTTTGAGCACTAAAGGTAGCCTACTCAGCTGACTGTCGTCTTTCCTCCTGCCGAGAATTCATAACTCTTACTTGATTTTCCAAGTATTTTCCTATGCACTAAAGACATAGAAAAAGGAGGCTAACTATATGCTCATTGGTATTCCAAAAGAAATTAAAAATAACGAAAATCGCGTGGCTCTGACACCTGCCGGGATTCAAAGTCTGGTTGCACAAGGACACAGGGTCGTCATCGAAACAGGAGCTGGACTTGGTTCTGGCTTTACGGATGCAGATTATGAAGCACAGGGGGCAACAATTCTCTCTACACCAGCAGAAGTCTGGGCCAGCGAGTTGGTTGTCAAAGTCAAGGAGCCGCTCAGTCAAGAATACGGCTTCCTCCGCAACGATTTAGTCCTTTTCACCTATCTTCACATGGCTGCAGCACCCGATTTAGCAAAAGCTATGCTCACTAGTAAAACTACTGGTATTACTTACGAAACTGTAACAGACAATGGACAATTACCACTTCTTACCCCTATGAGTGAAGTTGCTGGTCGTATGGCTGTTCAAATCGGAGCGCACTTCCTGACCAAACAAGCAGGTGGATCTGGAGTCCTCTTAGGCGGTGTACCTGGCGTACAACTATTATCGGTGGTGGTATCGTAGGAACCCATGCAGCCCGTATTGCTCTAGGTCTTGGAGCACAGGTAACCATTTTAGACATCAGCGCAAAACGCCTCTCTGTCTTGGAAGATGTCTTTGGCAATCAAATTCAACCCCTCATGTCCAATCCATTTAACATTGAAGCAAGCGTCAAAGATGCAGATGTGGTCATTGGAGCTGTTTTACTTCCTGGAGCAAAAGCACCAAAACTGGTAACAGAAAACATGGTCAAACAAATGCGTCCTGGTTCTGTCATTTTCAATGTAGCAGTAGACCAAGGTGGTGTCGTTGAAACAGCTAATCGTGTGACAACGCATGACGAACCTGTCTATGAAAAATACGGTGTTCTCCACTATGCAGTAGCCAATATCCCAGGAGCTGTTGCCCGTACTTCTACCATCGCCTTAACAAATGTTACCTTGCCTTATATTCTAAAACTGGCAAATAACGGCTTCAAGCAAGCGATTTTAGAGGATGCTGGCTTTAAACAGGGGGTTACAACCTATCAAGGGCTCATCACCAATGCTGCCGTTGCTGCTGGCCTCAGTCAAGACTACACAAGTATTGATGAACTCATTTAACTCATCAGCAACACCTCTGTCTCTCCTACCTATTGGAGTAGACAGAGGTGTTTTTCTTCAATTTGGCGTTCAAGTAAGAAATAATTTGGTAAAAAATGCCGGGCTTAGATGTTAGAGAACCATTTTTCTACGAGAAATACGAGACTTGAAAAATAGGGAAAGATTTTTCATTGAAAAAAGGCAGACGTAAAAAATAAGGAGCAATTTTTCATCAAGGAAAACGAGATTTAGAAAATAGAGAGTCGTTTTTCAATGAAAAAGACAAGACTTAAAGCATAGAGAATTATTTTTCAACAGAGAAAGCGAGACTTGAAAAATAGGGAAAGATTTTTCATTGAAAAAAGGCAGACGTAAAAGTTAGGAAACTATTTTTCAACAAAAAATACAAAACTTAGAAGCTAGGGAACTATTTTTAAAGTGAAAAGGCAATTCTTAAAACATAGGAAGAGGATTTTTCATGGAAACATACCAGCCTCACAACTAGACAGGTAAAAAGGAGGTGGGACTTTTGGTCCCTACCTCCCACATTCACTATTCTTTCCCAACATAGGATTCATTACAAGAATGAAAACTCCTATTCCTTACGTTCTTCTGGTTCATAAGCTCTGATAATTTCCGCAACAACAGGGTGGCGGACAACGTCCTTGGCTGAAAAATGTACGAAGTCAATCTGCGGAATCTTCTTTAGCTTTTCAGTTGCATCAATCAGCCCAGACTTGACATTTCGTGGTAGGTCGATCTGACTACTATCCCCATTCACAATCATCTTGGAGTGAAAACCAAGGCGGGTCAGAAACATTTTCATCTGCATAATGGTTGTATTTTGCGCCTCATCCAAGATTACAAAAGCGTCCTCCAAGGTTCGGCCACGCATATAAGCAAGAGGCGCAATCTCAATAATCTCACGCTCCATCAGTCGAGTTGTTTGGTCTTTTCCTAAAATCTGATAAAGGGCATCATAGACTGGACGAAGATAGGGATCGACTTTCTCTTTCAAATCACCCGGTAAAAATCCCAGACTTTCCCCTGCTTCCACCGCAGGACGGGTGAGGATAATCCGCTTCACTTGTCCACGTTTTAAGGCAGTCACGGCAAGTGTGACGGCAAGAAAGGTCTTTCCTGTCCCTGCTGGTCCAATTCCAAAGACAATATCATGACTTTTGATACTATCGACATAGAGTTTTTGCCCCAAGGTCTTGACTCGAATAGGCTTACCATAGTGGTCTTTGATAATTTCTTCTTCATAGAGGGCCACAAATTTCTCAATCTCATCATTTTTAGCCATGGAAATAGCCGTTACCACATCTGGTAACTGAATAGTCAATCCACGATGAATTAAAACGAGTAAGGACTGGATAACCAGGCGTGTCAACTCGACATCAGTTGGCTCTCCAATCACCTGTACCACTTCTGTACGCGCATGAATCACCACCTTCAATTCTTGCTCCATAAGGCGCAGATGACGTTCATTTGACCCAAATAAACTCAGCATATCATCTGGGTGGGACAGGGAAATATCAATTGAATGTTCTTGCAATAGCTTGCTCCTTTATCGGTCTTTTTTCTATTATACCAAAAAAACGTCCAAGGGACGTTTTTTATCAGTCAGAAATGACGGGTCTTTTGCATTTGGTCATCAGTCGACAAGTAAGATACACTTTTTGTATGTAAAATAAGGCTTAATGAGCTAAATAGTCTTCCCATATTCGGTCAAATTCTGACATGGAAAAGCTAAAACTTGCCCGCTCTTCTAAAAAACGACTCACTTCATCAAAATGATCTGATTGCTTTGGGAAATCTGTTTCTTCAAAGGCTAAGTCTGCTAGAATAGCAACCGGCTCATGACTTTTAGGATTACGCTGGGTCATCAGCCAACTATAAAAACTTTTTCTCATGGCTGCTCACTCTCCTATCTCCGACGGTAGCGACGCGAACGCAATCCAGCTTCTTCTGCCATTTTCTCACGACGTTTTTTACTCTTGCGATGGGCAATGAGGAAAGGGAGTATCAAACAGATGAGGACAAGCGGAAGCAAGAAAACATACCAATAGCTACGAAGATGCCAATCAATAGAAGTTACTTTATTTAGCATGGTATTTCCAGTATTCGTACTACTGGTAGCAGATGTTTTCGCATCATTTCCCATTGGCTCAACAGCTAGACTATCTGAAATCAGAGGACTGACCACTTCAAGATCATTGTTGACCCGCAACTGATTGTTTTCAACAGTATAGGTCGGTTCTTGACCACGGCGCACCGTTGCATAAACATCAGACGGTACTTGATAGGTTTGACCATTGATTGTCTGTTTCCCTGCAGACAAGACTTTTTTATAGTCATAATCCGCATAGGCCTTTTCCAACAAGGCGTTACCAAATGGATGACGATAGTATTCTCCATCTTGATCAGACCAATCACCCACTCCCATAATGAGACTAATCAATCGTTGTTCTCCACGTTTTGCCGTTGCGATGTAGTTAAAGGCTCCACGCGGACTAGAACCTGTTTTCAAGCCGTCTACTCCCTCAATACCATACCGAGCACCCGGTAAAGAATAATTATAGGTTTCAAAGGTTTCTTCATAAGGAGTTCCTGCTTTCACCGTTACCACAGGATGTTTGGTATGCTCTAAAATTCCAGGATAGTTTTTCAGGAAATGATAGACTAGAATAGCCAAATCTCTTGCTGTTGTTTGATTAGGTGCATATTGGTCATAACGTATCGGATTGTAGTAGCCATTGAAAGAAGCAGCTGATGCCCCACTCGCATTGAACCAATGAGTGTTGGTCATGCCTAGCTCTTGCGATTTAGCATTCATCATATCCAAGAAGGTATCTGGATCATTGTTTGAAAGATAATTCGCCAACATAACAGTTGTCGCATTTGAAGACGGAACAGCTGTCATGGTAATCAATTCACCAACGGTATAGTCAACTCCTGCAACAATTTTATTATTTGAAATTTCATAGATACCGGCAATGGCCTGATCCTTTTCTGTCGCTGTAATAACAGTATCTTCCGTTAATTTCCCTTGGCTTATCGCCTCATAAACGAGGTAAAGTGTCATTACCTTACTCATACTAGCAGGATCACGAACTTCATCGGGATTGTCTTGCCATAAAATATTACCAGTATTTCCATCAATAATGATAGAGGATCTAGGACGATTGATGTCTTTCACATCATATCCCGCAGCCCGCGTAATATCCATCAGCTCATCCGCCCAGACCGGTACTGACACCAAGGACAAGATGAACACCAAACACCATACAACAACTCTCTTCACTCTTTCTCTCCTATACCATTTCTCTACTTTATCTATATAACGAATCAGGATGGGAAAAGGTTACAACTAGATTAACTCTGTCCCCAATTCGTCCTGCTTAATTTTTCCAGCCTTCATTAAGCCACCAAGAGCTTTTTTAAATTGACCTTTTGAAATCCCAAATGTAGCCTTAATCTCGTCCGGAGATGACTTGTCATTTAAGGTCATAAAACCACCATTGCTTTCCAAATACGTCAAGACCATCTGCGCATCGTTTTCCAACATCTCAAAGGAACGTGGCTTGACAGACAAGTTTAAGGTCCGATCTACCTGCCGATAACCGATGACCCGTACCTGTAATTCTTCCCCCAAACGTGGCTCTGCAAACCGCTCGCTTGGATGAATAAAACCTAACATATTGTTATCTGGCAGGTAAACAAAGGTTCCACTCAATTTTAAACGATAAACAATAGCACGTAGATTCTGGTTTTGCATATTGTCATAGGCTGGCCCTGCCAAACGTTGAAAGTCTTCTTGGAAGGCTGGAAGCGCCCAGATGCGATCCTTCTTATCCACATCATATCGAACATACAGTTTATCGCCCTTTTTTGGCCACAATTCTTTGATTTCTGGCAACACATCTAGTGAGACAACCACTTGCTTGTCTGGTAAACCGGTATCAAGAAAGACACCTAAATCACGGCGGACTTCTGTCACCTCTCCCCAGCCAAAACTCGTGCGGGTTGCCGTCACTTCTTTGGTCGTCAGACGAAGCTTTTGCTTCATATCTGTATAGACAAAGCCTTTAATAGACTCACCTAGTTGGTGTTCTCCCTCTTCTTTTGCCAGTGCAAAGGTCAAGCCTTCCTTTTGGACAAAGTAATACTCCTTGTTCTCATCTGTCACGAGACCTGTAATAACCGTTGCTAATAATTGATTCATTTTTTGCTTCCTATTTCTATTATAAGGGGGTTCTCCAAATCCTAGAACTCACTCCTTCAATCTGATAATAAATGGCCCAATAACGCCAAAAGGGCTAAGGGTTTCAGCCCCGCCCATACATTTTCCTTAGACTTCTAAGAGTTCTTTTTCCTTCTCAGCTGTCATTTGATCAATTTTCTTAATGGCATCATCGGTAACTTTTTGAATATCTTTTTCAAGTGTTTTCAACTCATCTTCTGTAATTTCTTTCGCTTTTTCTGCTTTCTTTGCTTCATCCATGGCATCACGGCGAATATTGCGGATACCCACTTTCGAATTTTCCCCAACCTTCTTCACATCTTTGGCCAAGCTTTTACGTGTCTCTTCTGTCAAGGCTGGAATGACCAAGCGAATAACTGTACCATCAGATTGCGGTGTTAAACCAAGATCAGAAGCGTTAATCGCACGCTCAATGTCCTTCAAGATAGACTTGTCAAATGGAGTAATCAATAGAACACGCGCTTCTGGAACGGTAATCCCTGCCAACTGGTTGAGCGGAGTATCTGCTCCGTAGTACTCAACTGAAATGCGGTCTAATAGGCTTGCATTAGCACGACCTGCACGAATATGGCTAAACTCACGTGCCAAACTTTGGTGCGAATGTGCCATGCGCTCTTGCGCTTTTGAAATAATTTCCTTTGTCATAAAATCTCCTTTATTTTGCTTCTTTGTTATTTGAAACCGTTGTTCCAATTTGTTCGCCAAATACTACTCGTTTGATATTGCCTGACTCATTCATATTAAAGACAACAAGGTCAATGTCATTGTCCATCGATAAGGTAGAGGCTGTCGCATCCATGATTTTCAAGCCACGGCTAATCACTTCTCGGTGAGTCAACTCGTTAAACTTCACAGCGTTTGCGTCTTTCTTCGGATCAGCATTGTAGACACCATCCACCCCATTTTTGGCCATTAAGATAGCATCTGCCTGAATTTCAGCTGCACGAAGGGCTGCCGTTGTATCCGTTGAAAAATAAGGAGAACCAATTCCTGCACCAAAAATCACAATTCTACCTTTTTCTAAATGGCGCAAGGCACGTCCACGAATATAAGGCTCTGCGACTGATTGCATGGCAATGGCTGTCTGTACCCGAGTATCAACACCAAACTGTTGCAACGCATCTGCCATGACCAAGGCATTCATCACTGTCCCAAGCATACCAGTATAGTCAGCCTGAACACGATCCATACCAGCTTCTGCTGCTGGCTCTCCACGCCAAAGATTTCCACCACCAATTACCAAAGCAATCTGAACACCTGAAGCAGCCACTTCTTGAATTTCTTGAGCTATTTTTTGAACAGTTGGAATATCAATTCCCACACCACGTTCACCAGCCAAGGCTTCTCCAGATAATTTTATAAGAATACGTTCATATTTTGGTTTCATCATCTTACTCCTCTATTCTATCTTTATCATTTTATCATAAAATTTTCATTTTATGTAGTCTGACGAGCAGATAAAAAAGAAAAATCTCGGGAATGAGACTTTTCTATGAGATATGGAATTTTTTACGTAGACGACTTGCTCGAGGACCAATCAATTTATCCAATTGACGGCTCTTCAAGGTCAAGACGCCAAATATTAGAATGCCGACAAAGCCTGAAATAGTTACATGGATAGCACTTGATACATATCCTCTTGCAGGGAAGAACCAACTCAGACCGGCTTCCACTAACCAAACACTGAGGCCCATGATAAGGGAAATTCCTAACACCGTCCGAACATCTTTCCATAAGCGAAATTGTGAAACAGGAATAACCTGATAAATCCGACGATCAAACAAAATAACTGATACGGTCAAACCAATCGCAGTCGAAATCAAGGGGCCGTAAACTCCAAACAAGTATAAAGATGGGAATTGGAGGACTAATTTTACTGCAAAACCGATGAAGAAATACACTACTGCTTTGCGATTTTGAAAAATGGCTTGAATAATAATCCCAAGTAAAGAATACAATCCCTGAATAAAAATTAATAGCAAATTAATGATAAAAAGGTAAATAGCTTGATCTTCTGCTGGTCCATAAAAGACACTATAAAGCGGTCTAGCCAACACAACCGTCCCTACAATCGCAGGGATAATTAAGAGAAAGAATAGCTGAAGATTATCGATAATCAAATCCGTTGTACCCTTGATATCTTTTTGCACAAATCGTTCTGTAATCATCGGAATCGCTACGCTCCCAATCGAACTAGTAATACCGATAATCATCATGGTAATTTTGCTGGGATTAGAAGTCAAGTATGCCGAAAGTACCAATAATTCCTTCTTCGAATAATTTGTTATCTGCAGTAGGGTATTGATGAAAGTAAGCTGGTCAACAATTTGGAAAATCTGAATCGCGCAGCCCAAAATAATCAGAGGAATCGCTTCTTTAATCGTCTCTACAATCAATGGTTTTAAATCGATTGAATCTGTTGCAGGTTTTGCTCCTATAATTTTTGCAACAAACCCTTCTTTATACAAGGTATAAATCAATACTCCTACGCTTGCAATCATACCCATAAAGGCAGCAAAGGTTGACTGGGTTACTGCGGAAAGGTAATTACCTGAGCCCAATTTCATAATATAGAAGGTGGTTCCCAAAATCCAAATAACACGAACAATTTGCTCTACAATTTGGCTGACGGCATAAGGTTTCATATTCTGATGTCCTTGAAAAAAACCACGCATAATACTCATAGCTGGAAAAATAAAGAGCGGTGGCACCAAGCTATACATCACCGGAATCAGCTCTTCTTTTGCTCCAGAAAGCTCAGCCAAAAGTGGAGAACTGAGAAACATCACCCCAGCAAAGAGTGCTCCTAAAATTAACATCAATTTAAAGAATTCTCTGACTAAATAATAGGAAATATCCTGCCGGCCTTGTATATTGTATTTGGCAATCTGCTTGGCTACTGCGGGTGGTAGGCCAACCGTTGAAATTAGCAAGAAATTCCCATATACTTGATACCCCATATTGAATAAGGCATTTGCTTCCGCCCGGTGGCTCCCCATCCACATGTACCAAGGGATAATGTAGGCAATTCCAAGCAAACGACTAATAAAATTCCCAGCTGTCAACCAAGCCAGTCCCTTGACCATGCTCGCCTGCTGCTGTGTCTGTTCTATTGTTCTATTTTCCGTCATACATTTTCTTTCATCTTTCCAATTTATCTGGCTCTTTATTATACCCTTTTACGCCTAACTTGTAAAACTAGAGCCTATTCTCTCTTATCCATCTTATTTGTCATTTTTAATATAAAAGCAAATAACTCACACTCAATAACAGCTGAAAAAAGTCTACCCTCGATGTTCATTCCGTATAAAACAGGAAAGACTGCATAGAAAAGGGAGTAGGATACAGTCATGATTTCAACGAAATCAACTGTCCCCACTCCTTATCAATCTGTTATCTTCAAAAATGGTCGTCCTTCTGTCAAGTCAATTGAATCTTTACTTTGAATTGCCCATAAATAATCAATACTATACCAGCCATTATTGTTAGGATTGTAAGGATCCATAACATAGGTATTGCCATTTTTATACCCTTTTAAAACCAGTTCATGGGTACTATTAAGCACAAAACGTCCAGGCCCTACTGCTGCCGCAACATAGTAACCATCTTGAAGGGCACGTGTCAGTTCTATTTGCGAATTTAACACATTTGTTTTTAACCCCCAGTTCTTAGCTGCTAACGCGATACCTCTACTACTTGTTCCAAAATAACCGCGGTTAAATTCCAAGGTTTGATGATACAGATGCTCTCCAACCGTCACAGGACTTACCCCTTCACCTTTTAAACCTGAAATGATCATTGCCATTGCAGTCGGCACGCAACCAGAATCATTAAAACGCCAAAGTCCATACACTCGTCCTCCCCAGCGACTATCTCTTTGGGAATAATAAGGAGCAGAGAAATCAGCCTTAGGAACGTGAATAGTAGTAGATGCCAAGCCTTTCATTTGACCATTGACAACCGCATAGAGATGGACCTGATAGTTCCCTGTGTGAGAATGCTGTTGGGCATTGAACTGACCGACAAATGTCGCTGCATCTTTTCGTGATGCCTCGTACCATTTTAAATCATCCTGACCATTTACTTCAGACCAAACCGCAAAGCGTAACTGTTTGTCCGCAAATACTCCGTTAAACTGCAGACGATAATTTCCAGTCCCTAAATAGCTAGAAGCAATCGTAACGGACTGGCTAGGCTGCGCTACTACTGTAGTCGCTGTAGCAATATTGACTGCTTTTTTCGATTTAGACGTAAGGTAGGCATGGATGTGATAAGTTCCAAATGAATAATGATGATCTGCTACATTTACATGAACTCGATACTGACCATCTGACTGCTTGCTAGCTGTATACCATTTTAAGTCATCTTGTCCACCTGCTTCAGACCACACAGCTACCGCTACTTCCTCCAGACCACTAGGTGCTACAATATCTGACACAATAGCATCAAAACTCAATTCGTCTTGATTTCCACTACTAATCGATAGTTTTCCAGCTGCAGGACCTTCTGGCAATATCACACGAGCTTGTTGAATACCAACCATCTGCTTTGCCGGTAATTCATAGTATAGATGTACTTGGTAAGCTCCATATTGATAACCATGATTTTGAGCATGAACAGTCAATTGATAATCCCCATTTGCTGCCCGATTCGCAGTGTACCAAGCAATATCATCTTGTCCACCTACTTCAGACCATATAGCTACCTTTACAGCAGAAATTTGTTCCTTAGGCTGAACATCTGTTATTTTTACATCAAACTGCCCATTCGCCCCAACTTGTACACTTAATTTCCCTGAGACTGTCGGCATAGAAGGAGGAGTGCTCACAACCGGACTTGTATTTCCAATACCTGCTCCAATGCCATAAAAAGCAATTCCTTCCTGCTTCCAACCACGGCTTCCCAAGACCTTATATTCATTTTCATCATATGTATACAAATGACGTTGTAGCCCTGGATGATACAGACGATATACAGGGATAGAACCATAAGAACGGTAGGCCTCACCTTCTTGGCGCCAACCTCGGACTGCTAGAGTCTGATACTCATTCACATCTTTGGTGTAGAGATGGACACGCAAACCAGGATGATACAAACGGTAAACAATTTCACCTTGTTGTACAGCAGTTTGCCAAGCTATCCCTTCTTGATTCCAACCATTACTACCTAAAACATTGTATTCATTTTGATCTCGGGTATAAAGATGGACACGTAAGCCTGTATGATATAAACGATAAAGTGGGGATGCTTCGCCAGATATCTTGTCACTCTTTGGCTCAGTTACTGCTGATTGTTTCGATGCAGGAGAATTTTCTACCGTCTTTCCATCAATAGAACCTGAAAGTGTTTCAGACTGACTAGCTGATGTATTGATGGAAGAACTACTAGAAGATGATTCTGAACTAGCATTTGTCAAATCAGCATGAGTAGAGGAAATCATTGAACGACTAGAATCAACCTGCGAACTAGACTCACTTGTGGCAGACCTATCCTCTACAATCGTATCAGCTGCTTGACTAGTAGAAGAAAGCGACTCCTCTAACCCTTGGACGGATAAACTACCTGATAAACTCAATAGGCCCAACACGCATAATGAAACTCCAAGATGAATGACTCGTTGTAATTGATGCTGCGAACGTCTACTATTTTTCATTTTTCACTCCTACCGCTTCATAATTCAAGTAATATAAAAAGGAAAATCCTTATTTATTATACTAACACACTCTGATATTTTTTTCAAGGCCTTCTAGAAAACTATTCTTAGATATCACAAAAAGAGTCAACAACACCTAATCTGCCTCCAATTATGTAGCGATAGATAGCCAACTCTTTTGTAGTGTAAAAAATCAATTAGTAACGAGGACTAGCAAAACCACGGATATTTCCATCTCCAACTTTATAAACTCTGCGTCTTACAATACGCTCATCGCCACTATTTCCTTCAATTGTATGAATATAATTTCTTTCAACTTTCTCCACAATGCCAATATGGTCTGAGAAGCCGTCGTTCGGCTGAGTGTCATCATCCCAGTTAAAGACAATCAAATCACCAGCCCTTGGAATTGTATAGCCATTCTCATTCCAAATGCCTAGCTCTTTAAAAATCTGCACATGGCGTTCCACTCCACACTCTCTTCCAATCAAATTGCTCAATCCTAGACGCTGGAAAATAGTTGTTACAAACACATCACACCAATCATCCGAATACTTCACTGTATAATTTACCGGTCGTGGCTCGACACGATTATAGTCATTAACCAGGAGTGTATGTTCTAACTCTCCATGACGCGCACCCAGTAAATTTCTAGCTGCTGCAATCACTCCAGCCCGAGGATTTGTTTGTCTTGAAATAGAAAGAGTTGTTTTTAGCGAAGTAATAGCTTTAGACTGATGATCGCTCACAAAATACAAATGAATATTGTATTCTCCAGTTGACGTCTTATGATTATAACTATTGACAATCGCCATATAGCTACCATCTATTTGGCGCACCGCTCGATACCACATCAAATCATCTTGACCATTATCCGATGTCCATACAGGCATCAAGACTTGAGTAACATCACTTGGAACAGAACCAGCCTGTATAGCCACTTCAAAAAGACCATTGACCTGATCAATTCTTTTTACTGTTAGCTTTGGTTTAGGAAGAACCTGTTTTGGGCTAGCTGAAACATTGGTAGCAGGCTGATTAGAGGACTGTAGAGCATTTGTTTCATCTGAACGAATACCGTAAAAAGCAATCCCTTCTTGTTTCCAGCCACGACTACCTAATACCTTGTATTCATTCCCATCTCGCGTATACAAGTGACGTTGCAAACCAGGATGATACAGACGATAAATTGGTAAACTTCCAAAAGAGCGATAGGCCTCACCTTCTTGCTTCCAGCCTCGACTTGCTAAAACTTGGTATTCGTTCTTATCCTTGGTGTAAAGGTGAACACGCAAATCCGAATGATACAAACGGTAGACACTTTCTCCTTCTCCCGTCGAGGTTTGCCAAGCTACTCCTTCTTGTTTCCAATTCCGACTGCCTAGTACCTTGTATTCATTTGCATCACGAGTATAGAGGTGAACGCGTAATTCTGGGTGATACAAGCGGTACAAAGCACCAGATTCTATAGAACTTGCAGCAGGTTTCGTCTGGATTTCATTTTGAACAAAGGCTGGAACCAAACTACTCGAACTTGTTGACGATTCAACAGTCGCTGAGGAAGATGAACTTGTACTAGATAAAGATGAGCTAGCACTACTGATATCTGAATCTTGTGCGGGAGTTTCTGTCGACTCTTCACTACTAGATGCTACTGTTTCTGAGAGAGTTGTTGCGCTATCTAACGTTTCTGAAACTTCTAAACCCGAAACTGGCTTATGATTAAAAAGGCCTACTAAGCTGACCAATAAAAGTAAGCTACTCACTCGTGTCATCCGATTAAACAGACAGCGAGCATCCATGTATTTTTTCATCTCTCCTACCCCCTAAATAGTAAAAACAGAACTTATTAGCCTGCTCCAACAAGTCCTATCTTTCTATTCGGAAAAGAAATCGAAAATGATTTCTTTTCGTCCTATTTTTTTCATTATCCTTTAATTTTCATAATAATATGCCTTTACACTATGGTAAAAACTACTTTTTTATTCTACCATACCCCATTTCTTTTCGTCAAGGAGACTATTCTTCCATAATAGGCTTATATTCAGCGAGTAAACCTCTCTGAACAGCAGGACGAGCTGCAATTTTTTCTGTCCACTCTGTTAGATATTTATAGGCCTTCACATCTAAAAATGCTGCTGAACCTGGGTAGAGCTTACCTTCTACCAAACGACCATACCAAGACCAAATCGCAATATCTGCAATAGTATACTCCTCTCCTGCGATATAGGAGCGGGTTGCCAATAGTTGATCCAAGAGATCCAGCTGACGCTTGGTTTCCATGGTATAGCGGTTAATAGGGTATTCTTGGGCAGTGGGTGCATAGTGGAAGAAATGACCAAAACCACCTCCAACAAAGGGTGCTGCTCCAGTTTGCCAAAATAACCAATTCATCATTTCTGTTTTATCTTGGAGATTTTTTGGTATGAATTTTCTGTATTTTTCAGCTAAATACAGCAAGATATGAGCTGATTCGAAGACCTTAATATCCTCATCGCCTGATTGGTCTACCAAAGCAGGAATTTTGGAGTTCGGATTGATTGCTACAAAGTCTGAGCCAAACTGATCTCCTTTTCCAATATTGATAAGAAATAAATCATAGTCTACATTCTTTACGCCTATTTCTTTCAATTCTTCTAGCATAATCGCTACTTTTATCCCATTTGGAGTGCCCAGCGAGTAAACTTGCAATGGCTTTTCTCCTCTTGGCAAAACCTGATCAAATCGACTTCCGGCTGTTGGCCGATTCCCACTCTTATGGTCATTTTCGTCTTCCCAAATCCAAACTGGTGGTTTCACATAATCCGTCATCTTTGCATGTTTCCTTTCAAAGTTTATTCCCTTTACCTTATAAAATTTTAGGAAAAATGTCAATTATTTGATACAAACAAGAATGAAGCCGTTTTCTTTTTATCTTTTATATGCTATACTATCCTTACAAAATAATGGGATAGAAATATAAATAGGAGACACATCATGAAACACAAACTACTTATCCCAGCTATTATTCTCACTCTTATTGGACTACTGGGTTGTCAGGCTATCCCCAAGCTCATACCCGATAAACTGCCAGAAGTTCCCTTGACCGAACAAGCAGATGCCTACCTTATTGGTACCAAATCCATCTCTGCTATCCAGATTCATAACGATAAACTTCAAGTCACCAAACAAACCAAGCACTCTGAACTTCCATGGAATACAACGCTTTATCCTGCTACCTCATTTGATAAACGCTATCTTGTCTTTCAGCGTAGAAAAGAGGAAATGCAATTATCCTCTCCCCCTTCTGCTATTTTTAGCATTGATTTTGAAACTAGTCAGACACAACTACATAAAACCAAGTATGCTTCTACTGTTGGAATGGGAAGTAGTCTAGATTTTTTCTATACATGGTATGCCAACACTCTCACCCAATTTGACAAAGAAGGAAAAGAAATCCAGAGTAAAACCTTTGATGACCTCGCTGACGGGATACAAACGTTTAATGATACAAGTCATCACATCCATTTAGTAGCTTTTGCCAAAGACTCAACAATCCATCTACTCGAGTTAGATGAAACGAACCTCTCCCTTATCTCTGACCAAACGCTCTCTGAATTGGATGGAGGTGTTCCCCGATTTGCACAGGCTACCATCATTCAAGGGGTACTCTATGCTTCCTTGCATTCTATCCTTACCAAAGGAGCAACGATACCAGATAATCGACTGCTAGTCCTTGATTTACAGTCTATGCAGCCAGAATTTATCAACTTAAACGAAAAAAATCCTGACTTTATCTATCATGATGGCAATCGTCTGTTTATCACCCATGACTCCTCTGCGTCCGGCACTCTAAAATTGTGTTTCTCTACTCTTAACCTAGATACAGGCGAAACAACATTTATTGATGTATCGCACATTTTAAACAATGATACACATGAGATTAGTACATCACACCTTAAAAACTTCAAGTATACTACAGGTGGGAAATTACTTTTTACCGTTCAGAATCGTCTCATCTATTTTGACATAGAAAAACAAGAAGTGCTTGACACCCTCGTCCTTGAAGAATCCGATCAGGTTATTTCTCTTTGGATGAAATAGAAATGGCATGTAAAAAAGTCCTATCAACCGATAGGACTTTATCTATTTTTACAATGAATTTGGATCAACCTTGATACCAACACCTTGTGTTGTAGTGATTGTAACAGAAGTCATGTAAGTACCTTTAGCAGTAGCTGGTTTTGCTTTTACAATTGTATCGTGGAACGCTTTGAAGTTTCCAACCAATTTCTCAGCATCAAATGATACTTTACCGATGATTGCTTGTACGATACCTGCCTTGTCAGCACGGTATGTAATTTTACCACCTTTAGATTCTTCAACTGCTTTTGCAACATCCATTGTTACAGTACCAGTTTTAGGGTTTGGCATCAAGTTACGTGGTCCAAGAACACGTCCAAGACGTCCAACAAGTGCCATCATATCAGGTGTTGCGATAACAACATCGAAATCTAACCAACCACCGTTGATTTTTGCAACGAGGTCATCTTCACCAACGAAGTCTGCACCAGCAGCTTTTGCTTCTTCAGCTTTTGCACCACGTGCAAACACCAATACGCGTGAAGTTTTACCAGTTCCGTTTGGCAATACCATCGCACCACGGATTTGTTGATCTGCTTTACGAACATCAATGTTCAAGTTGTAAGCAACTTCTACAGTTGCATCGAATTTTGCAAAGTTAGTTTCTTTTGCAAGTGCTACAGCTTCTTCTACGCTGTAAGCCTTTGTGCTGTCGATTTTTTCAAGTGCAGCACGCATTTGTTTGCTTTTTTTAGCCATTTTTATTCTCCTTGTAATGTGGTCATATCGATTTTCATCTCCCACGTCACTCATCAGAAATGATGAAGTCTTGCGGGTTGTGGGGTGTCATTGATTAGTCAACAACAGTGAATCCCATAGAACGAGCAGTACCTTCGATCATACGCATTGCAGACTCAAGGTTTGCAGCGTTCAAATCTGGCATTTTAGTTTCAGCAATTTCTTGTACTTGCGCACGAGTAACTGTTGCAACTTTTGTTTTGTTTGGTGTACCTGAACCTTTTTCAACACCTGCAGCTTTTTTCAACAAAACAGCAGCTGGTGGTGTTTTACAGATGAAATCAAATGATTTATCTTCATATACTGAGATTACAACTGGGATAATCATACCAGCTTGATCAGCTGTACGAGCGTTAAATTCCTTAGTGAATCCCATGATATTGATCCCTGCTTGACCAAGTGCTGGTCCAACCGGTGGAGCTGGAGTAGCTTTACCTGCAGGAATTTGAAGTTTTACAAGTTTTTCGACTTTTTTAGCCATCTTTAAATCCTCCTATTGTGGTTTTTGCGGTAATTAAAGATTTTTACCTCCCACAAATATGTGATTTTCACATACCTTCTCATTATACAGTATTTTCGCAAAAAATCAAGCTTTATGTTTACTTTTTCTTAGTTTTTTTATAGAATAAAGCTATGATATTCTTGAAAATTGCTTCTATACTCTTTTTGATTCTTCCATTGATAATCTCTCTTTTAGTAGTCAAGTTGTTCAAACTACAGAAAAAGGGCTGGAACTTCGCAGATATTGCTTTTCCTATCTATGCCTTCGAATTTTATTTAATCTCGGACAAAGTGTATTATCACAGCCTATTGCCCCAACTGGTTTTGGCGCTCTCTATTTTGACACTGATGATTACTTACTTCTTTTTATTTAAAAAGCGGCATTTTTCCTATCATCGCTTTTTCAAATTCTTTTGGCGGGCAGGCTTCATTCTCACCTTCTTCATGTATCTTGCACTTGTCATTGCCTTATTTACAATCAAAAGCTAATTATCGCTCCATGAAGGAGCGTTTTTTCTTTTTGCAACAACTAGATTCTGGTAATATCCCCTCTCTCTTGCTGCGCTGTCAATTCGCTCTTGCGTTTCTTGGCTCGTGAAAAAACAGCCCACTGGGCTGTTTTTTTCTCACTCATGTATTTCCAAAGGGAGGCCGTCTGGGTCAAAGAAGAAGGCCATTTTTCTGCCGTCAAAGTCGTCATAGCGTAAGAGTTCATGGGGGATGTTTAATTGATCAAACTCCATCAAACATTTTTCGACATCTGCTACTTTGAAGGCAAGGTGACGTAAGCCTGTATGTTCTGGTTGAGGCATGGGTGGTCGTTTGGGGGCATTTGGTTTAATAAAGATTTCGAGTACCATATTTCCTTTGCGAACGTTGAAGAGAATATCATTCTTTTCTGGTCGGATATGCTCATCTAGTTGTTCAAAGCCTAGCTTATCGACATAAAATTCTTTTGTCTTTTGGTAATCACTACCGATAATGGCAATATGATGTAGGGTGTCTAATAGCATCATTGCGTTTCCAATACCTTTCTTGGTTTCGTTCCTTCAGCAGGACCAATCACACCGGCAGCTTCCAATTCTTCCATCAAGCGAGTTGCACGATTAAAGCCAACCGATAAGCGACGTTGAATCATAGAAGCGCTGGCTTTTTGCGTTTCAACAACCAAGGCTCTTGCTTCTTCAAAGAGCGGATCACCACCGCTATCACCTGTTGCACCCTCAAAGTCTCCTTCTGTTACTTCACCAGGGTCAAAGGACTCATCGTACTCAGCTTCTGCTTGGTGTTTAATAAAGCTCACAATCGCTTCAACATCACCATCTGAAATAAAGGAACCTTGTAAGCGGACAGGATGATTTTCATCAATGGGTTTAAAGAGCATATCGCCTCGACCCAATAATTTCTCTGCACCATTTTCATCCAAAATCGTACGACTATCCGTTCCACTTGATACAGCAAAGGCAATCCGAGACGGAACATTTGCCTTAATCAAACCAGATATGACATCAACCGATGGACGCTGGGTTGCGAGAATCATGTGAATACCAGCTGCCCGCGCCTTTTGTCCAAGGCGAATAATAGCATCTTCTACTTCCTTGCTGGCTACCATCATCAAGTCTGCTAATTCATCTACAATGACCACAATCAATGGCAGAGGAATTTGCTTTTCATCTGAGTTACAGTTAAATTCTGCAACTTTTGTGTTATAGCCTTCGAGGTTCCGAACGCCTAAATGGCTAAAGAGTTCATAGCGTTTTTCCATTTCATCAACGACTTTTTGGAGTGCTCGCGCAGCTTTCCGAGGATTAGTCACAACGGGAATCAGAAGATGAGGAATATCATTATACACCGATAATTCAACCATTTTAGGATCAATCATCATAAATTTCACCTGATCTGGTCCTGCCTTCATCAAAATGGAAGCAATAATCCCATTCACCGCAACAGATTTTCCTGAACCTGTTGAACCAGCGACCAATAAATGCGGCATACGAGCCAAATCAAAGGAACGTACGGAGCCGTTTACTGCCTTACCAAGTGGAATATCCAATAATTTAGTTGAAGAAGTTTTTGCTTGTTCCCATAATTCTCTAAACGGTACCATCGCAACTTCTGAGTTTGGCACTTCAATACCGACCAAAGATTTTCCTGGAATCGGTGCTTCAATCCGAACATCCTTCGCTGCAAGGGCTAGGGCCAAATCATCTGCCAGATTGGAAATCCGATTCACCCTCACACCAACTGCAGGTTTCACCTCATATTTAGTTACTGACGGGCCGATTTCTGCCCGCTCAACCACTACTTTGATTCCAAAACTTGCAAAGGTATCTTCCAAGACCTTGATATTTTGACGGACGATTTTCTTTTCATTTGCTTGACTTTTGACTTTTATTGGTGCAAAAAGATCAATTGTCGGTAATTTGTAGGCCAATTGGGCTTTTGGTTTGAAATCGAGTGCAATTTCTTCTGCTCTTAGTTCTTCGAAAATTTCTTCTTCATCAGCTAACAAGACAGGGAAGTCATCCTCAAAGGATTCGACACGCTCTTCTGCTAATATTGGAATCTCTCGTTCTTCTGCTTCGAGAATTTCGCCTGTTTCTCTATCAACCATAGGAAGTTCTACTGGTTCAAAAGCTCCAAGCTCTACTGGCTCATTTTGCTCTTCTACCAATCGTTTGGCTTCTGCCTCTGCTTGGCGCTGAGCTTTTTCTTCTGCCTTTATAGCACGTTTTTCTGCCCGAATCGCTGCTCCCTCTCGGTATTTGTCCCGCAAATAAACTGCACCATCTGCTAGATCATAAATCGACCACGGACTCATAAAAAACAGTCCAAAGGCAATCAAGAGTACGCCGATGAAAAAAGTACCCAAGGTTGCAAATAAGAAAGAAACGGGCACATACAGACCGCCACCTAGCAGACCGCCACCCAAAAATTCCTTTACTCGAAAGGCAGAAAGGTCTGATAGGGCTAGTTGAAAGGTATGGTGTAGCAAATCTTTTTTCTTATATAAAAGATCAAAATAGGCTTGATATTCCAGTAAAATTCCAGCCAATACCAGCCAGAAACCAGAAATCATTCCTTCTCTCTGGCGTAACTTAGTTGAAAAAAGAGTATAGATAAAAATCGCTGCAATCAGAATATAGGCTGCGCTACCAGCTACTAACCGAAAGAGATTGTAGGCTGTCACGCCAAAAACTCCTAATCTGCTTGTAGCAAAGAGAAGAAATACAACCACTGAAAACCGTAGAAAAATAGATTTGATTTTTGCTTGTCGGGCTAATTCACCCTTTGTTGGGCGTCGCGTGTTCCGCCCTCTGTTTGTCTGATTTTGTCTTGCCATGCTTCTATTATACCATACTTTACTGGTAGGTCTAGTATTGGCTTGATGACAAAAACTCCCCAACAAGCAGAGTTGATTGGAGAGTTTATAAGTATAAATCGTTTATGGATTCATCGACACATGAACGTGGTCAAAGTGATTTTCGGTAACACTACCACGGTCAGGCATTAGGTTCCAAGTATTAGCTGGACCATAGATATTTGGATAAGGAGCATAAAAGCGTTGTTTCCAAATGATATAAGAAATATTCTTGCTAGCTATGTTTTGAATCGAATAATTCGCAACCTGATCACCTAGGGCTTCATTGTTTCCAACCATAAAGTCAACTGCAAGACCTTTACCATGATCTCCGCTATCACCCGGACGGTAAAGACTAAAAGCACTTAGCCCATAAATACTAGCTACTTCTTCCTTGAATGCCGCTGTTTGCGGTTGAAGACCTGCATTAGCAGGATTTGCGGCACCAATAGCAGCAAAGTCTGCCAGAGCACTCGTTGGTGCAGATTGAGGTTGAACTGGAGCTGGAGTAGGGGCAGAACTTGTTTCAACAGGAGCTTCTGTTACTACTGGATTCTCTTCAGCAACAGTCGTTTCAGCAGGAGCTTCGGCTTGATTCATTTCTACAGTAGCTGGTGCACTTTGGGGATTTGGAGTAGCTTCTGCTTCTTGAGTTTGATGAGAGTCTTCCTCTGCATTTGGAGAAACCGGTGCTTCTGGCGAGTCTACCTGGTCTGTCAAGTCTTGGACTGGCACTATTTGGTCATTGACAACTACTTCATTTTTTTCTAAATCAACTTTGGCAGTGACTTGCTCTTCGTCCTTGTCTGTCTGAGGAGTTTGAATTTCGATTGTGCTAACTTCTTCTTGAGGACCAGTTGTGACCGTTAAGACTGTTTCTGGAAAAATCAAATTGATATTTGCAATCTTATTAATATTAGCTAAGACTGTCATATCAATATTAAGGGCTTCTGCAATGGCACTGAGTGTGTCTCCATATTGAATCGTATAGGTCTGCTTGTTTGCCTGAGAGAACATATCTCTTTGAATTTCTTCTACTGATCGAGGAATCCATTGCTCTGTTAATTCATCTGCCTGCGTTGTCGCAGTAAATAGGGATAGGGCAAGGGTTGAAAATAGCATTGTTTTTTTCGTTACGTTTAAAGACATCATTTCTTCCTTTTCTTTTGTGATAGAGACCATCTTACCATAATTTCGAAAACAAAAAAGGCATTTTAAGCCTTTTTCATGAAACTGTATTTTAGCTGTCACAGAAAGAAATAGTTGTCATCTGTTTGTTTTCTCTGTCATCCTATTGTAATGTTTCATCGTACAGCTGTTTCCAGTTTAAAAAATAATCTCTTGGTCATCATCTTGTCCATTATCAACTGGCATTACCCACCAACAGATTAAATAAGGAATGACACCAAAGCCATAGGCAAAGGCTAAAACTCCCCATATCACACGCACAAGAGTCGGGTCCAAGTCAAAATACTTGGCAATTCCCGCACATACTCCTGCAATTTTTACATCATATCGATCACGCATCAATCGTTTTTGCATACTCTTTTCTCCTTTTCTCTTCATGTATGACTAAATAACTTATCTTTGAACAATCTCAATCCTTAAAATTTCTTCTTGGGATGACGGTCAATCACCTCAGAATGTGCTGCAAGGACTGTTTCTCCCTTAGTTGTCAGTTTATAGCCACGAACACTAAAGAGTTGTGCTAATTCTTCTTCCGAAAACTGTTCTCTTAAAGCGAAATCCAGATCCGCTGCCTTCATTTTAGATAGACCTGTAACACTCTTTGTTTTGAGCATATTTTTCTTCATGGTCGCATTGACATGATCCAACGAATCAAAGGCTGTTTCGACAGCGGCGTAGCCATTTTTCACCAAATCTGCCAAATGCTTAGCCGCATCAATTCCGTAAGTATACTCAAAATACTTAGGAAAAACCGAATCCGTTGTAAAGGTATCAAACTGAATCCGCCACAAAAGGATGATATCCCCTGCCAATAATCCGTCTGTTAAAGGTTCCATATTCCGCTTGGGAACAGGCTTTGCATCCAGTAACCATGTCGCTAAATCACGGTCTGGGGCAATATAGGGCATCCGAGCATGGTCCTTGTAAAGTTCTCTTACCTGCTCTTCTACTGTCATATCGTATTCTACCTCACTCACTCTCTATTTCTGCCACATTTCCTAGTCAAGCCTCTTAAAGTCAAGAAAGCGTGTCCCTTGGAAGGTTACTTCACCCTTGTCACCTTCAGCAGATAGGGCATAGATTTGGCTTTTCACCCGAAATTCCCGGCGTTCACCATTGTCTAATTCAAAGGTGACATAGTAAGCAGTATAGGCTCCCTCATTGCCATGCACATGCGTTCGTTTGCTAATCAGCTTAGCAGACAAAACCTCCTTGGGAGAAGCATTGTTTCGCAGAGCTTCAAAAAGAGAGCTGCCCAGTCGCCATAGGAACATTCCAATAACAATCGCAAAGACTAACAAAAACCAAACAGGAATCATTGATAATGTACCCATAGCCCTATCCACCTTTCAATCTTTATACTATTAGTATATCAAATTTTACTCAAAAATACTCCTTTTATGCGATTTTTGAAAAAGAAAGCAATTCATGCTACAATAGGACTACTCTATGAATCGGAAAGGAATCTTATGAAAAAACGACTATTACTTGCGCTTGCTACAAGCCTCATTCTAACAGCTTGTACGACTAACTCTACAACCACAACTTCTTCAACTCCTTCATCAGCCCCAGCCGCAAGCTCTGACACAACCGCTACCAGTCAATATGCCAAGGATTTGGCTTACGCTATTAACAATCCTGATGCGACTTTCCCACAATTGACAACGGAAATTGCAGATACGGAAGCCGCTGTTCTTATCAAGACCAGCGAAGGGGATATTAAATTGAAACTCTTCCCAGAACAAGCTCCCTTGGCCGTTGAAAATTTCCTGACCCATGCCAAAGAAGGCTATTACAATGGAGTGATTTTCCACCGTGTCATCAATGGATTTATGATTCAAGGCGGTGATCCTCAAGGAAATGGTACAGGCGGAGAATCCATTTGGGCTGGTAAAGACAAGAACATTGACAAAGGAAATGGCTTTATGAACGAACAGTCTGCCTTTCTCTACAATATCCGTGGTGCTTTATCCATGGCAAATGCTGGTCCAAATACCAACGGTAGCCAGTTCTTCATCAATCAAAATCCCAAAGATACTTCTGGACAGCTAGATGCTAGTAAATATCCAACCAAAATAAAAGAAGCCTACAAAAAGGGAGGAAATCCAAACCTAGACGGTGGTTATACGGTCTTTGGACAAGTGATTGAAGGCATGGAGATTGTAGATAAAATCGCAGCGACTGAGACAGACAGCAAAGACAAACCAAAAACAGACATTAAAATTGAAGCAATTGACATTATAAAGGATGTTGACGTAAAAAAATAAAGATAGCAAAACAAACATCTAAGCATCATCATAAAAAGCGGATAAGTGTAGATTCTGATTGACAGAAAACGACACCTATTCGCTTTTCTTGTTTAAATAAATTATCTGATCCGATTTTTTGGCAATCCTGCTAATATGTGCAAATAAGCATTCAGCTTAAAGATTCTGATAATCTGCTTCACTTGCCACATTCGCCTGTCGACCTTGCGCTTGTAAGAGTTCGTATCTAAAGGTTGGCTGCTCCAAACAAGATTTCAGTTGCGCAACCATAGCAGACACATCTGTTGCTGGAAAGACCTGTTGGGGTGCCACATACTGCCTATGGTGAAGTGTTTCATTAAAGGCAAAAATCAATAAACGATGTTCAAAGGCTGCTCTGACGGCCGACAAAATCTCTTCATGATGATTGATATCTAGGTAAATACTACTTTTTTTCAGCAATTCTCTCGCTTTATCTACCGTTATATTTGGATACAATTGAACATTTGGATACTCTCCCATACGCATCAATTTTCCAGACATTTCTGTCAGAGCTGCTATATGGAATTGCAAGTCTGGTACGGCTTGAATGAGAGATTCTAGTTGTTCGATTTGATCCGAATTGGTTAAAATAAGCGCATCCTGTGCCTCTTCTCTCTCTTCCTTAAATGGATACAGAAAGCCGACATACGACACGCACTCACGCTGGGCTTCTGTCAAAAGTGGGAGCAACTTTTCATAGGTTGCCTTATCTTGTACCACGACCTTTGTTGTACGTGGTGATTGGTCAAATAAGAACCGCATATTTCCTGGAATGTCCTCTGCAATTGATTCCTGCCAAAAGAGGATATCGTCTCCAGCCCCTGGCAAAGAAAGAGTAACGAAAAATGGCGTAGATAGGGAATTATAAAAAATACGATCCAAATCAAAACCAGCCACCTGCAAATAATAGGCTACAAATTGCTCACGATTCGCAAAGACATGCTGTTTTCCTCCATCTTGCAGTAAGATGCTACCTGTTGCATGATGTTCGACAATAACTTCCTGCTGCTTGCGATTGTAATAACTGGTTTTTATAGATTCACCTTGTTCAGAAAGGGTTGTCTGAGCAAATCGAGCTCCGAAGCGATTATAACGATCGATAAAACGTACTCTTCCCTTGCTATCTAACCAATCTACTGTTTTAACCAAACGATTATGGTGTGCAGGAGAAAAATGAATAATCGCTTTTTTCTCATGTAAATCAAACACTTCTGCCTGCTGATTTGTTGAACGAATTTCCCAAAAACGTGGCAGCGGCAAATCATTAAAGTAGAGTGGATAACCTGTTGCTTCCCCAAATCCCGTAAAATACAGATATGGCGACGTGACATCCTCTGGTAAAAAGCCATCGTCTTGAATGACTACAGTAGGATGTGTATAACCAGCTTTTAAAAGTGAAAAATGTAAGTCCCAACTCTGTTGGTGATAATGGTCAAATAGGTTAATCATGCGTCATCTCCTCTATCAGTTGCTTCCACTTCTCTTCGACTTTTACAGTTAGATAGTCTGCCGCTACCTGATAAGAAACTTGCTGGAAACTTCCTAAATCTTGTTTTTGAAATAGGGTCACAATCCTATCCGCAAAGGCAGCTACAATCTCTGACTCTTGATTCGCTTCGTATTTAGGGATTAAATAACCATTTCTTCCTTCCTTAACAAAAGTCTGATTGCCATAAGGCACATCAAATCCAATGATAGGAAGCCCAGAACCAATTGCTTCAAGGAGGGTCAATCCAAAGCCTTCACTAGTTGAACCAGCCAAGTAGACCTCATATTCTTGGTAGACATCTGTTAAATCTTTATGGCCCTTCAACTGAATATAGCTTCCTGCCTGACCCTGAGAAATCAATTCCCGAAGTTTTTGCTCTTCTCCACCTGCTCCATAAATATCAAAGGTGAGCTCTGGCATTTGCTCATGAGCCGTGATGACCGCCTTAATCAACCAATCAATATGCTTTTCTGCAGCTAAGCGAGAAGCTGTGACCATAGAATACGCTTTTCTCACTACTTCTGGTTGGCGCAGTTGCTCTAAACTACCAACTGGAATCGTCCAGATCACTGGATTTCGGCCTTCAAATTGTGCAAATTGTGCCACCATGATTTCCTTTTGACGCTCAGTAGCAACTAGGAAAAAATCAACCTCATCTGAGTAGGTGAATTGGTAATCATAAAAGTTATTCCATAGGATTGTATGTTCTGTTACCGTATTTGCGCTGTAATGTTCTGCATGGACAACTACACCTAGTTTTGCAGGCTCACGATTGGCAAATACTGCCTGACCTACACCCGTTGCTCGGTCTAAAATGACAACATCTTTCGTTGTTAGATGTAATGACTTCATAAAATGAGCCACAAATTCTTCCTTAGAGTAGCAAATCATATCTGACAAACGATAAATAGACTGTTTTTCACCGATAATTTCCTCATAGGCAAGACTTCCATCTTCATTGAAAAAGCTGCGCTGATACAGAGTAGCCATATTTTCCTTGGGAGCGTAATATTCGCTAAATACCTTGGTATAGGTATAAAAATCCTTGCGGACCAATTGCCCTTTTGATACAATTTCCACGCAACGAACAAGCTCTGAATCACTCCCCTTATGGTAGACCGTTAAAAAATCATTCTCACCATAAAAGAGGCGAGTAGTCGAGTTATCTTTTTCTTCCCGAAAAATATTCCCGCTAAATCCTTCCCGAATATCGTGAATGGTGACTGTTGTTGATGCAACCTTTATATCCGTAAAATAGCTATACAGCCAGATAATCTCATCATCACGAAAACCAATATTACGGGTTAAATCACAGATGTTATCTTGGCTAAAAAAGTCTGTAAAAACAAATTTTGCCTCTATGCCAATTTTTCGAAAAACAGTAGCACGATAGGCTTGAGCATACTCTACCCCACTGCTGGCCCAGCCAATTCCCAAATTGATATTATAAACTGTCATTTTTTCTTCTTTCTTATGCGAAATAAATCTCAACTTCTTGTTTTTTATTGTAGGAAACTTCACTCAAGAGAATATGTCGTACAACCAGCTGATAAACTTCTTTTTTCATGCGATTATAAGATTCCAAAGCTTCCCTATGGTATTCGTAAATCGGATTACGTTGGGCAGTCGAACGTGCACTAACAACTACTCTCAGCTGCTGCAAGTAGTCCACTTCCTCAATCCAAGCTTCATCAATAGCTTTCAAAATAGACACGCGTTGGAACTGGCCAAAGTCCTGCTTGAGAAAGTCTTTCTTACGCTCCAATTCCTCCTGTGCAATCTGCAACAAGTGAGACCGAACTTGCTTCGGATTCTGATAATCAATTTGTTGGTGAATCAAAGAGCTATGATAGGAGAGGTTATCAAAGATAAAACGTTTGATAGTAAATTCACTTGATCCTTCCTCCTGCGCGAGAAAGTCATCAATTACCCCTGTGATGACATCCAGTAAGTGAAACTCATCTTGGCTTGCATAAATCAGGCGATTCCGTTGAGCATAAATGGTCTCACGTTGAACTTTGACACTTTCATCATAGGCCAAACTCGTCTGGCGTGAGCTACGACCCAGCGCCTCACTCTTATCTTGAGCTTGGGTCAGATACTTATCGAAACGACGATTGGACAATTGTTTTGGCGATAAAGGATTACAAGAATCCCTATACTTCTTAAAATACTCCTGGCACCATTCACTTCCATGTTTCATCAGCAAGTCATCTTCAAGAGAGACAAAAAACTGACTGAAACCAGGATCACCCTGTCGTCCAGAACGTCCCCGCATTTGTAAATCCATGCGTTCATTGGCCATGCGCTCTGTTCCAATAACTGCTAGACCTCCCAATTCTGCTACGCCTTCTCCTAACTTAATATCCGTACCACGGCCTGCCATATTCGTCGCAACAGTAACAGCTCCTATTTGACCAGCTTCCGCAATCATCTGTGCTTCTTTCGCTGCATTATGGGCATTGAGCAAACTATGCGGAATGGATTCCATTAGAAGAATTTCTGAATACAATTCAGACATTCTGACAGAGCCTGTTACAATCAACATGGGCTGCCCTTTTGCATGAAGTTGTTTAATGAGCTGCATTGAAGCGGTAATTTTTTCAGGTAAGGTGGTATAAATCAAATCCTTCCGATCCTCTCGGAGGATAGGTCGATGAGTCGGTATACGAATAACCTCCATATTATACGTATCGACAAACTCATCTTCTACCGTTTTACCAGTACCGGTCATACCAGCCAAGACAGGAAACTTGAGAAATAAATTTTGATAGGTAATGGAGGCCATAGCCCGTGTTTCATCGGAAATCTTCACGCGCTCCTTAGCCTCTAAAGCCTGATGTTGGCCGCCTTGAAGCTTTGTTCCTTCTAAGATTCGTCCATTACCAAGATCGAGTAATTTTACCTCCTCTTGCCCATCCTTCCCAGGCTCCACAACATAGTCTTTCCCTTTTTCAAATAAGTAATGGGCTTTTAAGGCCAGAGTCACACGACGAACCAGGTCAAAATTTTCAATACTAAAGAAATTATCCACTGAAAAATAGGCTTCTGCAACATCAATCCCCTTTTGGGTTAGCCAAATTTCTTTTTTATCCTCTTCAAAGATATAGTCCTCCCCTTTGGTTAAGCTGAGGACGAAATGATCCGCAAAGGTTAATAAGTTTGACTGAAGACGAGGTGAACCAGAGATGACTAGAGGAGTTTGGGCTGTATCTAATAAGACAGCATCTGCTTCGTCAACGATAGCATAATGAAAGTCACGCATGTATTTCCCCTGAGCAGATGTTGCCAGATTGTCAATCAGATAATCAAACCCCAAGGTTCCATTCGTCGTATAGATAATATCTGAATGATAAATTTGGCGCTTACGCTTGGCTGTTAATTTTGTCTTGGTATCATCTCCCTCAGCAATCCCAACCGTCAAGCCTAAAAATCGGAAAACCTCTCCCATCTCTGTCCCATCGCGTTTTGCCAGATACCCGCTTGTTGTGACCAGCATAGCACCACGCCCAGACAGAGCATTTAAATAAAGAGGCATCGTAGCTGTTAAGGTCTTGCCTTCCCCTGTTTTCATTTCGGCTAAGTTTCCTTCATGGAGAACGATTGCTCCAAGCACTTGGACATCATAAGGAAACATCCCCAAAATCCGCCTATCGGCCTCTCGAACCACTGCAAATGCTTCAGGTAACAGACTGTCTAAACTTTCTCCTTGAGCAAGGCGTTCTCTAAATTCCGCTGTTTTTCCCTGTAATTCTCTGTCTGTCAAAGCTGCCATTTCAGTACTTCTGGCATTGATTTTTTTCAATATCCTTCTCAATCGTTTCAAACGATAATAGTCTAAAGAAAACCAATTTTGTGTCATTTTTTCTTTCTTCCAGCTTTCTGCTTAATCAGTAGAGGGAATCAACAAGGCATAGTCTATTTCATTCATACTAGGTACGATAAAAGATAGTGTGTCCCGTATCCTCAACTCCTCATACCAAATCACTTTTTCCTTATAAGATAGGCGCTCCAAAAAACGGTCAACATCAATTTCTTGTTCAAAGATCTGCGATATCATCCTATCGTACTCTTCTTTTGCATACATGTCATTTGTCACATAAGCCTTGCCTAACTCAAAATACATGGCATGATACAGTGCCGCAAAGTTTCCACATGGACCACTTCCAATAAAGTAAATGGGCAATCGGGGATACTGTGTAATAAACTGCTCGACTTTTTCCAAATTTACTTTGTCAAAATAAAGAGTATCCGCTCCCTCAGTCAACACAAGGGTATCTGCTTGTTTAGCATAGAGACTCCTAGCTAACACATCCTTCACTTCCTGATCCCAAAACAAAATTTTTAAAGCCTTTGGCTTCTCTCTATCTTTTTCAAGAGTAACTTCTTCCAATTCTAAATAATGGAAAATCATCTTCGTACAACCAGCATTGATTAATTCAATATCATAGTAGTAGGCTTCATGAGGGTAGGTGAACTGTTCTTCAGAAGATCTTAAAATTGTAAAATCAATTGCTTTGTTGAACCGATCATAAAAATTCACTCGGACATAAACACTCTGAGAAGGAGTCACCTCTGCTGACAAATGCAAATGATAAACAGCATCCCTTGTGAGTAAAGGCAGATTGGCCTGTTCCCTAGCGGCTTGGTAATTTTTCGATGAAGACCACTTATACATGGTGGTTCCAGAGGGAATGAGGATATTTTCAATCTGAATTGTCTTGTTCTTTGGAATCAGAATCGAACCCGTCAAATAGGTTTCAGGTCCTATTTTCCCCCAGTAAATTCGATGTCCCATTACCTTTCTCCTCTACCAAAATCTATCTGTAGTACCCTCTGGTATTGATTTAAAAACCAAGGGATTGTCTCACTCGAACCATCTAAATGTCGACCTACCCAGCCTTTTCCTACAACCTGCACATCGGTATGAGCAAAGACTTCCATTAAGTTTTGAAAAGCCATATAATCATAGTCGTCGTTTTTCATATAGGCAATAAAGAACCTTGTATTCGTATAGTGGCCCGATTTGATTTTATTCCAGAAACGTTGATTAAAGCGAGCTTGTGCTTCTTCTGACAAATCACCTTCAAAATGCAGTAGCATATCTAGCGACGTTGGAAATCCACCGGGACGGATGGTCTTTTCTAGAGCGGCTGTCCGACCCAGACTGAAAATAGGCTTGGATAAAATAATAGCATGCGGATCTAAGTCCGCTCCATAGTAAGTAGCCCCAAAAGTTCCCATTGACATCCCGGATAGAATCAACTGCTTATTAGAAAAGCCAAGATAGTCCAAACACTGATTAGTAATAGTAGAAATGGCTCTTTCAAATTCTGGTGTGCCCATGTAAAAAGAACCACCTTCCAAACGTGGATCACAGATCAATAACATCGGAGTTCCTAACTTTTTCATCATACCATATCCTTCAAAACCTTCTGCTGTACGAAAGCCTGAAAAATATACACACAAGGGAGGTTTAAAATCCCCAGGATGAAAGAAATAATTAAATTCTCTACGCTCTGAATCAGAAAAACGTTGACCACCCAAGGTAAATTGACCAAAACCTGCTCTCCCCCACCGATAATGCAAGGGACCTACCTTCAAGAATCCTTTTCCTTTCGCTAAAATACTAACAAAAAGCGAGCCATTGTGGGGAGTCTCAATACCGTTTGGTTCTTGCAGGTCTTCCCCTTCAAACTCCCATTCTTCTGCAATATCATCCAAGGATCCGTCTACAATATACCTCACTCGAATTTTCACTTCACAACTGGCATCCTTGATAAATTCCTGCCATAATTCCACCTGAACATCTTTATAAATTGGTACACCATACAAAAAAGAACCAACCACTCGGTAGTCTTCTCCATACTCACCATCTAAGACAAGATAGTGATTCCCCTCATAGTGAGAAAGGTATCTTTCAGACTCTGTCTGAACAGTAAAATTCGCAATTCCCATTTTTTGCCCGAATTGCCCGCTAAAAAAAATTTTAGAAAAAGTTCGAAGCAAAAAGGGTTTATCCGAAAAATCTGCCGACTGTCCCAATTTTCGACGAAGAAATTCCTGTAAAACTGGATCACTTGTTGTTAAGTCTTGCGAGAAAAATACATGGTAAGGTTCTACAACCTTCTCTAACAGTAATAATGCTGACGGGTAACTAACTTCGGTTAAAATAACACCATCCACTCTTAGTTTTCCCCGCTTGATATCCTTCTTTTTAGGAAATTTTGCTTTTTCTTTTTGATAACGAGCTTCTAGTTTCGCATTTTCTGACTCAAAAAAAGAAAGAATCTCGTGTGGCTGTAGGTAAATCCAATCAATATTTTCTGGAATATCTACTTCATCTTGCCAATTTTGACGACCAATTTGGAGCAATCTAATCTTTTTTTTACTCATGATATCCTATACTTTGTTTTATTTTTTCTACCAAACTACCGCTGGTGTAGGCCGCAATTTTTTGAGCAGCATACATCAAGGATTCATTCCAATTTCGTAATCCTACCAAATAATGGTGCAAAGCTAGACTTAGCTCAGAAGGTTCCGATAGCAGATAACCATTTTTTAGATGTTCGACAAACTCAGTTGGTTGACTATTAATCTGTGGAATTCCCGCACTAATGCCTGCAATCTGGGTATATAAATCAGGCTCGCCTGTCAAATCAATAATCAGACGGCTTTCTTCTAAGGAATTCATAATGTCTAAATCTGAGCGTAGAAATTCTAAGCTCACTCGCTTCTCTTCTATCTCTACTTCTTCCTCATCATCTTCAAAGGCCTCAACCTGCTCTTCCCCCGTTTCCAATTGGAAAAAGTCCAAGTCATAGCTCGCCAATACTTTCTCAAGCCAGTCTCGCTTTGCTTCCTCCTGAACTGGATTGGTCTGGTAACTAACCATTTTCAGATGAACATCTTCCTGTTCTACCATAAAATGAGCAATCTGCTCTAAATACTGCAACAAGTCCTGTTCTTCCATACCATCCATCAAGAAATAGAGAAATAATTCCCGAAACCGCTGACTCTTTCCAAGATTTAAGCGAGCATCAAACAGAGAAATATGCTCAATTGGCGTAGAAACATATTCTTGCAACTGTTCCTTATGCTTCTGTCTATCCACTACAATTAGATCAGCCTGCTTCATGTCTTGAAGCAAGGAGTCTCTGTGATGAAAAGGATAACGCTCACCAAAATACGATAGAATCAGCCGATGCGAACCTTTGACTTTCAAAAGCAAGTCATTATGCTGCTGGCTGGAAGCAAGGACTAGGACATCTTCTGCAGCCAAGCTGCCTATATACGTCTCCACTTTTTCTTGGATAACTTCGGCAATCGATCTATACCGTTCTTTCAGAAAACGATGTGCTACAGTAGGATTAACCACCACTTCTTGTGTTTGTAAATTCTCCCGAATCTGCCACTCTCCCGTCGCATTTAGATAGTCCTGATAGCCCTCTTTCCCATGTTCATCATAGTATACGATACTCGACAAGAAGCCACGGTCATCAAAAACGAGCCGTTTCAACGGCTTGTCCGCTTCAAAAAATTGAATGTAAATCAGATGTGCTTCTTCACCAAACTCCACATGCGCCAGTAACTTTTTGTCCTGTCTAACAGCCACCAAAAAATTTGTATAGATAAACTCTACTCCTTCAGGCCATTGGAATTCCTTGAAATGTAGGATTTGTGGCTGGATATGATGGGTGTTTTGAATCTCGTCAAAGACAGCCCAATAAGACACTTCAAACAAATCATAGCGATGAAGAAAATATCGAAGATTGGGCATATAATTTAACACCAACATCCCTATCTCTTCGTTTGTCTGTTGAAACATCCGCATTTGGTTGATTGAATCATCAAAATGAATCGAAGAAACACCACGATACCAGACAGTTGTAGAATCATACCAAGGGCGACTATGCCCATACCAGGCTGGGATAAAATGAAACATCTTCTCTACCTAATTTCCTTAAAATAATTCTGTGTATTGCCGTCGCAATCGTGAAGTAAACACTTCCTCACGAATCATCAACACCATCCCTGTCATCATCATAAAAATCCCCGACAAAGGAGTTATCGTTTGCAACTCCTGCTCCGACAAGAAGAGAATGAGGGGTGTGCTGAGTAAAATCCCCATGATTATTCCACTAAAAATCCCAAAAAAGCGAATATAGTCTGTCAAATACAGTTGAGTTGGTTTGCCAGAACGGACATTTTTTATATAGTCTCCTGAAGCGCGAAATTCTTTTGAAATAGAAAGTGGATCCAAATTAACAAACGCAAAACTATACGATAATAAGAGTACCAATAATAGATAGATTCCAATCCCAATCTCATTTCTTGTCGTAAAATAAACACCATATTGCAACAAGGAAGTATCTTTTAAAAGATAGGATAGCACCATTAAAAAATACTGGGGAAGAGCCAAAAAAGTATAGGCATACATGATAGGCATTCCATTAGAAGGATTAACACGAATAGGCAAATAAGCCTTCTTAACCATCTCGCTATTAATAGATACTCTTTCAATAGGAATCCGGTATTCTGCTTTCTCAAAAACAACTGTCACATAAATGCTCAATAAAGTCCAGACAAGGATAAATAAAGCATACATCGCTTTAGGACCTGCTAGGACATCTACAAAGATTGGAACAGCCCGAAACTGTGAGACAATCATACCAAGAAACATAATAAGGGTCGACCCACCCACACCATAAGTTACGTTCAGATTACCTAACCACGTAAGAACAAAGGACCCTGCTACCAACAAAAGTGTTGTCATCGCAATGAGTTGAATAGAATTAAAAATCGAATGCTCCACATATGTCAGCGTAAGAGCAATTCCCAAACCTTGAATCATAGCGACAAGTAACATAACCAGCAACTGTTTTCGTTGCTGCGTGTTTCCTCCGACTTGACGTTTTCGACCAAGTGTACAAACCCTATTTAATACCGTCGAATACATCCATGGGCCTAAGCCTAACGAGAAAAGACCGATATTGGCTAAACTTCCACCAGATAGAGCAGAAGCCACTTCTAAAGATGAATCTGCAACTAAACTTACCTGTGACATATCCACATGAGGCAAGGGAATATAGCGCCCCATGAGAAAAACAATACTAATCCAAAGGGAAAATAAGATTTTCTTAACGAGTGGATAGCGAAACAAAAAGTTTCTCATGGCAAGTCAACCTCATCCTCTGATCGAAACAAGGCATGAATCGTATCTACCAAGACCTTCTTTGTAAAATAACCTTGATTCAAAAGCATACGAAATTCTTTGACTTTCTGAACCATCCGAGTATAAGTTTCTTCCGTCAGACTTTCTAAAATGGCAGGAATGTCATCCAAAGAAGAAATGGCAAATCCTAGACCATTTTTGACAATGATTTCTTTATTCGATAAGGTAGTAGGCACAAAGACTGGGAGACCCGCTGCTAAATAGGTACTCAATTTATAAGAAGCGTTTAACTGATAATAGTCTCGACCATCCCTCTGATTCCAAACCAAGCCAAATCCGCCATTGCGTGCAAGCTGACTCAACAACTCTGTTCCGGATTTCCAACCATTGAGCTGTAGATTAGCCCCAGAAAGATCCACTTGATCCGCTTCATCTGTAAAAATCTGAAGTAAGATATTTGACTTCCAATCCTCGATAAAGGAAAAGCGCTTTGGTGAGCCTGAAAAATTAACGGTCTGTGAAAAACGTGGCTCTTCCTCACTTAATGGTATGGTATGATCCCACATATGCTGGATAATGATTTTCTTAACCGTCAGCCCATTCTCTCGTAAAACATCTACCATCGCTTGTGAAGGAACAATCAGTACATCTGCCATATTATAGTTCTCAATCACTTGTGACATGAGATAGTAATTTCCTTCAAACATCAAGGGTAAAACATCGTGGATAAAAATCGCTAATTTGATGTTGTATCGCTTGATACACTGTAAGTATTCTTTCTCAAAACTGACTGAATGCCATATCGGTGTTTGGAAAATCACGATATCCCCATGCGCCAACGCTGCATTCATCCCATCAAAACGGGAAGCCTTCGAACTCGCACTTTCCTGACTAGAATTATAGTAGTAAATTCCAATCTCTTTCATGCCCAGACTTCTACCGATATCTGCTACCATGGCCTGAGACATCAAGGCCACACTCCTAGAGGACTGACCATATAGATTTGTAATATGTATAGCCATTATTTCATCTCTTCTTTCTGTAAAAAATCTAATTTCTGCTCTACGAGTCGGTAGGTGACACTTGTTTCTTGCTCTTTCTCTTCCAGCTCTTTTTATATGCCTAGCTGTAGTTGGCTAGTATCGTACCCAAATCAGGATGGTAATCTTGATAAGGATGCTTACCCTGCTATCAAATCCATCTCCGTCTCCAAACCGAAAAACGGATGCCTGATATTCTTTATACACCCCTATTATCTCTGACACGAATCACTAACTCTTCCATCTTCGTTCTCTTTTCACATCCAAATCTACTTCAAGAGCTGTGTTAGCACTCCTACTAGGGTCATAATCAAGCCTAGAATCATTGATAGGATTAATAAAATCTGGAAAACTGGAATCTTTTCCCTTTTCTTTCCTTTAGTGGATACCTGATACCGTTCTGCCGACATTCGACTTTGAATACTATCTTCCAATGGATTTTTTGCCATGATTATTCTCCTTTTAAATAAGCAAAGGGGTGGGTAGAATCGGATTATTAATTTCTGCAAACTCCTAATATTCATCTATATTTTTCAAGAAGCCATTACTATACCATTATGAGTCAGTTGTGTTCCAATAATTTCTTTATTGCAACCGTTAGTCTACTGATTTTCGATACAAACTGCTTTTAAGCATTCAATCATCTTTTCAGGAGTGCTTTCAGGGACAATTTCTACATAATAGTCATCATTTCTATGTTTTGTATTTGAAAATGCAAAAATACGTTTACCGCCTTCTTTTGCTCTCTGAACAATATCATCCACTTCATTAAAGTGGTTAATATCTAGATAGATTGACGAACGATTTAACAGCTCCTCCATCATTGGTTTACTAACCTGTGGATAAATAAAAACATTTTTATGCTGAGATAGAGTCCGTAAACTTGGTGCCATAACCGTACGGGCTGCTATGCTAAAACGATATTCTGGCAACATTTGAATAAGATAGGTAATTTGTTCAATGCTTTCAGAATCTGTCATAATAAAGCACTCTTGTCGAAAATTCAAAGAAAACAGTTGTTTCAAATCTTGCTTCTTAATTTTCCAGTAAGCTAGCAACTCCTGCCATTCTAAATTATGGTAAAACCACCAAAGCTCACGAAAACCATTATACGTATAGTCACTCCAAGGTTTTTGATTTGTCGAAAAATGAAATATGATCGGAGATTCTGTTTCCCTATAATTTGCTCCTAGTGACTCTGCACCAATTTGAGCATTATAGCGATTAGGTAAAGATAGATAGTCTGGATAGAAATGGTTTAGCACTGTCTGATCCCCTACTTCTAAATTCGGTAAATGCTCTCGTGTATAGCTAATCACTCGTTCTGTAAAGCCTTCATTGCGACAACGAACTAAATTAAATAATAAAACACCAGCATTAAAATGTCCTGGATAATCTTTTTGATTCCAATCTGGGACTGCTGCGATTGTATGATTAGCCAAATTTAGATTGAAAAGTTCATCCAATTCCCCAGTAACAACGAGATCCACATCAAGGTACAAGGCTCTATCTTCTGTGACCACTTCTGGTATCATGTACCGAAAATACGTTACATAATTGATATGAGAAAACGGTCCCGTAAACTTCGTTACTTCATTTTCAACCAATTTCACATCGCAAATACTGCAATTCAATTCTTCCAGATACCGTTCCATTATAAGAAACCATTCTTTGGGAATATCATCGTTCAAGATATAAAATTTAATATTCTGGTTATGCGTACATACCGACTTAATAGCTGTCACGAGCTGATTTGTATATTTATTATCAGCAGCAAATACAATCACATGTTCAGACATCGTCAATCTCCTTTAAGATTAATTACATCGTTTTTAAAAACGCAATCAAGACTTCTGCCGAGCGTTTTCCTGCTTCGATAATAAATTCATCAAAGGTGATATTGGCATCTCCTTGCGCAGTATCACTCATGGCGCGGATGACAAGGAAAGGTAGTCCAATACTATGAGCGGCTTGGGCAATGGCTGCTCCCTCCATTTCAACCGCTAAGACATCAGAGAAATGCGCTTTAATCGTTGCAATCTTATCCTGTCCTGCAATAAAACTGTCTCCTGTTGCAATTAAACCACTATGAGCTGTGATAGCTTGCTGAGCAAGGATCTCTTTCATCTGCGCAAGGAGCGCTTTATCTGCTTCAAAATATAAGGGTTGGGCTGACATTTGCCCATACTCGTAGCCAAAGGCTGTCAAGTCCACATCGTGGTAAGCTAACTGATCTGCCACAACCACATCCCCAATCTCAATCCCATCTGCAACTGCGCCAGCTGAACCAGTATTCACAATCACATCAACCTGAAATTGCTGGGCTAAGATAGCGACAGACATGGCCGACATGACCTTTCCAACCCCTGATTGGAGCAAAACCACCTCATGGTTTCCTAGTCTTCCAGTATAGTAGGTTCTTCCCAATACGATTTGCTCATCCCCACACTCGAGCGCTTCCACCAAGGTCTTCAATTCTTCCGGCATAGCGGCAATAATTCCAAATTTCATCTAAACTCCTTACCAAAAAAAGACTGCAATGAGAAAGAGAATAACCAAAAGAATAACCCAAAACAGCATTTTATTCACTTTTCCACGAAATTCCTCGCGCTTAATAGTTTCAATACGACGACTTTTGACAATCGAAGATTCGACGGGAATACGGTGAGTATAGCCTTCACGGTAGCCTGTGTACTCCTCCTCCCATTCATCTTCGAATGCAAACTCATCCATCACATCCTCATCAGGGGCATAATAGCCAAAACGCTGTTGTTGATGTCTTTTCTGTTTCGCTTTCTCTAGTATTTCATCTGTCAATAAGGGCTTCCTCATTGCTCATTCCTACTTTCTCATCAATTGTAACTGCTGAACAGCCATAATGGTCTTAGCATCACAAATATCGCCACTAGCAATCAAAGCGAGTGCCTCCTCTAAGCTCACATGATAGACTTCAATCACTTCATCCTCGTCCATAGGACGGGGATTTTCAACCTTAACAAGATTCTTCGCAATGTAAAGGCGCAAGCGTTCATTACAAAAACCGATTGCAGAATAAAAATCATACAAGAGCTCTAACTCACCAGTATAACCTGTTTCTTCTTCTAATTCTCTAAGGGCAGCAGCTTTAGGGTCAGCATTTTCTCCAACTTCTAATTTCCCTGCTGGAATCTCATAGCTGGTTTGTTCAATCGCCTTGCGGTACTGCTTGACCAAAATCAGCTTGCCCTCAGGAGTCACAGCAAGAACACAGACTGCTCCCTTATGAAAAATCAACTCCCGCTTGGCTTCGCCTCCCATAGGAAGTGCTACATCATCCACAACAACATCGAAAATATGGCCTTTGAAAATCTCTGTCCGCTTAATGGTCTTTTCTTCGAATTTCATCATTATTCCTCCTTATCCTTTGGGTAATGGGGGAGGCGTTTGGCGTATTCAGCCTTGTTTTCCTGACGACTACGCCCAATTGCGACCGCATCTTGAGGGACATTCCTTGTAATGGTTGATCCAGCTGCTGTCAAGGCATTGTCTCCAATTTCAAGTGGTGCAATCAAGGTAGAGTTTGAACCAACAAAGACATGGTCGCCAATCTTGGTCGTGTATTTTTTCTGTCCATCATAATTGACGGTAATCGTTCCAGCTCCAAAATTGACATCTCGTCCTACTTCAGCATTTCCAATATAGGTCAAATGCCCAGCCTTGGTATTTTCACCAATACTCGAGCCTTTTACCTCAACAAAATTTCCAATATGAACATCTTTTGCTAGCTGTGACCCTGGGCGGATATGAGCATACGGCCCAACTGTCACACCTTCTGCGATACGCGATTCCTCAATCATAGAGTTGGTCACAACCACTCTAGCACCAATTTCTGAATCGACAATATAAGTACCGTTTGTCAAGATAGTTTCTGCACCAATCGACGTTTTTCCTTTCAAGGTTACATTGGCTTCAATCTGCACATCTGGCGCAATCGCAACATCGATATCAATATAGGTTGCCGCTGGATTTGTAAAGCTAACACCATTGACCATATGTTTCTTGTTAATGCGGGTACGCATGACTTCTTCGGCCTTAGCAAGTGCCACACGGTCATTGACCCCAAGACTTTCATCAAAATCACGGAGCACATAGGCACCAACCTTTTCACCTGCTTCACGGAAAATACCAATTACATCTGTAATATAATATTCGCCCTGTGCATTATTGGTATTGATATTTTTCAGCGCCTCAAATAAACGCGCATTATCAAAGACATAGGTCCCTGTATTGATTTCTTTGATTTGCTTTTCAAACTCAGAAGCATCTTTTTCTTCGACAATCTTCGTCACTTCACCGTGCTGATTCCGCACGATACGACCGTACCCAAATGGATTATCTGTTTCCGCTGTCAAAATAGTAGCTACGTTCTTATGGTTCACATGGAACTCAACCAAATGGCGCAAGCTTTCCCCAGTAATCAGAGGGGTATCGCCTGCGATAACCAGTGTCTGTCCAGTACAATTTTGAAGGAGTGGCTCTGCCATCATCACCGCATGGCCCGTTCCAAGTTGTTCTGCTTGGGTAACAAACTCTGTCTGCTCTGCCAATACAGCTTCAACCATCTCCGCCTTGTGTCCTACTACCGTGACCATTTTCGCAGGAGAAATGGCGGATACGCTCCGAAAGACATGTTCCACCATTGAAATCCCTGCCACCTTGTGCAAGACCTTTGGCAGATCCGATTTCATTCGAGTTCCCTTACCTGCTGCTAAAATAATTGCATAATTTGTCATTTTGTAACATCCAATCTATCCATATTCCCTTTATTATAGCATATTTTCAAGAAGCAACAAAGTTAAGTCCTCCAAATGAACTACCAGAATCCATTATAAAATCTCTCTCCGTGAGGGAAAGAGATCTGCTGTTTAACTGAGCGGATAAACAACTTCAAATTCCTCCAAAACTACTCGAGAATCAATGGAAAATGCGAGACCTAGCTCTGTCAGCCATTTGCTAAACAAGTCTTCATGAACTCTACGCCAATAATCGAGCGACTTATCGCCCTCTCCTTCTTTAAAAGCATGGGCAGCTGAAACCTGATAAAAAGGCTCAATCGTTACTTTCTTTGTTTCAATAACACAAACTGCCTGTCCACTGCTATCCAATATCACACTCCGCTCACCAACTTTTGGCAAGATTTCTCCTGAAACAAGATATTCATCATAAACTGAGGCCGTTGCGGTTTTCTCCCCTCGCAGAACCAAATCAGCCAGTACATCTGGCTCAGCACCAAACTGCCAAGCGTCTACTTCATCTCCAATGTGAGGATTGATGAGGCGATAAGCCTCCCACATTTCTTCTGCTGTCATCATTCTCCCTTTCTAGCGGACTATTTCAAACTCCAACCGCCGTCAATCTTGAGGATTTCCCCCTGCATACTACTGGCTTTTCCGCTTGCCAAAAAGAGGGTGACTTCAGCAATTTCTTCCGGATCCAGCCAGCGCTTAATCGGCGTTTCAGCCGCAACCCATTCCGCAAGACCTCCCTCTTCAAAGTCACTAGCCGTCATGGCTGTCTTGACCGCACCTGGTGCTAAGCCAAAAACCTGAATCCCCTTGTCTGCATAATCGAGCGCCAGCTGCTTAGTAAAACCTGCAAGGGCATGCTTACTAGTCGTATAGGCTACACCGCCACCACCAGCTAGGAAACTAGCAATCGAGCACATGTTGATAATGATACCTGCCTTTTTTTCCAGCATCTTTGCCAAATAAAAGCGGGTAATCCGCATACTAGCAAGTAAATTAATAGCTAAGATGTCCTCGATTTCTTCCTCACTAGTATCTAAAAGTGCCTTATAAGCATCCAATTTTCCAGCGGTATTGCAGAGAATATCCACCTCTGGCAGCCAGTCAAAAAGTGGTGCTAAGTTATCTCGTAAATCTAGTTGTAGAAAATGAAAGGCACCGACCAATACAGGCTCTTCTCCCTTATCGACACCATAGACCTCATGGCCATGCTCCAAAAACAGCTGAGCCTGAGCCCGTCCAATGCCTGATGAGACCCCTGTTACAAGGACTTTCTTAGTCATGGACTTCCACCCAGTCTGTCGCTAAGACATCACACGGTGTTGGACTCCACATAGAAAAACCTTCACCCTCGCCTGACACATTGATTAAAAAGTAGGGCGTTACTTCAAGCGCTACACCGTTTTGCTCAATCGTGTCAAAGAGTTGGACATAGTTTTCAGCCCCGCCCCAGCCTGTACGGACGTATTTCTTCTTGGCCTTTAAACCTGGTAAAATGTCTTCAAATGTCATGTTCTACCTCTTTTCTATAGCGGACAGTTCCTCTGCCTGTCCTTCGCTACTCCATTATATCACAAGTCTTAGGTACACAAAAACACCAGCCATGTGGCTGATGTTCTAAGGAGATTATGAAAATATTTAGGATTGACTTTAGTATACCCTATCCTCCCATCTCTTTCATCCGTCTTAAGGCTGATTTAGTTGGAACGGATAACAGATCGGTATGAGCGAGCCGTTAAGAGATAGACAAGGAGATAGAGAGTGAAATACCCGAAACAGCTCCATAGGGCAACCTGTAAGACTAGACCACTATTGATAATTCCAATCTGCAGCAAAATCTGAGATAGAACCTTATAGGCAAAAGCCAAATGCAGAAAGGCAAAGCTCAGAGGAAGAAAGAAGACGGTCGCCATCTGCTTGCGAATACTCTGCTTGGTCTGTCCTTCATCCAGCCCTACTTTTTGCATGATGACAAAACGTTCCCTGTCTTCATAGGCTTCTGATATCTGCTTGTAGTAAATCACCAATACAGTTGCCATAAGGAAGACCACAGATAGGAAGATCCCAATAAAGAAGAGGGAACCTGTAAAGGCAAAGGTACTAGCTCGTTCGGCTACGCGACTACCTGATCCCATCCCAGAAAGGGTGAGGGAGGCAGGTTGCTGATCCGGATTCAGCGCCTGCCAATTTTCCCAACGCTGCATCTGCTCCTCTTCGGTCAAGCTAGTATCTACTCCGATATAGGTCTTCCTATTTGTCAGCAAGGAAACATCGTCTAAATCATGCACAACTAGAATAAGCCCTGGAAATAGTTGGGTCATATTGTTCGGTGTTTGATAGGCTGTAAAATTCTTGGGCAGGCGCTTTTTAACCGTAAAGGATTGCTCCCCTATCACTATTGGTTGATGCGCATCAAAATCAACATTCTTGCTATAAACTGCAACCTGATCGCTTGACAAGTCTAAACGCTCACCTGTCATGCCTTTATAAGAAGCTTCATCAAAGACATAAAGGACGTTGATGTCGTAAAAACTGAACCCAGTCCTATTCTTATCAAGGAGCTTGACTTGATTTTTCTCCATCTTTCCTATAATGCCTTCAAAAAAGGTATAGGTAACCATCTTGCTGATTGGAACACCATTTTGCTCTAGGTTCTGTGAGGTCCATTCTTTCAGTACCGCTTCCTCATCACCAGTAGTATTTCTTGTAGTTTCCCCATTTTTTTCAAATTGATAATGGTAGGTGAAATCATTTGGCTCCAACTGCTGAATCATATCATTTCCGCCAACATAGATATTGATTCCACCAATCATCGTAATAATAAACATGGTAGACAAAATTGCAATGGTCGCTAGCCCCATAGCGTTTTTCCGCATCCGAAAGACAAGATTAGACACAGAGATAAAATTCGCCGGCTGATAGTAATAGCTTTCTCGCCTTTGCAACCATTTCAAAAAACTGATGATTCCAGCATGAAAGAGGATATAGGTGGCAACGATAACGAGGACAACTGCTGTGAAAAAGACAGGCAGGGCCTTAATCGGACTCTCTACACTTAGGGATAGATAGTAGGCATAGACCAAAATTCCCAATCCAAGCAAGGTTTGAAGTAGTAAAAATCGTCCTTTTGCTTCTCCACGTTTCTGACCTTTCACGAGCTGAAGAGAGGAAGATAGGCTTAATGTTCCAGCATTTAGAATAGCCAATCCGAAAAAAATCAGGAGAAAATACAAGATGACCGTCAGCGCATTGCTCCATTGGAAAACGGAAACCAACACCACCTTAACGTGCATGGTCTTGAGTAAAATCGCATAGATCAGCTTATCCAAAATCACTCCAAAAATGAGACCGAACCCCACTGTCACTAGAGAAAATAAAATAGTCTCAACTAAAGTCATTAGGAGCAGATGCCCTTTTTCTAGGCCAAGAACTGTATAGATTCCCAGCTCTTTCGAACGATTTTTCATAACGAAGCCATTGGCATAAAGGAGCATCATGGCAACCGTGAACAGAACGATATACTGGCCAAATTGGAGAGTCAGCGTAACCGTTTTTGCTCCGTAGACCTCTGCCAAGTGTGGATTATGGCTAAGCGAGGTAAATAGGTAAGCAATCGTTGCTGATAATGCCGTCACTAGGGCAAAGGGATAGTACAATTTCCGATTTTTCAACAGGTTAGTGCCTGCTAATGTATAGATGACCTTCCACATCCTACTCACCTCGATTCGCCATGAGGGTCAGCGTATCTGAAATCAACTGAAACATCTCATGTGAGGTACGATCTCCTCGAAAAATCTGATTGTAAAGCTTGCCATCCTTGATAAAGAGGACACGTTTTGCCCGACTGGCTGCTGTAGTCGAGTGGGTAACCATCAGAAGGGTTTGCCCCATTTCGTTGATTTGGTCAAAAATATCCAGCAAGGTTGCAGAAGACTTGGAATCAAGCGCCCCAGTTGGCTCATCTGCTAGTAGAATTTCTGGTTGCGTGATAATGGCACGCGCGACTGCGACCCGCTGCTGCTGACCACCTGAAATCTCATAGGGCATTTTATCTTTTAAGCTGGTAATTCCTAGGCTATCGAGCACTTCTGATTGCCGCTTATTCATCTCATAGAGAGGGACACGCGATAACACCAAGGGAAGGAGGACATTTTCCTTGACCGATAGGGTGTCTAGTAGGTTAAAATCTTGAAAAACAAAACCCAACTTCTCCCTACGAAAGGCAGAAGCATCCTTGTTTTTGATTGTCTGGGTATCCACCCCATTCAAGAACACCTTGCCTTGGGTCGGCTTGTCTAGCATGGCTAAAATATTGAGCAAGGTCGATTTCCCCGAACCTGATTCCCCCATAATTGCCACATATTCACCCTTTTCAACGGTAAAGTGAATGTCTTTTAAGGCCTCTACCTGATTGGCTAAAAAGCGTGCCTGATAGATCTTCTGTACATGTTGAACGTCGAGTAACACCATTATAAACCTCCTTGTATTCCTTGAATCGCAAGTACAGACATCCGTAACCGATACTGTCTTGCCTGTTCAAACAGATGAATCTTCTGTCTGCTCAACTCTTTCTAGTCTTATGATAGCCCATTTCTTCCTATGCTACCTTAGCTTTAGCTCTCATTTGTCTTACATTTTTGTTAGTTTTAGAACCTGTATTCATAAGCGAAGTATAGTGGATGGAGAACTGAACACGAACTAAGAGCTATATAATGCCTTGTGTTCATCGAACACATCGTCAATCTCCTATCTTACCGTAGCTGTTACGAGCTTGCTCGTTCTACAGATACGGATGCCCTAGGGGTATACTGTGTGCCTTTTAACGCTCTCGTATCTTAGATAATTGAACTCGGGCTAAAAGCTCGGAAAAAAGATAAATACTCCTAGAAGCTTACGCTTCTTCGTCATATTTCCTATTTTTCATTCGCTTTTTTTTACGCCCTCGTATCTTATGAAGGAATACTGACTGTATTTCGAAAAAAAGCAACGATGTGTAGCGAAAAATAAGACCTGAATAGCGTTGCTATGCCGTAAATACAGGTTCTTATAGTGAATTGAATAAAGGTTAGGACATCGTTAAGTCGCTTTAATGAACACCAGTTCTATTTGCAGCTCCTTGCCTTGTCCTATTCCTTTCTCAGCCCACTATAGTCAATCAAGAATCAGTTTTTCTTCTTTGAGGCAGATGCGTACCTGTGTGCCTTGTCCTATTTCCGATGTCAGACGGAAGGTCAGTCCCAACTTTTCACCAATTCCTTGTGCCAAATACAGTCCTAGACCAGAAGATTGTTGCGAAATGCGGCCATTGTAGCCTGAGAAGCCACGAGCAAAAATCCGTTCCATGTCACTTTTAGCAATGCCTATCCCTGTATCTTGGATGACCAGATCAGCACCGTCTAGGTAAATCCAAATTTGTCCACCTACCGTATACTTAATAGCATTGGAAATAAATTGTTCAAGCAGGAGGCAGAACCATTTCTTGTCTGTTGCAAGAGTCAGCTCTAACTCATCTAAGCGAAGCTCTGTCTTTTGCTGGATAAAGAAAATCGAATACTTCTTGATGACTTGCCGAACGAGAAAATCAAGCGATTCACGCTGAACAAGCAAGTCTTCATGAAAGGATTGCAAGCGCAAATAATGCAAGACTTGTCCTGTATATTGCTCAACCTTGAACAATTCCTGCTCCAAGGCCTGCCTCTCAGGACCAGCTGGCAAATCTCTCGCTAGCAGTTGACTGGCTGCAATGGGGATTTTCATCTGGTGAGCCCACAAGGTATAGTAGTCTTGAAAATCACTCTGACGCCTGCGCTCCTGATCCAGTTGTTGGCGTAATTCTTCTTCTAACTCTTGCACACGAGCTTGTAAGACTACTTCAGTCGCTGTTCCTCTCGTCACAAGCTCTCGCCTGCTTGCCAAGGTAAACTGCCGCCACTCCTTGCCCATATCAAGGAAAAACACCACTCCAACAATGCAGAAAAGCAACAGACTGGCATAGCCAACAAGTGCATTCTCCACATGAAAGAGTAGACTAAAACCACCGATAAGAAGAATAAAGAAGAGCATGCCCAATAGGAACAACAAACGCGTTGCCAGCCAGCGCTTAACAAAAAAGCCTACTTGTCCTTTAGTCATCGTGCTGCACCAATCCATATCCGATTCCTTTTTTGGTCACGATAATATCCTGCAAGCCCATATCTGCTAATTTACGCCGCAAACGCCCGACATTCACCGTCAGTGTATTATCATCGACAAACAAGTCGCTATTCCATAATTCTTTCATCAATTCTTCCCGACTGACAATGGCCTGCGGCCGCTCGAATAAAATTCTTAGGATTTGAAATTCATTTTTGGTCAAATCTTCACTCACACCATCATAGCTCACCTGCATACTTTTTAAGTCCAACCGAATGCCTTCAAAGGTCAATACCGTCTGCTCACCCAAAAAGTCATAGGTTCTGCGTAAAAGTCCTTGAATTTTCGCTAGAAGAACCGTCATATCAAAAGGCTTGGTCACATAATCATCGCCCCCTAGATTGATGGCCATTACAATATCCATGGGTTGATCGCGTGAGGACAGAAAAAGAAGCGGCACACGTGAGATTTTCCGGATTTCTTGACACCAGTAATAGCCGTTAAAAAAAGGCAGACCAATATCCATTAAAATCAAATGCGGTTGAAATGCCTCTACCTGCTCTAAAATCAGCTGAAAATCCTCGCTTTCAGCCACTTCATAATTCCAATTCCGAAGATTTTTTGCCACCAATTGACGAATAACTGTATCATCTTCTACAAGTAAGATTTTTTGCTTCATTGCACCACGTCCTCTCTTCTTCCATTATAAGCTATTTTCCTAGTAAAAAAACGAAAACCTACCATTTCTTTCTAACATTTTTGTCACCCAGTCGCCTCTATCCTTCACTTTCTGTAAATAAGGTTATCGAAAGTCGACCAATCAATCAAGAAACAAAGATAATAGGCAAGGCCATTTTCAATGAAAAAGCCTCACTTAATTTCTAGGATAGACTGTTTCAGTCGAAAACACAAAACTAGGAAGCTAGACTGGCGATTTTCGACAAGAAAGAGCTGTCCTTGCAGCAAGGCACGAACATTTTAATGAAAGATGAGATGCCTAAAAGCAAGTCCCGAATATTTTTTCTGAAAAACGTCAGACTTAGAAATTAGGGAACCATTTTTCGATCAAGAAAGGCTTCTCTTAGAAGCTAGGAGCGTTTTTCCAACCAGTGATGACTTCACTCAACTTCTAGGATAGAATTTTTCTGAATGAAAAGCTAACTTGTAACCTAGGACAGGATTTCTCGGCGAATGATAAGAAAAGCTCAGGCGTTCGCCTTCTCTTATTAAGGCCAGGAAGAACAATTTGTCCAGTAGTTGCGACTATCCTTTTGATACGATATAATAGTTTAAATATATCATAGGAGTATTCTATGCCAAATCTACTGAATTACATTGAAGAAGTAGCCAATCACGATTTTTACGATTTACCCCTCAATCGCTTGGATATTCTAGCCTTAACAGAGATTTCCTATCTGCCTTTTGACGGCTTAGTTTCATCCGATGTAACCGTTCAGCAACTGAAGCGCTTGGATTATATCATTACGCAATTTGAAGAGAAAAATCATGGTGATACCCCCAATCTCTCTGTCACCATTACCCCAGATCGCATTAAGCTGCTCGACTTATTAAAAAATAGTAAACGTTTCAAGGCTATCAAAGCACTTGCCTATGTTAACGACTATGATAAGGAAGAGGAAAAGCAGTTTGCGGCCATTACCTACAAAGTTGGCCAAGACAAACTCGTCACGATTTTCAGGGGAACAGATGACACCATTATCGGTTGGAAAGAAGATTTTCATATGACCTACATGGCAGAAATCCCTGCCCAACAATCTGCAACCCAGTACCTTAACTCCATCATGCAGCTTCCAAACTACACGGTCTATGTAGCTGGACACTCCAAGGGAGGAAATCTCGCCATCTATGCCAGCAGTCAGCTAGAACCAAGAAATCAAGAACGCATTGCGCAGATTATTGCTTATGATTCTCCCGGAGTTCATCCTTCTGTAATTGAATCAGACGGTTATCAAGCAATGAAAGAACGCATCCAGTCTATCATCCCCCAAAATTCGATTGTCGGTATGCTACTTGAAACACCTGACAAGGCAGAGATTGTCGAAAGTAAAGCCTTTGGCCTGCTCCAACATATCAGCTTCACTTGGGAAGTTGAGGGACATGATTTCAAACTAGCACCTGCCTTGACGGAAAACAGTATCCAGATTGACACAACCTTAAAAACATGGACAGCCAGTCTAAACGAGGACGAACTCAAGCACTTCTTTGATTTACTGTTTGGTATGTTTATTGACGCTGGTATTGAACGTCTTAATGACTTTACCGTAGATACTCCTAAAAAAATCGCCCTCCTAATGGAACAACAACAAAATCTAACCGATGAAGAACGAGAAATGCTCGATAAGCTCTTCCGACTCTTAATTGATACCCGTTATCAGGTCTGGAAAGAAGCTCTGACAACGCCTTACGACAAGGTTAACCAGTGGTTTCAAAGTTTGACAAATAAAGATAAAGAAGACTAAATTAAAATGAGGATGGGTAAAAACTCAATGTTTAGCCTTTCTCTTAAAAATTGAACAATACAAAATGGCTTAGAATCAACGTTTCTTGACAACGTTATTTTAAGCCATTTACTATTTTTAAGACTTTTTGCTCTGTCTTATTTTATAGCCGTATACTCTATAAAAATCAAAATCTAATTAGGCAACAAAACCGCAGATAGAACTGGGGTTCAGCAAGGTAAGTTAACGACATTAGAGTTTGATTTTTGACGAGTATAAAAAACGAGATTTTCCTTATCCAACCCCATGGTTAAGGCATAGGTCTGCGCATCAACTTCCTTGATAAAACCTAGGATTTCCAATGCTCTGACAAAAATATCAGAGCGTCGTTGTAAAACTCTATCTTTTCGTGCAAATTTCAACAAAAAAGTCGTCATATACTTCATGGCATAGTCTTTGTTGACATCACCCAAAAGCTGATAGAGAACCTCTTGATCGCTTGATAAGGGAAGCTGGTTGGACAACTTGTAAAAATAAGATGACAAGGTCAAGCGCTCCCGAAGCGCATCAACTTCTTCCTCTATGATGACCTTGTTGGTGGAATTGCTTGTTGCAACCGTAAAGGTCGCACGGCTTAATTCCTCAAAAATCGGACTGGTCGTCTCTACAAAAATTTCCTGATCTAGCCTCAAGCCCTCTAAGCTAGTCAAGCAAGAAAAGGCATTTGTATAGCGGCGATCCTTCCTGCGAATATAGCCTGCTTCAATCAAGCGATCCAATTGCCGGTCCACATGTAAAACCGTCGCAAACTCTTTTTTAATCTGTCGCAGGGTTACATCATCTTGCTGGTCCAGATACTGAATGAGTTCTTGAAAAAAAGCGGTGCGGGTTAGCTTGGTTGGATTGTAAACTTTAATCATAAGATTATTATACCACACAAAAAGTCCCACCTGGTCTACCAAATAGGACTTTGTCGATTCATAGATTAGTTGCCAAAGCTTTCTGTCAACTGTGGAACAACTTGTTTTTTACGAGAAACTGCTCCTGCCAGGAAGGCATGGTTGTTTTCGAGTTTGAAGTTAAAGGCTGCTTCGACCTTATCCATGTTGCGACCAAGAGCTAGGATTTCAGAATTTGAGTTGACAATATCCGTAATCATCAAGACAAAGTCTGAATAGTCATTTTCCTTACTTGCAGCTTCAATGGCTGCTTCGATTTCTGCTTGGCGCTCCAAAACTTCTGCAATATCAACCGTATTGACCTGTGCCACACGAACGGCGTTACCATTTAATTCGAAGGTTTTAGCATCGATGTCAATCAATTCATCAGCAGTTTTGCTAGCAAGATTAGTTCCTGCTTTGAGCATAGCAAGTCCGTATTCTTCCAAGTTAACGCCTGCTAGTTCTGCCAATTCTCTAGCGACTTGTGGGTCGCTTGCATGAGTGGTTGGAGATTTGAGCAAGAGTGTGTCCGAAATCAAACCTGACAAGAGTAAACCTGCCACTTCTTTTGGTGGTGTCAAACCATTTTCCTTGAAGGCACGGTAAACGATGGAAGAAGCTGATCCAACTGGCTCCAAGCGCATGTAAAGAGGATTTGCTGTTTCAAAATTCGCCACACGGTGGTGGTCAACAACTGCAACTACTTCTACTTCTTTGATATCAGAAATAGATTGCTGGAATTCATTGTGGTCTGTTAAGATGACCTGCGCTACACCTTCTGCCTTAGCAGATTCTACCACGCGCGGTGCTGTTACCCCAAAATAGTTAAGAGCAAAGGCTGTTTCTTCATTTGGTGTCCCAAGCGCTACGCTTTCCGCATCACGACCAAAAGCCTCACGTTCCAAATAAGCCCAACCATAAGAAGACGCAATCGCATCTGTATCAGGATTTTGGTGACCAAAAACTAACAATTTTGACATGTTCTATTACCTCTTTAAACAGTATTCATTCTATTTTAGCATATTTTTTAGCACTTGCAAATCATTCCTCACTCTCGATTTGCAAAACGTTTTCAAAAAGAGTAAGATAGTAGATAGAACAATGGAAAGGAAATTCTTATGAAATTTACATATTATACCTATACACGTCCTGACTATACCCTCGTCAAAGAAGACTTATCTCATTTAACGGAGCAATTACAGACGGCAGATTCAGCAGAAAAAGCCATTGAGGTGGTCAAAGCTATTACAGCCATCAACTCGACCCTCGACACGCAGATGAACTTATGGCACATTCGCCATACGATTGATATGACGGATGAATTTTACAATGAGGAAACCAAGTTTTGGAATGAACACCTCCCCCTCTTTGAAGAATTAACAACTGCCTACTACCAAGCCGTTTTAGCTAGTCCATACCGTGCAGCATTAAGTGAATTCTTACCAGAAACCTTCTTCATGTTGGCTGAAAACAAGCAAAAGATTTTCTCCTCTGAGGCTATTCCTCTTTTCCAAAAGGAAAATGAACTCGTAGACCAGTACAGGGACTTGATTGCGGGAGCAAAAATTGACTTCCAAGGTCAAACCTACAACCTTGCCCAAATGGCACCATTTGCCCAATCAACTGACCGTGCAGTCCGCAAGGCTGCTTCTGACGCTTCAACAGCTTATTTTGCAAGTAAAGAAGAAGAGTTCGACCGTGTCTATGATGAATTGGTCAAGGTTCGGACTGAGATTGCCCATACTCTTGGCTTTAAAGACTACGTAGAATATGGCTATGCAGCCATGAATCGCTTTGACTACAACCGCGATATGGTTAAGGTCTACCGTGAAGAAATTCTCAAACATGTCGTGCCAATCGTACAAAAACTACGCGAGCGCCAAGCAAAACGCATTCAAGTGCCTAGCCTCAAACACTATGATTTAGCCTTGGAATTCTTAGACGGTAATCCAACACCACAAGGGGATCCTGATTTTATCGTCGGAGAGGCACAAAAAATGTACCATGAATTGTCAGCAGAAACAGGTGAATTCTTTGACTTTATGGTGGAACATGGGCTGCTTGACTTGGTTGCAAAAACTGGTAAAGATAGCGGCGGTTATTGTACCTATATTCCAGATTACAAGAGTCCATTTATCTTTTCGAACTTCAATGGAACAAGTGGCGACATCGATGTTTTGACTCACGAAGCTGGGCATGCCTTCCAAGTCTATCGCTCACGTTGGATTGCCAGCCCTGAAGTTATCTGGCCAACCTATGAAACCTGTGAAATCCACTCCATGTCTATGGAATTTATGACCTGGCCTTGGATGGATCGCTTCTTTAAAGAACAGGTGAACAAATATAAATTTGGTCACCTAGCAGGCGCCCTTCTCTTCTTGCCCTATGGGGTTCTGGTCGATCATTTCCAACATGAAATTTATGAAAATCCAACCATGACACCTGCAGAACGCAAGGCAACTTGGAAACGTTTGGAAGAACTCTATCTGCCTGACCGTGATTTCTCTGAATCAGAAGCACTCAACCGTGGCATCTTCTGGTACCGTCAAGGACATATCTTTGCAAGTCCGTTCTACTACATTGACTATACTTTAGCCCAAGTCTGCGCCCTCCAATTCTGGAAACGCACGCAAGTAGACAAGGACGAAACTGCTTGGGAAGATTATCTTCGTATCTGTGACCTCGGTGGAACAAAATCCTTCCTTCAAGTCGTTGCTGCTGCAAATCTTGAATCGCCCTTTAAAGAAGGAGCTCTCGCAGCAACTACCAAGGCAGCTAGCGATTGGTTGGACAGCATCAATGACTCAACTTTCTAGGAGACGCTATGCACATCCATTCTCTATCAGGATTCGAGTCAATCCTACCACAAACCATTGACGGAACCAGCCAGTGGATTTTTGGAAAAAATCCTCCCTACACAGATCCCAATGATATTCTTGTAGAAGAGCTAGATTATCTAGGAACAGAACTCTACCTGTTTGAGTTACAAAACCAGAAAGTCTACCAGCCCTTTCCAAAAGAGGCGATGATCTATTTAGAAAATCCCGTCTATGATCCCCTTTCTGATTCTTTTGGTTTGTTGCGATTTGATTTTTTACAGCACATTATTCAAGCCTACCAGTATCGTCCACTGAATCAGGAACTCACTCTATTGACGACAGTACCATTTGAAAAAGCAGGGGACCTCATCAATGTCCGTTTGATCAGTAGTCCTTTTACGCTCATCAAACATGAAATTCATTACTCCAGAACCCATTTCCTATGGCCTGTCGAAGAAGTCTGCCAATGGGAAACCAATGAATGTTTGAACTATTTAGATGACCAGTATTTCTATACGTCAAAATGGGTGGAAGAGCCAGAAGATTATGAAGAAGTAATTGTTCGAGAACGCTCGACTCACCAGATTATTCAACGACAAAAAGGACGAAGACTCCTTCTCCCTAATGGAGAATATTGGCAGTTTGTGAAATAAAGGGAACAACAAAGCCTCCTCTCAGAATAATATCTGAAAGGAGGCTTATTTTCTGCTCATACTATAGTGGATTGAGAAAGGAATAGGACAAGGCAAGGAGCTGCAGATAGAACTGGCATTAATTGAGGATTACTCCATAATCCCTATTTCCAACCTTCAACAGTCTACTGGACTATTGAAGCAAAGCGACTTATACTCGTCAAAAATCAAAGTCTGGCGTCGTTAACTCACCTTGCTGAACTTCAGTTCTAGCTACGATTTCGTTGCCTAGTCAGATGTTGATTTTTATAGAGTATAACGATGTCCTAACCTTTATTCAATTCACTATAAAAGAAAAACAAGCAGCATCGCAAATACTGCTTGTGAGAAATAGGGGCTTTCTCAATTTCCTCGCACACGGTTCAGATACTCCTGATAGCTTTCCGTGTCCATGAGTTCCTTGGCATTTTCAACGCGGGCTCTAGTTGGGGGCTTGGTTCCTTCTAGTGGATAGGGACGTCCCAATTCCCGCCATTTAAATTCACCTAGATTATGGTAGGGAAGAACTTCGAATCGCTCGACATTGTCTAAGGTCTTAACAAATTTCCCCAGTTCAATCAAGTCTTCATCACGGTCTGTTAAGTTTGGCACCAAGACATGACGAATCCAGACTGGTTTACCAATATCAGAGAGATAGCGAGCACATTCTAAAATGGTTTTATTACTATGACCTGTGACAAAGCGGTGTTGGTCTGGGTTCATTTCCTTAATATCCAACAAGACCAAGTCGGTTACTTCCATGAGCTTAGCATATTTTTCCAGATATTTTGGTGTATTGCGGAAGGTTAGGGCGCAGGTATCTAAGGTTGTATGAATCCCTTTTTCTTTTGCCAAGCTAAACAAAGCAATCAAAAAGTCAATCTGAATGGTCGCTTCACCACCTGATACGGTAATGCCACCTTCTTTCCCCCAAAATCCCTTGTAGCGAATCGCTTCGTTTAACACATCCTCTGCTGTTCGCTCAGTAGCTGCTGGATTGACCAAGTCCCAAGTGTCAGGATTATGACAATACTGACAACGCATGTGGCAGCCCTGCATGAATACCACAAATCGAATGCCCGGACCATCCACAGCCCCAAAACTCTCCGTTGAATGCACTAGACCTGTTACATTTTTGTAATCGATTGCTTCCATTTTCTCTTCCTCACTTCTTAATAAATTTATTATATCATAAAATTAGGAAAGCGTTTGTATGAATGACTTTGAATAGGAAAAATAGTTATAGTCAATAGTTTTTCTGCCTCAAGTTAAACAAGACGCGTTAACGATACAATAGATAAAAATAACGGTGACTAATATAACAAAAGACTAAGCCATCGCTCAGTCTTTCTTTTCTTTTCTATCTTTCATATCCTCTTCAGCTTCAAGAGGTGTCAGTATCATTTTCAACTTGGTCACACGTCCATTTTTGACCTTATCATTGATCATAATCAAATGATAGCCGTGATTATCGACCTCGTAGGCTTCTTTTTCTTCTTGGCTTGGAATCGTCCCTAAACCTGTCAGATAGAAGCCTGCAATCGTATCCACATCATCGCTTTCCAACTCTGTCCCAAAATGTTCATTGAAGTCATTTAAGGTCATATTTCCTTGAACAATATAGGTGTGTTCTCCGATTTCTCGAACAAAAATCTCTGTCTTATCCGTTTCATCGTCAATTTCTCCCACGATTTCCTCAAGCAAATCTTCTAAGGTCACAATTCCTGCCACACCACCGTACTCATCAAGTAGAATAGCCATTTGATTTTGAGTATTGCGCAAGGCCTTTAATAAGTCATCCACAAAAATCGTCTCTGGTACAAAGAGTGGTTCTTGTAAAATCCGTCGGATATTTAAATTTTCAAAACCAGTAGAAAAGCCTTCAGCCAAGATACGCTTGGTATGAATCAACCCAACAACATTATCCTTATCTCCGTCATAAACTGGAATCCGCGAGAAATTCTGCTTCAAAATTTCCGCCATAATCGTTGCTGTATCGGCCTCAATATCGACCATGAAGGCATCCGTACGCGGTACCATAACTTCACGTGCCATCATTTCATCAAGTGAAAAAATCCCCTGCAACATTTCAATTTCATCTGCATCTAAAGTTTCCTCACTCTGGGTGGTTAAAATGTACTCGATTTCATCACGGGTCATCTTCTCATCAGCATCGTCAAACTCCATCGGTGTTATGTAACTAATAAGATTGGTCGCTGCTGACAAAAGCCACACAAAGGGACTAACTAGCTTCCCTAAAAAGAGAATAGTTGGCGCTGAAATGACCGCTAAATTTTCCTTCATATTCATGGCAATTCGCTTAGGATATAATTCTCCTAAGACGATTGAAATAAAGGTCAACAAGGCAAGCGCAAGCCAATAGCCAGCAGTCTGTGCTGTCGCAGAATTTCCTAACCAGCCAGCAAATACTGTACCTAAATCACCTGCTAGGCTCGCCCCTGACAAGATACTGATGAAGGTAATTCCGACTTGAATCGTCGATAAAAAATGATTCGGATTTTCTAGTACATGTAATAAACGAATAAATTTCTTTTCTCCCTCAGCCGCTTTTTGTTCTACACGGGAACGGTTAAGAGAAACAAGAGCCATCTCAGAAGCTGAGAAAAAGGCATTGAGTAAGGTTAATAAAAGCAATAATAAAATTTGTAAATGAATGGTCTGACTACCAGGGTCTTCCATGATGTCTGTGTCTCCTATAAAAAATATAATAGTATCATTATACCACTTTTTTCTCCTTCTTGTCACTTAGATTCTACTAAAGTCACTGAAATAGTAGGAAATACCTGGTTGAGGGATACATTTTCCCAATCTTCGTAAGAAGCCTATCTGGTCTTTCTTGTCTCAAATCAAAAAACAGATGAAAATTGCAAGAGACATAGGGAATAGTGAGATGAATCTGATAAGATGATAGTAAATGAAACCTATAAAGGAGAATACTCATGAAACCAAATCGATTTTGTCAACTGGCACTTGTGGGCCTACTCGTATCAAGCAGTGGACTTTCTCTTACTGGATGCTCAACATCACAGACAACTGCTCCAAGTACCCAACAGGCTAAAACGAAAGAAACAACTAAGAGCCACCGTGAACAAATAAAGGATATTGCCACTAGCTCTTACAATGGCATTGCCTTAATCCAATCAATAGAAAATGCAAAAGGGCACGGTACAGGGGTCTTTATCTCCCCAGATACATTGCTGACCAATCGTCATGTCGTTACTGGTCTTGCAAAAGCAGACACAGCCGTCGTTCGAACTGTTGATCAACAAGGCAAACAAGTGGATCTCCCTATCAAAGAGTTCATTGCCCCAGAAGATGAAAGCATGGATATTGGCATTGTCAAACTCCAAAAACCCATCACTTCCAACAAAGAACTGAGCCACCTTACCATTCAAAAAATTGCTAGTCTTGATACAACGGACAAAACAAAGGTCTCTGATTTTATCCGAGCAGTAGGCTATCCAGGTGATAAAGAACATGGCACATTATGGGATAGTCAGGGAATGATTAAAGAAATTGACGGAAACTTTCTCACCTATACTGCTCCTATCGCTAGTGGGTCATCAGGTTCCCCCTTATTCAATAAAAATGGCGATATGATTGGAATAGCCAATGCTTCAACAGATGATTTAGAAAACCCCACTTCCTTTGGTCTCTTATTTGATAAAAGCATACGCGCATTCATCGCTAAACATCAATAAGATTCCTTTCGCCAATCCTTGTGGCACATCTCTATGATATAATAATGGAAATGAATTGAAAACGAGGTGGCTTATGATTCTTTCAATGCGCAATCTTTCCTATCGTAGACAGGGAAAAACTATTTTAGACAACCTTTCATGGGAATATGCTAAAGGAGAGCAATGGGCTGTTCTTGGTTTAAACGGAGCTGGTAAATCGACCTTATTGCGTATTTTAACAGCTGAATTTTGGAAGAGTTCTGGTGAATTGAGCGTTCTTGATATTGAATTTGGAAAGGGGGACATTCCAAGTTTACGGACCAAGATTGGGATTGTCGGATCCTTTTTAGCCGAACGCTTTCCGACTGATCTTTACGCAGAGCAAATTGTCCTCACTGGAAAGTATAAATCGTCTATTCTCTATCGTGAATATGGTGAAAAGGAATTGCAGGAAGCAAAGGATATGCTAGACAGGATTGACGCAGCTCATCTGATTGGCCGAACCTATGCCAGCTTATCTCAAGGAGAGCGCCAACTACTGCTCATTGCCCGTAGTCTCATGGAAAAACCTCAGCTGTTGATTTTAGATGAGGCAACGGTTGGTCTTGATTTACTCGCCCGTGAACGCCTACTCAAACATATCGAACAAATTTGTCAACTTCCTGAAGCGCCAGCAATTATCTATGTGACCCATCATGCTGAAGAAATTACCCAATCCTTTACCCATGTCCTCCTACTAAAAGAGGGTAGGATTCTTGCAAAGGGATCTAAAGAAGACATTCTAATCCCTGATATTCTGAGTCAATTTTATGACCAGCAGGTGGAGCTTATCCCACTTGGTGAAGACCGGCTCTTTATTAAACCACTAATATAAGCAAATGCAAACAGACAGATTTGGATTACTCCTAAATAGCGGAGCAGTACAAAGGTGTCTGTTTTTTCTGATTTCTTCCTTTTCTAGTGCTTTTGTAGTTGACTGAAAATGACTGCCAAACATTCATTATACTAAAATAACCAACTTATCCACCATTTATAGTGGATTGAGAACTGAACACGGACTAAGAGCTGTGTAAAAAAGAGACGCAGATGTTCCAACTTTAGTTGGTTACAACTGAGGCTCCCTTTAGTGGGGACGCAGATGTTCCAGCTTTAGCTGGTTACAGTTGAGGCTCCCTTTAGGGATAGATTGCCTTGTGTTCATCGAACACATCGTCCATCTCCTATCTTACCGTAGCTCTTACGAGCTTGCTCGTTCTACAGATACGGATGCCCTAGGGGTAGACTTTGCTCTTGACGTTCTTTGTATCTCATGAAATTGAACATGGGCTACAACTCACTGATAATCATGTTGGGTTAGAGTTGCTAACGGTAGGTCACAGTAGGCATCTGGTTGTTGTTATCACAACAACCTAGTTGCCTTTGTGGGGGTCTCACGACGAAGCCTAAAGGCTTACTGTTCGGCCGCCTATTTTGTCTAGGAGTTGCTTAACGCCCTTGTATCTTATGAAACTGAACACGGGCTAAGCACTGTGTGAAAAAGAGACGCAGATGTTCCAACTTTAGTTGGTTACAACTGAGACTCCCTTTAGGGATAAGTCTTCCTAGGGTTTGCTGGCTCTTCGTCTGACTTTCTATTTTCACTTTGTGCTTTATACGCCCTCGTATCTTGCGGAACTGAACTCGGGCTAAAAGCTCGGAAAAAAGATAAATGCTCCTAGAAGCTTCCGCTTCTTCGTCGTATTTCCTATTTTTCATTCGCTTTTTTAACGCCCTCGTATCTTATGAATAGGACACGGCAAGGAGCTGCAGATAGAACTGGCGTTCATCAATGCGGCTTAATACTCGTCAAAAATCAAAGTCTGACGCCGTTAACTCACCTTGCTTCAACAGTCCGGCGGACTGTTGAAGGTTGGAAATAAAGATGATGACATCATCCCAGAATGTAGACAAGCCTCACAATTCGGAAAAACATTACAATAATATTTAAATTTCTGTAGTTTCAAGGTTAGAAAATTTGCGAGCGTAGCGAGCACAATACCGCCACCTCCGCCGTGCTAAAAGTGGGAGTGAGACAGACGTCGTGATTTCGTTGAAATCGATTATCCTCGCTCCTTTGTTTCTGGGCTCGGGCTAAAATAATCCACTGGATTATTTTACTCCGAAGGAAGTCGCTGATGTCCGAAAGCACATAAGGATGGTGGCAATAAAAAGACTTTTTCTTCAAGCTGAGATGACGACATCCTCCAACATTGCATCCGCACTATCTAATAAAGTATCGAAAAATACGAATGTTGATAGTAAGTATTACTTAAAAAGCCTATCAATCCAGCGATTGATAGACTTTTCTTATCCCTTCCTAGCGTAATTCACCATGTCATACGGCAAGGTATTCACAGTTTCCTTGAGGGAATAATTTTCTAAATTATTGACATTCTGTCGCAAACGCTTAGCGTAACTAGGCGAAATCAGTCCCTGATCTTCGTATTCAAAGATGATTTTACGTTCCAGATAGTAACCACGTAGCATTTCAACAATATTGGTCGGTTTCATCCGGGTGATAACCCGTTCAATAAAGGCTCCACTACCAATAATCGCTGTTTCACGCAAGCGAGAATCCTGTAAGAAATTGATCAGCGAATTTTTATAAATCCCCTTCAAATGCTCCAAACTCTCAACAATCACCTCCGTATTGGCAAGATAGAGCTCTGCAATACTCTCGATTTCTTCCTTGGTCAAATGGCGTTTTTCCTTTTTCCGCCAAGAACGCAATCTGGCACCCAATGTCACAATTTCATGGAGAATAAGACGAGAAACACGCCAAAAAACAATCCAAAAATAGGTAAAACGAGAAGCAAAATTTCGGTTAATTCGCTGTTCCATTCCTAAAAGATAACGCTGATAAAGGTGATAGGACCGATCATCAATCTTTCCTTCTTCATAGGCCTGCTCAAGACCATCATTTTCAATACTCAGAATCAAGAGTTGAAGACTTGCCAGATCCTTTCGAACAGTCTTATCTTCCCGCTCTAAAATCAGGTTTTCGATACGACCATGATAATTATCAATCGCTGCATAGAGTGGTCCTTTAATCTTGGTATGTGCCAAATCCGCTTCTAATTCCGTCACTACGTCATTTAAAATTGCGATGTGCATCAGATATTCCAGCGTTTCTTCCTTACTTTCAGATAGACGTGGCAATACGACCAAGCCCGTCAAGAAACTGAGTAAGGTAACGCCTGCAACAAGAAAGAGTAAGAGAGGATATTCTCGTTCTAAGCTTGCTGGAATTAACAAAATCGTTGCAATGGAAACCGTTCCCTTAACTCCTGAAAATGTCAGCAATAGACTATCTTTCAAGGCATAGGTCATCTTTTTCTTTGCGCGCTTCATCCGATAGGCATAAAAACCATAAATCATGAGAAAACGGATACTAAACAACAAGAAGGTGAGAACAAAAATAGTAATCAATAAAAAGAGATTATCATAAATCGGACTGCTCAGAATCGGCTCTAAAATCATCTGTAATTCAATGCCTAACAGAATAAAGACAGACCCATTTAACATAAAGGTAACAGTGCCCCAAACTGTTTCAGTTACTGTATCAACCTGAGCTTCCAATAAGGTAATATTTTTAAACCGACTAGCCTTAAAAATCCCTGCAACGACGACTGCAATAATCCCTGAAACGTGGACTTCTTCAGCTAGAAAAAAGGTGAGTAAGGGCAGGCTTAATTCCAATAATAATTGACTCGCAATATCAGAAGCTCGGGCATGTAACAACAGGCGGTGCAAACTTTGATTGAAAAAGGCCGTCATCGCTCCAATTGCAAAACCACCTACAATGGAAATGAGTAGCGATACACTAGCTTTTTCTAGTGAAAATTCACCTGTAAGCCAAGCTGCTACTGCCACTTGAAACGCAACCAAGCCACTCGCATCATTCAGCAAGCCTTCTCCCTTTAAGATACTCTCGACACGCTTTGGGAATGTAAAACGATCCGATAGAGAAGAAAAGGCTACTAAATCTGTAGGACCAAGCGCTGCCCCTGCCGCCAAGCAGGCCGCTAACGGAAGACTAGCCCAAAGAAAATTTGCCATATAACCTAGGCTAAGAGTTGAAATGAAAATGACTGGGAAAATAAGATACAGCACAATATGCCAGTAGCGCAGAATACTAGTAACATCACTTTCTTCAGCTTCACGAAACAAGAGCGGTCCGATGACCAAAGCAAGAAAAAATTCCGTGTCAAGATGAAACTTTCCTTGTGGTATACACAGACCTAACAAGGCTCCGGCAACAATCTGTAACAATGGTAACGGCAAACGTGGAAACAATTTATTGGCTGCATTTGATGCAATCAAAACCAGCAAAAATACAATTAAATAAAGGAGTATTGTCATCCACTACCCTCCTTATTGTTCCTTACAACATTGTTCAAATAACAGTTTTTGTTCAGAAATCTTTTCATCAATCTTCGACAGGTCCCGATGTTCAATTTGCTTTTGGCACCGTTCCATTTCAAGACTGACCAACTTCTGTTTAATTTTGACCATTTTTTTGCTTAAATGCGCATCGTCAAATTTTTTGGCGAGTTGTTCCCCCGTATTGGAATCAACATACTTACTTCTCAGTCCTGCTAATTTTTCCTGTAGATATTTTTTATCCATGATTGTATTCCTTTAATTTTTCAAGCATTAGTAAGAAAGGTGGCTGATTGATCTGATTGAGGGTTTGATAAATCGTCACGGTAAATACTTGTTGTGGTAGCTGAGACACAAAATCAAGCACTGCATCTCGCTCACAAACACCACCTTCATGTCCATAATAGACCATGATTGCAATTCGACCACCCAACACCAAGCCTTGACATAATTTTTCAAGTGCGATAATAGTCGTGTTGGGCTGTGTGATAATCGATTTGTCTGCACTTGGCAGATAGCCTAGATTAAAAATCCCTGCTTTTACCTCTTCTACATAAACATCAAGTTGCTCATGTCCTGCTAAAATCAACTCAGCATTGGTCAGACCAGCCATTTCCAAACGCGCTCGAGTCTGCTCAATCGCCTGTTCTTGTATATCAAATGCAAATACTTTTTTGGCTCTCTCAGCTAAAAAAAGAGTGTCATGCCCATTGCCCATGGTCGCATCCACCACGATATCTTCCTTGGTAATGACTTCTCCTAAAAACTGATGGGCCATTTCTAATGGTCTTAACATGTCAATTTCTGCTCCTTTGCTCTACAGCCCTGGACGCTACCACGGCGACGCATCTCTGTTTCAATGGCATTGAGAACTTCCCACTTATTGAGGCTCCACATTGGTCCAATCAGCATATCGCGCGGCGCATCTCCTGTAATCCGATGAATGACGATATGCTTGGGGATAATTTCTAACTGGTCACAAATAATGTTCACATATTCTTCTTGACTCAACAGTTGCAGCCGTCCTTCATGATAATCTCGCTGCATACGGGTATTAGTCATCAAATGAAGCAAGTGTAATTTAATGCCTTGAATATCATTATCCGTTACGCAACGGCGAACATTTTCAAGCATCATCTCGTGTGTCTCGCCGGGTAAACCATTAATCAAATGAGAGACAATTTCAATCTTAGGAAATTTACGCAATCGTTTCACAGTTTCAACATAGAGTTCATACGAGTGAGCACGGTTAATCAAATCAGATGTTTTTTCAAAGGTTGTCTGAAGCCCCAACTCCACTGTCACATGCATTTTCTCTGACAATTCTGCTAGATAGGCAATCGTTTCATCTGGTAGACAGTCTGGTCGAGTTCCAATATTGATTCCCACTACTCCAGGCTCATTGATGGCTTGCTCGTACCGTTCTCGAATCACCTCAACCTTTTCATGCGTATTGGTAAAGTTTTGAAAATAGACCAAATATTTCCGAACATCTGGCCATTTACGGTGCATGAAATCAATTTCCTTATAAAATTGTTCACGGATAGGCGCATCAGGTGCCACAATCGCATCGCCAGATCCTGACACCGTACAAAATGTACAACCGCCTTTTGCCACCGTTCCATCACGATTCGGACAGTCAAATCCCGCATCAATCGGTACTTTAAAGGTCTTTTCTCCAAATAATGTTCGATAATAATCATTCAAAGCATTGTAAGATTTCATTCTCTTATTCTACCACATTTCCAGCAGTGAAGTAGCAAAAACATCTTAAAAATCATTTTCTTTCTACTTTTTCAAATGGTTTACGAATAGATAGGTATGAAGATAATGTTATTAATGTTTGTCGGAGCTTCTATTGGCTCCTTTCTCAGTGTGGTCATTGACCGTTTTCCTGAAAAATCCCTACTCTTTCCAGCTAGCCACTGCAATCATTGCAAACAGTCGCTGAAATGGTGGGACATGATTCCAGTTCTATCACAACTGGTGCTAGGATTCAAATGCCGCTACTGCAAAGGAAAGATTCCCTACTGGTACCTAGGTTTGGAACTGATTGCTGCAGGCTTGATTGTTTTACTAGGTCAGGGCTTGATTTCATGCTTACAATGTATCTTATTGTTTACAGGTACCATATTATCCATTTATGATATCAAACACCAAGAATATCCATTGATGGTTTGGGGTGTCTTTACTTTTCTTGCTCTGCTATTTTCAAGTCTAAACTGGGTATTTTGTACTTTCATTATCCTTTCCCTAATCACTGAAAAATACCGACTACCAATCGGATCAGGTGATTTTTTCTACCTAGCTAGCCTATCTCTACTCTTTCCTTTAACAGAGCTTCTCTGGCTAATCCAACTGGCGAGCTTGTTTGGCCTATTGATTTTTAGCATCTTCAAACCAAAATCCCTCCCCTTTATTCCCTATCTCTTCTTAGCCAGCTTAATTGTGCAAGTAAGGTAGAATCCTATGTCCAAACCTTATCGTTCTAAACGCCTATGCTGTCATATAGTGAATTGAATAAAGGTTAGGACATCGTTATACTCTATAAAAATCAAAATCTGACTAGGCAACGAAATCGTAGCTAGAACTAAAGTTCAGCAAGGTGAGTTAACGACGTCAGACTTTGATTTTTGACGAGTATAAGTCGCTTTGCTTCAATAGTCCAGTAGACTGTTGAAGGTTGGAAATAGGGATTATGGAGTAATCCTCAATTAACGCTAGTTCTATCTGTAACTCCTTGCCTTGTCCTATTACTTTCTAAATCCATTGTAATCTCTCCTTACTCGTACTTCTAGTGCTAGGTTCTTGAAAAACAGGTTACTGGACCTATCGCGCGCGCTCGTTTCTTGGCGAGGGAAAAACAGTCCTCTGGACCTAACTCGCGCTCTGGTTTCTTGGCGAGGGAAAAACAATCCTCTGGACCTATCGCGCACTCTGGTTTCTTGGCTCGTGAAAAAACAGTCCTCTGGACCTAACTCGCACTCTGGTTTCTTGGCTCGTGAAAAAACAGTCCTCTGGACTGTTTCAGAATGTAGACAAACCTCATAATTCAGAAAAACATTACAATGATATTTAATTTTCTGTAGTTTCAAGGTTAGAAAATTTGCGAGCGTAGCGAGCACAATACCGCCGCCACCGCCGTGCTAAAAGTGACAGAAAACGTTATTAAATGAAGGTTTTCTGTCACTCGGCATCTTCGAGACCTTAGACTCGAAGATGAATCATGGAATTCCGAAGGAAGTCGCTGATGTCCGAAAGCACATAAGGATGGTGGCAATAAAAAGACTTTTTCTTCAAGCTGAAACAGTCCTCTGGACTGTTTTTTTATGCTATACTATAGTGATAGGAGGAGAATAAGATGAACATTTATTCTGATGATAGTTTAACGCTACATACCGATTTGTATCAAATTAATATGGCTCAGGTTTATTTTCAGCAGGGAATTCATGAGAAACATGCTGTTTTTGAAGTGTATTTTCGAAAACTGCCTTTCCATAATGGTTATGCAGTATTTGCTGGCCTAGAGCGTATTGTGCGCTACCTATCAAATCTTTCATTTACGGAAACAGACTTGGACTATTTACGTCAGCAGGGCTATCCAGAGAATTTCCTAGATTATTTAAAGCAATTAGAATTTTCGTTAACCATTCGTTCTGCTAAGGAAGGGGACTTGGTTTTTGCCAATGAACCAATCATGCAAATTGAGGGGCCACTTGCCCAATGCCAATTGGTTGAAACAGCCATTTTAAATATCGTCAATTACCAAACCTTAGTTGCTACCAAAGCTCGTCGCATCAAAGCCATTTTGGAAGATGAGCCACTTCTTGAATTCGGTACACGCCGTGCACAGGAAATGGATGCAGCCATTTGGGGAACACGTGCAGCCTATGTCGGTGGCGCTGGTGCTACTTCCAATGTACGTGCTGGAAAAATTTTCGGTATTCCAGTAGCTGGAACCCATGCGCATGCCCTTGTCCAAACTTACGGTAATGATTACGATGCCTTTAAGGCCTATGCTTTGACCCATAAAAATTGTGTCTTCCTTGTCGATACCTATGATACCTTGCGTCTTGGTGTCCCTGCTGCCATTCGTGTTGCAAAGGAATTGGGAGATAAGATCAACTTCTTAGGCGTTCGGATTGACTCGGGTGATATGGCCTACATTTCTAAAAAAGTTCGACAACAACTTGATGATGCCGGCTATACAGATGCTAAAATCTACGCTTCTAATGACCTTGATGAAAATACCATTTTAAACCTAAAAATGCAAAAGGCTAAAATTGATGTCTGGGGTGTTGGAACAAAACTCATCACAGCCTATGATCAACCAGCACTTGGTGCCGTTTATAAGATTGTTTCGATTGAGGATGAGAATGGATCTATGCGTGATACCATTAAACTTTCCTCTAATGTGGAAAAAGTATCCACACCAGGTAAAAAACAAGTTTGGCGTATTACCAGTCTTGAAAAAGGAAAAACAGAGGGCGACTACATTACCTTTGCTGATACAGATGTTAGTGAAATGACCTCTATCCACATGTTTCACCCAACCTATACTTACATCAATAAGACAGTAACTGATTTTAAAGCTGTACCTCTCCTAATTGATATTTTTGATAAAGGGCAACTTGTCTACGATTTACCAAGTCTACCAGCTATTCAAGAATATGCCAATGAGCAATTTGATCAACTTTGGGATGAATACAAGCGCATGCTGAATCCACAAGATTATCCAGTTGATTTAGCACAAGATGTTTGGGATAATAAGATGAAACTCATTCAACAAGTTCGCAACCAAACACGCTTACGTTAAAAGGAGCAACCATGAGCCTACAAGAGAGAATTATCAAACAATTAGGTGTCAAACCCGTCATCAATCCTCAGGAAGAAATTCGCAAGTCGATTGATTTTTTAAAAGACTATCTGAGACAACACCCTTTCTTAAAGAGTTATGTTTTGGGTATTTCTGGCGGTCAAGATTCCACTCTAGCTGGCCGATTGGCTCAGCTTGCAATGGAGGAAATGAGAGTAGAAACTGGAGACAACCGTTATCAATTCATCGCTGTCCGTCTTCCATACGGCATTCAAGCAGATGAAGACGATGCCCAAGCAGCGCTTTCCTTTATCAAACCTGACATGAGCCTAGTCGTGAACATCAAAGAAAGTGTCGATGCCATGACAAAAGCCGTTCAAGCAACTGGAAGTATCGTATCTGACTTTAATAAAGGAAATATCAAGGCCCGTAGTCGCATGATTGCCCAGTATGCCCTTGCAGGGAGTTACCAAGGTGCTGTGATTGGAACAGATCATGCTGCTGAAAATATTACTGGCTTCTTTACCAAATTTGGTGATGGTGGTGCCGACATCCTACCACTTTTCCGTCTCAATAAGCGTCAAGGAAAAGCCCTCTTAGCAGAACTTGGAGCAGACCGAGCCCTCTACGAAAAAATTCCAATAGCGGATTTGGAAGAGGAAAAACCGGGATTAACAGATGAGGTAGCTCTTGGAGTAACCTACGACAAGATTGATGACTACCTAGAGGGCAAAACAATTGATACTGAAGCCCGAGCAATTATCGAGAACTGGTGGAAGAAAACAGAACACAAACGCCATCTTCCTATTACCATTTTTGATGATTTTTGGAAATATAGTGAATTGAATAAAGATTAGGACATCGTTATACTCTATAAAAATCAACATCTGACTAGGCAACGAAATCGTAGCTAGAACTAAAGTTCAGCAAGGTGAGTTAACGACGTCAGACTTTGATTTTTGACGAGTATTAAGTCGCTTTGCAATAGTCCAGTGGACTGTTGAAGGTTGGAAATAGGGATTATGGAGTAATCCTCAATTAACACCCGTTCTATCTGCAGTTCCTTGCCTTTTCCTATTCCTTTCTCAATCCACTATGAGAATACTGTTCCTATTTTTCATTATCTATCCCCTTGTACTCTCAACTTTATAGAAAAACACAATCAGCAACTTTTAAGGGTCGGCAATATAACCGACCCTTATTTTCTTATTTTAAACGTGAAGCTGCTTCTTCGTCGACAATAACATAAACATTTGCATGGTTTTGTAAGATGCTTGCTGGGACCTCTGCTGTTACTGGTCCTTGTACCATCTGATGAACTGCTTCTGCCTTACTTTCTCCATAAGCCATCAGTACAACCGTCTTAGCAGACATGATAGAGGCAATTCCCATCGAAATAGCTTGTGTTGGTACATCTTCTGCCTTTTCAAAGAAACGACTGTTGGCCTCTATCGTTGACGGTGTCAAATCTACCACACGTGTCAAGCCATCAAATGACGAACCAGGCTCATTGAATCCAATATGGCCATTACGACCGATTCCCAAAATTTGGAAATCAACTGGATTTTCTGCAAGTAAAGCATTGTAGCGTGCCACTTCCTCATCCAAATCTTCTGCCAAGCCATTCGGTAAGTAAGATACCTTAAATGGTTTTTTATCAAATAAATGTTCCTTCATAAAGTAAACATACGACTGATCGCTTTCAACTCCAAGACCCACATATTCGTCTAAATTGACGGACACGAGATTTGAAAAATCAAGGTCACTTGCGACTACTTGCTTATAAAATTCAATCGGAGTTGATCCTGTTGCAAGTCCTAAAACCTTAGCTCCTGCTTTCAACTCTTCTTGGAGTAATTCAAAGGCTACAACACCACCTTCAACCTGATCTTTGACACGAATAACTTTCATGTGGATCTCCTTTTCTTTTTTAAGTTTTTTGGTATATACCACTTTTCTTTATTATATTGTATAGACCAATTTTTGTCAAGACCTCGTCATCAATTTATGGTATAATAATGAAAATATCCATAAAGGACCTAAATCGTATGACACTGATGTTATTCATTTTATTTGTCATTGGAATTCTCCTTGCTATCTTTGCCTATTTGATCAAAGAACGAACTTGGTTTTGGATTCCTTTATTTATAATTGGAGGCTTGCTGATTGCCCTTCCATTTTTGGTACTAATTTATTTCTTAACCTTACCCTCAATGAACTAAGGAGATGTATGAACACTGCTGATTTTGATTTTCACTTGCCTGAACACCTGATCGCTCAGGTTCCTCTGAAACAACGAGATGCTTCTCGTTTATTGATTCTTGACCGTAAAAAACAAACGATGGTCGATGCCCGTTTCGACCAAATTATCGATGAATTAGAGCCTGGTGATGCGCTCGTCATGAACAATACCCGCGTTTTGCCAGCCCGTCTATATGGCGAAAAACCAGAAACCGGTGGACATGTTGAATTGTTGCTCCTAAAAAATACGCAAGGTGATCAATGGGAAGTTCTTGCAAAACCTGCTAAACGATTGAAAGTTGGAAGCAAAATCTCCTTTGGCGATGGTCGCTTGACGGCAACAATTATTGAAGAATTAGAACACGGTGGGCGTATTGTAGAGTTTGCCTATACTGGCATTTTCCTTGAAGTGCTAGAAAGTCTTGGAGAAATGCCACTTCCACCCTACATTCATGAAAAATTGGACGATCGTGAACGTTATCAGACTGTTTATGCGAAAGAAAATGGCTCTGCTGCTGCACCGACTGCTGGACTTCATTTTACTCAAGAACTACTAAAAAAAATAGAAGCAAAAGGCGTCAAACTTGTTTATTTGACCCTTCATGTCGGTCTGGGAACTTTCCGCCCTGTATCTGTTGATAATCTAGACGAACACGAAATGCATTCTGAATTTTATACCTTATCAGAAGAAGCTGCGGCTACTTTACGAGAAGTAAAATCATCTGGTCACCGAATCATTGCAGTAGGTACAACTTCGATTCGCACCCTAGAGACGATTGGAAATAAATTTGATGGAGAGATTCAAGCAGACTCAGGCTGGACCAACATTTTTATCAAACCAGGCTATCAATTCAAACTGGTCGATGCCTTTTCAACCAACTTCCATCTACCGAAATCAACCTTGGTTATGCTAGTATCTGCCTTTGCTGGACGTGAATTTGTTCTTGAAGCATATCACCATGCTATTTTAGAAGAATACCGCTTCTTTAGCTTTGGCGATGCTATGTTTATCAAATAAGCAAAATCTCCCTCGCACATTTGCAAGGGAGGTTCATTTTTTCTTATCAACTAGCTAACTTAGAACGCTAATCATATTGTCGTAAGAAATCTGATAATAGAGCTAGACCTGTTTTCAAGGTACTAGCTTGTGTACAGTAGCCTAAGCGAGCATAGCCAGGCCGATCAAAGCGGTTGCCAGGTACTAATAAGACACCTTTTTCCTGCAATAAGCGCAGACAGAACGATTCGATTTCCTCAGGAATATCCAGCTTAATAAAGGATACTGGAACAGCACTTGGATATACCAAACTGACACGTGGCTCTTCTTCCACCCAATCTCTGACTAGCTGTAAGTTTTCTGCTACAATGGCTTGATTTCTCGCTAATACTGCATCTTTATTCTGTAGCACATAGCTTGCAAGAGCATCATCCACCATCCCTGCACAAATCATGGTATAATCACGGTATTTTCGAAACAAATTGGACAGGTCATCATTTGCCACAATCCAACCAACTCGTACCCCAGCCACAGAATAAGTCTTTGACATGCTGTTAACTGAGATACCTTTTTCATATAAATCCACAATGGCTGGCACATCATAACGCGAATCCAAGGGTTTATAGACTTCATCAGACAAAATATAAGCTCCCACTTCTTGAGCAATGGATACCAGCTCCTCTAAAAATGGGCGTTCCATGACAGCACCAGTTGGATTATTGGCATTATTGATGCAAATCATCTTGGTATTTGGACGAATCATGCTACGTAGCTCATCCAAAGAGGGTAACCAGCCTTCCTCCTCATGAATCTGCCAAAGAGAAACTTCTGCCCCTAGCGATTTCGGAATATCATACAACTGCTGATAACTAGGATACAGCGAAATGACATGGTCCCCTTTTTCAATCAAGGCGTAAAGGGCCAAATGATTGGCTCCTGTTGCTCCATTTGTCTGAAGAATTTGGCTCGTTGCTACACGTTGATAGAGTTTTGCAACCTCCTCCTTAAAGGTAGGCGAACCCTCAATCCAGCCATAATTCAACTTCTTCTGTAACAATTCTCTCAAAAATTCTTCCTGAGAACGTCCGCCCAAGGCTAGAACTTCTGTGACTGTCAGCGAGTCAATCGAACTCCCAGCAATATCATAGACCGCCTGATTTTCCCAATCATTTAACCATTCTTCTACACCAAATGCTGCAATCTCCATACGAACTCTCCTCTCCAAAAGACTTACCATTCTAGTGTATCATATTTATGCAAAAAATGATTAAAAAAACAGTCCAGCGGACTGTTTTTTGATCGTTCTCATCTTATTTTGCTGCTTGGTACAATTCGTTGACCTTGTTCCAGTTGATGATTTCAAAGAATGCTTTGATATAATTTGGACGAACATTGCGGTAGTTTAAGTAGTAAGCATGTTCCCATACATCAAGCGCCAAGATTGGTGTCAAACCATTCATGATTGGTGTATCTTGGTTTGCAGTTGAAACAATTTCTAATTTACCTTCTTTATTGACAACCAAGAAAGCCCAACCTGATCCAAAACGAGTTGTTGCTGCTGTTGTAAAGGCTGCTTGGAAATCGTCAAATGAACCAAATGTAGTGGCAATCTCTGCTGCTAATTCAGCTGGAACTTCTGTTTTGTCTGGTGACAATAATTCCCAGAAAAGAGCATGGTTCAAATGACCTCCACCATTGTTAATCAAGGCTTGGCGAATATCTGCTGGGATGTTTTCTACATTTGACAGCAAGGCTACCAAATCTTCACCAATTTCTGGGTGTTTTTCAAGGGCTGCATTTGCATTCGCAACATAGGTTGCATGGTGCTTATCATGGTGCAATGTCATTGTTTCTGCATCAATATGCGGTTCAAGAGCATCATAAGCGTATGGTAAATCTGGTAAAATAATTGCCATATTCGGCCTCCTTTAATCTTCTATACTAATCATTTTACCGCAATTTGAGAGCCTTTTCAATTTTTTTGTCTGAAATCATGTACTGGCAATTTTTAATAAAGCAAGATCAAATAGGTAATCCTTCTCAAATAGTCCTTGCTTGATTTGATAGTCCGTTTCAATCAAAACTTGCATTACTTTTTTGAGAAAAGAAAGAGTGAGCGAACGCGAATCGCGCAGGGCAAATTTCACTTGAAAAGGATTGATTTTCCGGCCTGCTATCTCTGATAATGTTGCAACAATCTGCTGTTCTCCTTGTCCTTCTTTTTGCAATAACTGTACCTGCAAAAAAAGCCGAAATTGATTGAGCAAGATCGCAATTAATTTAATTTCATCTTCGCCTTGTAAGCGCAAATCACGAACTAATTGCCTAGCTGGATCAATCTTACCTTGCAGAAGAAGTTGGCTCATATCAAATATATTATCCTGTAAGGTCTTAGGAATAGCTTGCTCAATATCATCTAAACCAATCTGACTACTGCCCTTATAGGACTGCAAAAAAGCGAGATTCTTGTGCATCTCAGCAAAATCAAGATTTGACTTCATCAGGAGCTGTTCAAAAACGTGATTCTCCATGCTAAGACCCATTTCTTTCGTTTTTTGCATGAAAAATTGTCGAAATTCTACTTCTTTGAGAGCCGTTGCTTCCAACACAAGACCATCTCGTTTTAAGAGTTTTACTAGACGGCGTTTGCTATCTAATTTTCCTGTGGCAATAATAATCAAGCGGGTTGTTTCAACTGGCTGAACAAGATACGCCTCAAATTGCTTGAGTTCTTCATCACTTAAATAGCGTTTCTTATCTGTCGTTACGTCTGCAAAATAATCTAATATGACAATTTTTTCATCCGAGAAAAAAGGCAAGGATACCAAATCAAGTTCCACCTGAGGATAGGCTATCTCTGACATATCAAAATAAGCATAGCTCAAATCACTACTGTCAAAACCAATTTGTTTCAGTAGCGCTTCTTTGGCCAATTGAAACTGGCCAACATCTTCTCCCGTTAGGACTGTCACTAAACCCAATCTTTCCTTGCTTAATTTCTGAATCTCATCAATAATGGTCATGGCTTCCTCACATTTCTTTTCTTTATTATATCAGAAAAACAAAACAGGTGCTATATTAGGCTTAAGGGGACTTCTCCCCGATTTTTCCCCGACCTTCTGGACAAGGTCTTTTCTTCTGCAAAAAAAAGAAGCTGGGCAAAAACTAGCTGCTCATATATAAAAAACGAGCAATTCCAATTAGGAGTTGCTCGTTTTCCATTTCATGCTTTATAATTATAATAACCACAAAACAACTAGAAAGGCATGAAAATGTATAAACAGTATAACACAAATCAGCTTAGTTTGGAATTAAATATTGCTTGGGACTTACCTGCTACGCATGAGGCACGTCTGATTAGTCAGTTTGTGGATACTATTCCTCAATCCGTTCTCCTAGAAGAAACTTCCCACACAGGTCGTCCTGCCTTTCATCCAGCTATGTTGCTCAAAATGACCCTATTCGCCTATGCTCGCCAAGTTTTCTCTGGTAGAAAAATCCTCCAAATGAATGAGGAAGTCATTCCTATGAAATGGCTGAGTCAGGATACCTACGTCTGTTATCGAACCATAAATAGTTTTCGGGCCTCTACACACGCCAACCAGCTTATCAAAACTGCTTTCATCTACTTCACTCTCCTCCTCAGAGAGAATGGATTGATTGAAGATAAAGCTCTCTTCATTGACGGGACTAAGGTAGAAGCTGATGCCAACAAGTACTCCTTCACGTGGAAAAAGGCCGTTGAGCGCTATGAAGATGCCTTGAATGGAAACATTTCTGCCCTCTATGACAAGCTAGTCCAAGAAGGGGTGAATACTGCCTTGTCCAAGGAAGAATGTCTCACTAGCGAGGGACTAAACCAACTCCTACAAGAGACCGAACAAGTACTAGATGAGTTGGAAAATGCTATCTCACAAGAGCCTAAAGTCATTAAAGGTGGATCGACCAACAGACAGAAACGAAGAAGAATTAAGAAACTTAAGAGAAAGTTGAAAGAGGATTTTCTTGTTCGGAAACAAAAGTACGAACGAGATAAACAGATTTTACAAGAGCGAAATTCCTATTCTAAAACAGATCCTGATGCGACGTTTATGAGGATGAAAGAGGATCATATGAGGAATGGTCAGCTCAAACCTGCTTACAACCTTCAACTTGGTACAAATAGCCAGTTTGCCTTAGCTTACGGATTGTATCCGAATCCAACTGACACTCGTACACTCAAACCTTTTCTTCAATCCATCCAAACCTTAGAACTCTTTCAACACATTGTCGCGGATGCAGGTTATGGTAGTGAAGAAAATTACAGCTTTATCGTTGATGATCTGGAGAAAACGCCTCTAATTCCCTACGGAACATATCAGAAAGAGCAGAAGAAAAGCTACAAGAAGAGTGATGCCAATCCTGAAAACTGGACTTACCTAGAAGATTCTGACCAGTGGATAAAACCAGCTGGAGTTGTCTACTCGTTTAAGAATTATTCACGAAGAACGGAAAAGTATGGATTTGAGAAAGATAGTAAGATTTACGAAGCTGATCCTGTACAAGCTAGTGAAGAGTTAGACCAATTAGCACGGACAGAGAAAGGAAACCTCAAACAAATTCAGTATAATCCTACGTGGAACTATTTCAAGAACTTAGTCAAAGAGGAATTGACAAGTAAAGAGGGAGCCCGCATTTATGCCAAACGCAAGGTGGATGTCGAACCTGTATTTGGTAGGATGAAGGGTGTTTTTGGCGTGCGCAGAGTGCATGTCAGAGGTCAAAAAGTGGTTGAAACTGAGATAGGATTCCTCCTAATGAGCATGAATCTCACGAAATTGGCTAAGAAATTAGTCCAAGATAATAGAGATAAAAATAAAAACACAAATAGTTCGGCTGGATTTCATCAAAATCAGCTTGAAGCTATCTGTGTTTTTTATTTACTGGCTAGTTTTTGCCCAGCCTCCTCCGTCTTCTGAAATCCCCTCTTGGTGTACCGTGACGGTAATCGGTGTCTTACAAAATTGGGGTAAAACAAGCTGTGGAAAATTCATCAGATTGCCCTCCCCGTTAATCCTGTCTGTCGCAACAGTTCGTAGGTACTGCGGTTCATAGCGATACCGTTCATAGTCACTACGTTCCAACTATCTCCGAATTGCATTGACACACCGTTGATACTATAGCTAGAAACTGCGGTCGCAAGCAAATCCGCATTCTCGACCTCAAAATCAAGCAATTGACAACAGACCTTTTGAATCACCGACTGTTGAAAAGGCGTAAGATTCTCAAATCCTACGCCCTTAATTCGGTTGAAAGTCAGGCTGTCAACCTTGTCTGCCACTTGAGCCAGTCGCTTTTTTAGGTCGTCACCTTGATAAGTGCCAAGGTATTCCGTGGTGTAGTAAGTCGCATTTGCATACATCCTACTCACCAGCTTTATCAACTTTATCTGCTTTATCAACTTTATCTGCTTTGTCGGCTTGCTTTAGTTTCTTGATTTCAGATTTCAATTTCTTATTTTCTTCAACAACCTTGTCATATTCTTCAGCGCTGATAGCCTTACCAGCGCCCGATTTTACGACTTTACCGTCTTCCAAAATATCAAATCCTTGTGCTACGTACACTTCAATTTGACTTTTATCAATGTCATAGACCTTGTTTCCTTTTTCAGCTACATATGCCATATACTATACCTCCTTTACGCTTTTGCGTTGATATAAATACCTGTCGCTTTGTTTTTGATAAGGAAGGCATCCATGTAGAAGCGAGATTGCAAGAGGTAGTTATCCGCAGTACGTGAATCATGACCAGGTGTGAAGACCTTGATGTAAGAATATTTCTCACGAGCAATGACACAAGACGGATGAATCAAGATGAAGTTCATCTGTTTCGCATCTGAAGCAGGTACACAACCGTCTGTGTAGTTGTATTTGGTCTTCATACGTGCAGACGGTACAACCTTGATTGTCACATCGTCAATGTCGTAGATAGAGCGATTCACACTTCCGTTTCCACCTGTCACGCCCAAGACACGCTGTAAGTCTTTGGCTTGCTTGAAGAGCTTGTTCACGGCTGGAGTCACATAAAGCACACGGCCTTCTGCTGGTACAGAAGCCTCATCCATTTTTTCCATGGCGTCGTCAAAGAGCGTCAAGATGTTTTCAGCTGTCAACTCATCAGTTGCGACTGTCGCACCGTTAGAAGCATAAGTCGTTGCTTCTTGATAGAGCTTAGAGTAGATATAGCTGTCTTTTTCAGGGATACCTTGTTCTGTCTCGAGCGTATTTTGAATGTTTGCCATAGCTAAAATCAAGTTAGTTTCATCCACGTCCATTGGGTCAATCGCAAATTCAATATCACGGTCGTGTTCGAGTTTCTTTGGCTCCCATTCGTTGCTTAGGTTACCTGAGTTGTAGCCTGTCGTAGCTCGTGAGTGATCCTTATAGCCAGATACCGTAATGCTTGGCAATTTAATGGTCTGTGCGTTCATAAAAGTGACTTGCGGGTTTGATAAGAACAAGTCATGAGAGGTCAACTCTCGTGCATATTTTTGTTGTAGTTCAGTACGGAACTGTTCAACGTAGTTGTAAACTGTCATGTATTTTCCTCATTTCTATTTGTTTCCAAAAGCGGCACTTAATAAGTCCGATGTGGTCGTTTGTTGGGCATTTCCTGTAGACCCAACTTGGTGAAAGCCGGTTGATTCTGACTTTTCAGGTTTCAGCGCGGGAACGTCTTCCAGCACTTTTGCGATAGCTGCCTTGAAGTCCTCTGCTTGTGATTCAAGCGTTAGGTTCGTTGTATCTGCGAGCTTGAGCACATAAGGCAGACTAGATGTTGGCAGTCCAGCTTCAACCGCTGCTAGTTGTAAGCTCTTTTCTAAAGTGGCTTGCAAGGCAAGTGATTCAGCTTGTTGGACTTGTTTCTGAAGGCTTGCGACATCTGGCATTGAGTTAGCTTTCTGCGTCTTAAAAGCCGTGATAGCTTCTGCGACTTCTTCACCACTCAAGCCCTGTTGTTTGAAGTAGTTCTTCAGAACTGTATCTTCTGCAACCTTCTGCTTGCCTTCGACAATGCTTGCGATTTTGTCATAATCAATCTCAGGAGTGCTAGCGGGTTGAGATTGAGCTGACGAGTCTTGACCACCGCTAGACCCTGTGTCTGTTGGTGCGTCGTAGAAAAATAATGGTTTTGCGAACATAGCGTTCTCCTTTCAGTTTTCAGGGTGTCTCCCTATTTCAGTTATTGGCACTGGTGTCTCCACGTAGTTTTACGCCTTCGGGCAAAAGAAAAACCGCATGAGCTTCATACGGTTCGATTATTTCCGTTTGTACCACGGTTTTTTCATGCGTTTCATCTCATTTTGAAGAAAATCCTGATTATCCGAAAGCATTTTCGTCACCTCACGAAAATGGTCTAACTCCTTATTCGTTCCCTCAGCATTTTTAGAAACCTGCACCTCCAGCCGTTCGGCACGACTAACCATCTGCTTTTGCGCCGCTTCAAGCAAGGTCTGCCGAGCTAGTAACTCTGCGTTTTTGCGTTCTAGTTCTGCCACTCTCTTTTCAAGAGCTGGCAATAGATATTTCTTTTTCATCCGTTTATTCATTTTGAATCTCCAAATGTTTCATATATGTATTTAGCCAAGGCTATAATAAAAACAACTATAAGTCCTATCAGAATTACAATCCAAGCAATTCCTAATAAAAAGCCAATAAATTGCCAAAGTGTGTATAACATTTCTCCTCCTTTTGACCACAAGAAAAGCACCTAGATTGTTCTAAGTGCTTGGCTATTATAACAATACTAATTCTTTTCCAACTATATCAGGAAAATTTTTATACTGAACAGATAAATCCTGTCGGAGATTTTTCCCGGAAGGCATTGTCACAAGAGCATCCGAAAAAACAACACCATCTACAGATACATCTGAATGGTTTCTGAAATCGTCAGGAAGACTGCTGTCCAAACTAATGACTAAACGTTTGCCTAGCTTGAGCACTTTAGTGATTTTCATCTTGTAACCTCCTTATCTCTTGTTCATAGTAAGCAATATCTTTTTTGACTTGCTCAATTTCAATATTTGGCAGTTTATAACGCTCTGCTTCTTGAATAGATTTTCTTTTGGCAGAAACTTCATTCAAAGCAACACTAAGAGCGGAACCATCATTTTCTCCTCGAAGATACTGCTCTGCATGCTCCAATTCTTCGAGTAAAGCAGAAATAGAGATATTTTCTCTCATAACGATAGTATAGGCATCTAATGTGACAGCCTCAGCGTTTTTCTCGTTTAGATAAATAATCGCATCCTCATCAAAAAGAAATTCTCCACCCCTTTTTCTAAACTTCCGAGACAAACGATTCATCTGTTCTTTGGAAGCTATTGACATTTTCGTGTGGTCAATAGCCTTCTTACGCATCATGCCATCCATATTTTTATTATACACCTCATCATCAAGGTTATCAAGCGATTTATCAAGATTATAGCCCTTTTCTTTCTCGAAGGCTTCCAACTTCTTACGAGCTAAAACCGTCTGCTTTTTCCACACTTCTTCCCTAGCGGAATAATGACGGACATTGTCGGGGTCTAAACTATGCCTAGCCAGTCTGCCAAAACGCCCTTTCTGCCGTTCCGCATACTGCGCCTTATTTTCTAAACGCTGTCTCTCTTTGATGTCTTCTAATTCAGAGCGAGTAAAAGTCTTCTCAGGTTCTGAGCTGATACCGGGGAAATAGGTCGTGTGCTTGTCTTTGCATCGTGGATGGTAGAGGCCTGCTGCCATGGCAGAACTAAGAAGCGGATACGATCCGTCAGATGCCTTGCCGCCGCTCCACACATCATCAATCAAGACCTTACCTTCAAAGGGCATACACAAAGGACAAGCATTCGTTCGCTTGTTTAAGATAACGGTGCTAATCCCCCACTCTTGGCGCTTCACGCCTTCGCCCATCAAATAAGCACGCTTAGTCGCTGTCCTGACTGCCATTTCCGCATAGGATACAATATTAACCAGCGTGCCGTTCTTATACTGGATACAGGTAATTCCCCGACTGAGAAAATCTTTGGTCGCCATGTCAATGGCTTTTTCGTAGGTAACTGCGCCTGTGTTAGCCGCAACCTGCGCATCAAAGATAATCCGTCTATACTGGTCATCTGTGTAGCGTAAAATCGCATGTTCTGCGACCTTCATATCATACTCAATCGCATTCAAAAGAGCGTTCAACTTGCGCTCGTTGATACCAAAGAACGACCCAGTAAGTCCGTCTCCGTGAGGAGATAAATCAAGTCCTTGCTTAATCGCTTCTAAGATAGCCAATTCTTCGCTATCCATGCCCTCACGATGTGCAACTTGAATAGCTGAAGCAATCCGACTGTTGATTTTCGCAAACTCCTTACCGTATTTCTTCGCATTAGATCGCTTGAAGCGCTGAAGCTCCCTTAGTTGTGCTACCTGCCACTGCTCCCACTCAAAACCTTCTGCTGATTCTTCTGCTTTGTGGCGTTTGAGATTACGGATCATGGACGAAAGTAGCTCTTCTTCGATTCTTTGAAAGGCTTTCGATACATCATAAGCCATTTTGGTATACCTTAAAACCTTTCGCCTTGAAACTGCGGACCTGTCGTTTCAGGGCTGTACGACTTTGAGAGTGACTGTTTAACATCTCCACTTTGTTGTCTTTTTCGACTGCGTAGATGCCAAAAGCGATGTTCTCACTCGCTATCTTCAACAGGCCCTTGACTTCCTTTCTTGACATCTGGTATGTCTTCGGACCTATCGTTACTATTTTCAAGGTCATTTTCTTCCTCCACTTCAAAATCATCTAGTGATTCATTTAAAAAAGGTTCTTCTGTTCCCGCAAAGCCCTGTTCTGCTTTCAAGCGAGCTACTTCCTCAGCTTTCCATTCTTTGTCCTTAGAATCACCGTACAATTCTTCTACGCTAGCTTCAATGGACATAATGCCACCAGTTTTAGCCTTGGCCACCGTCTCAACCTGACTTTCAAATGACGGATTGGCGTATTCTCCAAACGGTACTGTCACATCGACCTCTTCAATCGGTGATTTCGTAGCTATGTTCTGTGAATTGATAACCATACTAATTAAGCGTGGCAAGAACTCTTCTAAGGCCGTCACAATTGCATTGCGGGTGTAGAGTGTTGCTTTCTCTTTCTCACGTTGGGCTTCTGCGTTGTCTAGTTTCTTAACATCAATCCCGAGAGTTGACGGGCTGATGAGCCCCTGCAAAGCTAAATCAAGAGCTGTCACATACGTAGCTAAATAACTGTCATGCGGAATAGCTGCCTGTTGCAATTCAATCTGATTCTTAGCACCTTCACGCATATCCGCATCAGTTCTAATGAATCGATTATCAAAGCTATTCGGCTTCATGATTGCGCCAGTATTTGGATCACGAGGGATAAAACAGTCTGGGATATATTGCTTAGTTCGTCCTGCACGAAGCGCATCTATCCACTGACTCCAGGCTTCGTCTAAACTGTCAAAGCTATCCGCCTTTCTGTCAAAAATAGACTGCCCTCGACCTTCCCATTTGTTCGATGAGAAGATTGCAAAAGGTACACAAAGCATGACAGATTCATCAAACGTGTAGTCTTTTAAATCTTTCGTGTACTCCGTTGAACCCAACGAGCGCAACGTGCGACCTTCGTACAGCTCTGTCTTGATATACCCATAGCCATAGGTCTCAAGAAGCATATAGTGCTTATTCCGCTCCGTAAATGGCGTTTTAAATACCACTTCTTTCAAACGACCACGGTTGTAAACAATATCCACACGATCCCCTGTTACCCATTCAACAATTGGTAGCTGACTAACTTCCTTATCAAAAGAGATGCGAAAGGCTCCGTCTCCAACTACCAAAGATTCCTTAATAGCTTTCTCAAGTTGCTTGTTAAAGGCATTATCTTCGTCAATCTCTTTCCACAAGGCTTCATGTTGTGGATTAGTAAATTCTAGGTCGTTGAGGTCCGCCATAGTGATATCCGCTAACCTGTCCACAATCAGCCCTGGAATACCCGTGTGTACTTTTCGAATCTCCATACCTTGTGAACTTTTAGCACCCCAAAACAACAAATCCGCATTCGGTAGTTGTTCGTAGAGTTGCGTTAATTCAAACGAATCACCCCTATACCAAATCTTGTTTTTCAGGGCGTTTGATTCAAAGGTCAGCGCTTCTGTGATTGTAATCATCTGCGGTTGCGCAGACTCAATCTGTAAGAAATTCTTCAAACCGTTTCTAATCATGTCCATTAGTCCCAAATCTTACTCCTTTCGTCCGATTAAAGTTGCGTAGGGAAGCCACGCATATTGGCAAGCGTTGATTGTATGGTCGTTTGCGTCTTCTGGTTCGTCCTTATCCTCTTTCCAAGCATAGGTTTCTAATTCATTGATGTGATGGATACAGTGGTCGCATACCAGGTAATTCCCTTCCGCAATCCAACCTAGTTGAAAATTGATACGGTCAACAATCTTTGTTTTCTTGTAGGCTCCAATGAAATTGTAGATTGATCCATGCAATTGCTTGTGCTTGTTCATCTCCGTAATTGTCGCTTGGTCTGCGCTATCAATAAAGACATCACGCAAGAAGCCAAAACGTCCCACATTCTTGTCTAAGAAAGCAATGAACTTCACCACCGTGTCTGACGGCGCAATCGGTATTTCTCGTTCTGCGTTGTTGTAGACTTCTTCATCGAGAATATAGACTGCTCCAGCATCCGTAATTCCTAGGAAGTACATAGCAATTGTGTCAGGACTCTGCGATGAATAGGCTGTATCAAGACCTGCGCTAAACTTGACAAAGGTCTGCTTCATGGCTTCTGACAAAGTGACAAGATGTTTCTGTCTATCAAAATTCACAAAGACAAGACCTGTCGCTTTTCCTCTCAGTCCTAAAATCTTGTTCTTGTAGAGCTTCGTCCCAACGGGTGCTGAACGTTTCTTCTTTTCGATGTCTTCTGCGCTCAAGCTCTTGTTATCGTTGAATGTAAAAAACCAGTAGCGCCATGTCGGCACTTCTGGTTCAACTAAGTCTTTCATGATTTCCTGCGGAACATCATCTGCATATTTTTTGTAAGGACGTGAACGATTGATGAACTCCTTGTAGACCGGCAGATTAGGATTGTCCGGATTCAATGTCGCCATAAGATAGTCATTACGAGTGGACAGCTCACGGACAAATTCAATGTCTGCGGTGTTCACCTCATCAATATAGACACAGCCATACTGACCACCAAGAACCAGCTTCCACTTTTCTTTATTGTCATATCCGAGAACGTAGATAATCTTGTTCTCAAACTTGATATGCGGTAGTTTGAAATCCTTATCACCGTTCCCAAAATAAAGGGCGTTTCTATGAATGTCTAAAATACCGTTGTCTTGATTGATGATGTTCTTTTCTGCGACCCCAACAGTCTTAGCAGCGATGATATGGAATTTCTTTTTGCTTCGACTGACCGCCCGCATGAACTTAACGCCGACCCCAACAGTCGTTTTACCGGCCGCCGTCGTGCCTTCAAGAAAATCCGCATCCACATCTTTGAAAGTATTGCAAAAGTCAATGTATTTCTGTGACAAAGGGAAATTACTCTTCAAGACCGCCACCTCCCAGCTGATTAACGATATCATCGAATTTTGGAGATTCAGACACGATTACATCCGCCTCAACCTTATCTGTCCACAGTCTGTAATTTTTCCCCAATAGCTCTAAAGCTTTATTTCTATCGCTATTCTTTGTAGGGTACTCAACTAATTGCGGAACTTCGTTGTAGACTTTTACAGTCTTGCCCGTGCTTGGGTCTGGAATCAATTCAGCGACTTTTGTAGTCACCACTATAGTTTCCTTAGCTTGACCAGAAGCTATTTCTGAAAGCATGACCAAGACCTGTTTTTGCGTTAAAATCTTTTCATCTTGCAATTCTTCCATGCGATTTTTGAGATATTCAGAAATGCCAACATTTGCCAACAATTTATGCGACTGAGCTCTTGCATAATTCTTACTATACCCAGCTTTTATTGCAGCTTCCTCTGCCACTCCACAGATGATGTACTCATCTGCAAATCGTCTTTGTCTCTCATTCAATTTTCCACCACCTCCAATCAAAAAAGCCACACGCTTGTGTGACTAAAAGCACTTTATAATTTCTCTAAAATTTTAACTCCTACTATTTTCTCTCTTAAGGGACTTGTTGGATCAAAAACTATCTTTTTGCAACAAATGTAACTAACTTTATGCAATACTCCTGATTGCAAAAATTCTGGATAACGTAAATCTTTTGCAACTTCAAAATTATACTCATCCTCATCAAAAGACTGATTATCTGAGATTTTTATTTTCCCTGTATAACTATGAGAGTTTAACACTGTTATTTCACCGACTATCTCAAACGTCTCCTCCGTCAGATAGGAACGCTTTTTAAATAGGTTCGCATTCTCAGAATCTAATGTTAGCTCCCCTAAATCAGAAGCAAAATTAACGGTCTCCACCTTTGGATTGATAACTTTAGCTAACTCTGCAAAGTTTGGTGCTAACTGTTTTCCTAGTTCTGGTACGTAATTTGGATATTCGTAATAATTGACAGTTACATCATTACCGTTATTTACAACAACGACTGCCTTATCTCCATTATTTTCAATCTGCACACTTTTCCCCTCCCTCTTGGCTGCGGAAACTCTTTTTAAAAAATCGAAAGAATTCAAAATACACTCCCAAACCAAATCTCCGTGATCTCCAACCATTGGAACCAACGGCAATATGTAAGTTTGACAAAAAAGAATAACATCTGCCTGAAAAGAGCCAGGTCTAATATCTGCTATGTAGACCCTAAAATCTTCAGAATTCTCTGTAGTCATTCTATTCTGATTCGTTAAAAATAAGTAGGTCTTCTGCGATAACTTCTCAAAATTTTGCAATGATTTTATTAGATATTTTAATTCATATCCTTTTTCATCGTCCATTGCCTCGCCTGAAATATGCAAAGTAATCCTTTTTTCGCTTTCTGAACTCATATTAATTTCTCCAAATACTTTTATCACTTTAATAATACTATTAAAAAAGCCTTTACTCAATAGCATAAGAGGCTTTTTTGATAAAAATATGGAGTTTTGCATAAAATACAACGGAGAGTGCAGGATTCGAACCTGCGCCTGCGCCGTGAAAAGGCGATGTCTTAACCCCTTGACTAAGCTCTCCAAATGGCCAGAGCGCCATACGCTTCCTGACCTAATCCTATGACAATACCATTTTATCACCATAAATGGTCTACAAACTTCAGGCCAACTCTGCAAAAACTAGGTTTCATCTGCAATTTCTACAAGTAATACACCGCCACGGTATACTTCTGCGAACTCTATCAGCGCAATGGATAATGCGTGATAGTAACTCCCCTCGCTCATGAATAAACCATGATAGATTTCAAAATCATATTTAGGACGATTACATAAAAATTTCTCATACAAAATCCGCCTATGATACGGATCAAGCAGATGCCCTACTGCATACTCGATAGCTTCAAGCTCTGCTAGTGCATCTACCTTACTTATCGCCAACCGCTCAACTGGACGGCTCGGCGTGCTATGCGACTGTCTCGGCTCAAAGGAGTACGTAGCAGTAACTTTCTGACCGTCAACATCGCCTGCAATCCTGCGCCAACGTGGATATTCTTTCAGCTTCCTCTTAGCATTTCTGATTGTCTGTTTTTCATCAATCTCTGGAAAAAAAGTCACTCTCGCTCTCTCCTTTATGATATAATATTGATAAGGTTATTATTCACAAGGAGTCAGCACTTGCTGGCTTTTTTGTTTTCTTTGATAACTATACCACGGGAACTTCAGCACCATCTTCCCACGTTCTGACAAGACTTTCCCTGCCTCTTTTTGCTTCGGTGTTGGCTTCAGCTTCGGTTGCCTACGTTCCCACTCCAATCTTCTTGCTTGATTGTAAAGCAGGTCGATTTGAGGGACATAGCTATCTCTGACAACTCGACCAAATTTCCAAGCAGAAATAGTAGTCTGTTTTACGCCAATTTTGTCTGCGAGTTGCTGTTGCGTCCAGTAGTTGACTTTTAGAATGTACTCGATTTTCTCAGCTGTTGTCATCTTCTACCTCCACGATAAACGGATAAAACCACGAACGCTTAGAAAGCACTTCAGTAAGCACTCTATCTTTTAACTTAGTCAGCGGGATTTTAACAATCTCAAAATTTTCTTCATTTAGTTCGCCGTCCAACACCCCAAAATCCCATCTGATTAAGACACTATCTAGACTATCATGGATGAGCGCTCTCTTGTGTGAACATCGAACTGCGCCTTTGCCACCAAAATTTGATACATAAGCACCTGTTTTTTTGCGTTGTATAGCAAAAACACTATTCATCACTCCACCTCCTCAACTTCCGCACCATCACAATCGAACACCCAGCCAAATCCAGCTTGTTCTAATTCTTGTTTAGTGAAAGACTCATCGCATTTTTCATCAACAAAGAAGATTTTTGGTCCTAATTTTTTAAACGTCAATGGCTGACTTCCGTTGTTCGCAATCTTAACCTTGTATTTCTTCTCCTGTTCAACCTCAACCGCATCCAATCCATTTACAATCAATGTTGCAAGAGCAAGCTCTCTCTGACAATTCGTCTTATCATCATTGTCATATAGCCAAATCTGTAGTTCCTCAGCCTTGTCAAAGTCATTTTCAAAGTCAGAACTATAGAAATCGCAAAACCACTCATCAAAACCAGATAATTTGTCTTTATATTGCTCATAGTAGTCTACTGCTACTTGTGACACTTTGACTTTCTGCGGTTCATCGGGTTCAAGGTGTTCCGTCGCACAAGTAATTGTCGCTCCTTTATCAGTTTCGACTTCTGAAAATTGGCAACCACCGTATCCCTCAAAGTTGCGAACAACTACACCCCGAGTGATAACTCTGTCCCCTGTTTTAATCGCTTCTTGTTTATTCATCTGTTTTCTCCTCGATAATATCCAACGCCTCCTCGACACTTCTAGCCACTCCTGCTAAAGCGCCAAATAAGCGCATTCTTTCTATAAATTTTTCTTGCTCAGGTCTGATGCGACCTGATTTATTTTTTACTTCAATAAAAAATATCTTTCCGTCTGATTTAAAACCAAATAAATCTGAAAAACCTTTCGGTAGACCAGTGTCGAAATAGCGACCGTCCGCCATACGAACCTTTCCGACGTTTGCACGGAAACAAACAATATGTCGTCTCGCTAGCTCCATACGGATGGCATTTTGCACATCATGTTCCGAAAGTGACATAGCTGACTTTTCTTCTCGCTGATTCAACTGTACGTTCAAACTCCTCTCTAGTAAAAGTATCGCGACCCTTCACAGTACCAATAATAATCATTAAATTATCAATCGGATGTCCGTTTTCAAAAGCCCAACAAGCTGCTTTAAACAAATCATCATTGCGATTCATACACGTTCCTGATGTAACACGCTCATATGCTTCACGACCTTCATGTGTACCATTATTGGACGGCGTTGGTAATAATTCGCTGAAATACTGCGTGACAATGTGTTGCTTCGGCTTGAATGCTTGTTTTTCAAATTCTCCTTCATAGTACGGTAGACTATCAACCGCCTGTAAGACTTCTCGACCTTCTGACGGGAATATTTTCACATAGTTATTCTCGTGCGCCTTAATATCAATCCCCTTCATAATTTTTGGTTTTTGCCCATATGGAATATCATTGCGCTTTTTAAACAATATATGCATACCACCGCTGGCTGTGACTTCGATAAAGGTCTTACTGAAATTGTCAAGCAACTCCTCTTTGTACTCGCTGTTAAGCAACGAACTGTATCCATCTAATCCGTTGTTATATTGATCAGTCGTGGTGATTCGTAAAATATCCGCCCCACATGTTTGAATTAACCATTTAAGCCCTTTTGCTGTCGTTTCATCAAGTTCATGTGTATCGATATCAATTGCCCAAACCCCACGCATGAGAAGTGCATAATCACAATTTAGCCAATTAACCGATTTGATAATCTCTTCTGTAATTTGAATATCCTTGAATTTTATAATCGGACTACCAGTTTTTCGACTTAACGGAATAACCTGGTATCCTTTTTTTAAGAAATTTAATGCTGTATCATGATGTGCCACTCTGTAACCTCCGTAACCTCTGTAACCTCCAAAAATTCAGTAATATCAAGGGTTTTCGCCATATCGGTTACGCAGTTACGCAGTTACAGACCCCCCTACCCTTATATACTATATATAAATAACTTAAACAATTATTGTCTTTATTGAGTTGGTTTGTAACTGCGTAACCTTTTAAATTTTAACGGTGAAACTCCTTGTCCCCCAAGGGATTGAGGTGGTTACGCACCTTGCCATTAGGTGCGTAACCGTCTGTAACCTCAAATGACAAATTTATCAAAACGTTCCTGATTTTCAACGACATAGCCTCTAACAGCCTTACCATTTATTTTTTTTGATGTAGCTTTGACTCCGATTTCTGATAGTGCATTGCTCAGTTTAGCGTTGTTTCCGCGATACACCGCAACCGACAGGTCAACCACTTCCTTGTTTCCAGTACGCTGAACGAAATCAACTTCTTGCAACGAGTTAATAAGCGCAACTTGGAAATCATCTAAATCTATATCGTTAATAACTTCTACATTCTTCCATAGATACATTTCACCCTGTTGCTTAAAATATTCCATGGAGTTAAGTAGGAAACCCAAACTACCTTCGATTTTCGGAGACTTATCTCGATTCGTAAATGCTCGCCAATATTTTGCAAATATCTCTTCACGCTCAAAATCCGTCTCGCCTTCTGGCCTGTCCTGATACTGGATGAGAATCTTACGGCCGTTCATCTCATCAGATAACGCAACTGTTCGGTTTGTGTCTATGCATAGTACGCTTGACAGATTAACCAAGGATTGGTTTTGCCCAATTGACCGAGCAACATGCGTTTTTTCTGTTGCAATAATCTTTAACACTCGTTCCATAGCAAGACCTTGTATGTCGCCTTGTTCTGTCGCGAGTGCCATTTCTCCACCTGAGAACATCGACCACGCTTGCAAAGCTTCAAAACCGTTTGATTTTAGTGTGTCTAATTCAACATCAATTTTCTTGAACAATCCTGACAGCGCTATATGTCGTAACCCCTTCCCTGTTCGAACCCCAGACTTTGAGATAAAGAAATTTGTTTTCGGTCGGATTCCACACGCTACTTGAGCCATGTAGTAAGCTTGGAGTTGTGCATTATGAAGCGATTGATGGTCTGCGATGACATATTCAAGAAATTCCTGTGCAATTTTTTGTGAATCATATGCATTGGATAATTTCACGGGATAATGTTTGAAATACGATACATTCTGCTTAGGCGGTTCGTGTAGCAATTCATTCAATTCTAAGTCAATGATAAAATCTTGCCCAGCTATTTGATAGAGCTGGATATAATTGACCGGTTTCACATTCAAATAGTGATGAATCCCAGATAAAATTTCTATGATGTGGTTCGCGTCCTTGAAACCATACTTTGTTTGCAACGCATATTCATCTAGTAATCTGAATTGTCGATTGCTGACATCGTATAGAAATCCATCAATAATCGAATACTTCCCAAGAAGATAGTCGATGACGAGTTTCGCAAACGGCGGGAAATTATTTTCAGCATAATAAGTAACTCTAGCTGGACGATTGTCCGTTTCCTGAGTCATTTTGACTTCTCCGTAAATAAAGCGATAGGTTTTTCGTCCGTCGCTTGCGAAATACCCGATGTCTTTCGGCTCGACATTTGTAGATTCAAAATAATAGTAAACCTGGTTTTTATCATCCACATAGTGGACTTTGTATAACTGTTTTTTTAACTCCGCTTTTAATACCGATTCGCCAAATAGACTAGAACCCCAGTCTATTTGATAGAGCAATCGGCTAAGCGAATCGGATAGTCCTTTCATAGTGCTCCTTTAATGATTAAAACGGCAATCCATCTTCATTGATAGTTGTGGACGCTACATCTGTTTTTTCTTTCCAAACATGGTGACAAGCTGGGATGTCTGTAGGATTAGTAAAGCGAACTTTTGGATATTTCTCGCCGTTATATTCTTCCAGCTTCACACGAATCTTAGCTGTACGACCTTTAAAGTCATTGAGAAACGCTTCAAAACTATCATAATGCTTCCCTTCAGGAATACCGAGCGCTTTAGCTTTCCCCATTAGAATACCTATATGGTACTTCCCTGTCTGTGACGATTTATATTGTTCATCCCATAAGTGGGCATTTTGCTTTTCCTGCTGTACGTCATTGCGAACCACGTAGTCAATTACAACGCGCATCTTATCGTTTTTATTCTTGGCTTCATACGCATCGAAAACAATCATTTCATAGTCTTGTTCTTTAAAATCTGAAAACTCTTTTACTTCTGAAAAATCTGTTGTAAATCCCATGTGTTAATACCTCGTTATAATTTTATTTTTCTGTTTTTCTACCCACTTGCGGGCATTTTGATATTCTCGACTAGAAACACCAGTCATTCGAATAATATCATCGTCTGATACACGCATTTTGGCGTTGCCGACATAGTAAAACAATAATGTGTATAATGGTTTGCCACCATTTACTTTGGCTCTTGCTTTTGCAATCTGCCAGTTTTGCGACAAATCCGAACCATATTTACAGCCTGCAGTCCGCATTAACTGAAACTCTTGTCGCTTAATTTCAACTAGTTCGGCTTCAATGCGTTCTTTCTCAGCTTGTTCTCGCTCGCCAAAATCGTATCCACATAAATCGCAGACCGATTGAATCAAAGGCCACATCGCAGAACACTCTGGACACTGCTTAGCTTGGATAATATTGTCTGATTTCCTAGCTTTTTTCCAACCACCTTTAAAGTAAGCTTTCCAATTATGCGGTGTGTATGGCAGACTATGTATTTTCCAATTGACCACGCAGTCTATAATAGTCGCAACCTTACCTGGTTTATACCGCATAGATCGCATAGACTGTTGCAGATAAAGAACAAGTGATTTAGTTGGCCTGCATAAAATCGTCACTGAACAATCCGGTACATCGAAACCTTCACTGATTAAGTCGACATTACAGAGAACTTTAATCTCGCCATCTCTAAAACCCTGCATGAGCTTCTCCCGTTCGATTTTTGGGGTTTTAGAATCTACATGGACTGATTCTATACCTGCTTCGTTGAACTCCTTAGAAAAGCTCTTAGACGCTTCTATTGAGTGGGCGTATAAGATAGCCTGTTGACCATCTGCCCTCTTACGATATTCACGAACAACATCACCATAAATTGCCTTACCAAATGCTTCGTCAATCGAGCTGTTCGTATACTCACCATTTCTGGTTTTAAGCTTTGATGTATCAATAGCCAATAGGCTGTAGTATCTGCAATCTGCTAAACGTTGATGATCAATCAGCCATTGCACTGATTTTCCTTCAACCATGACATCGTATGTATCTGTAAAACCGGCACCTGACATTCGCCACGGGGTTGCAGTAAACCCAAGCCGTGGTACATCTGAAAAGTAATCGTAGATTGTTTGGTAGGTGCTCGCTTTTCCGTGATGTCCCTCGTCTGTAATAATGAGAGTTGGTTTTTTAAGAACAGCTAATCTATTTTTAGCTTTTCCAACCGTCAATAGAACTACTTGCGATAAATTGACTCCATGAACTGTCAAACTATGTGTTATTTGTTCAATCAACTCTTTACGATGAACTAGAAATAGGACCGTTCCGCCTTTATCTGTCGCACGTTTAATAATTTCCGAAATCACAACGGACTTACCGCTCCCAGGAGGGCTGACAATCATAACATTTTTGTCAGCTATATGGTTGCGTGCCTGTGCGATTAGGTCTAACTGATAATCAAATAATTCGTAAGCCATTAGTCATCACTCCCTTCAAAGCTGAACAACTTCTCTATCGAACAAGCTGTACGACCATCTAAACGATTTTTAGCATATGTTCCTTCTGAACCCTCTAAGACAACCCCACGATTACTTGTCTTGCTGTTGATAATGATACGACCAACAACATCTGTTAAACCAAGTAGTTGATTTAGTACATTAGACCGAATCTGCGGGACGTACTGTGTAATTAACTGACCTGTATCTAGCGATAACTCCCTCGTATCCTCCCAAGCAGTTACAAATATATTAATTTGCTTAGAATAGACCGCTGTCAATACTCGCAAAAAATAATTTGTCCATTGATTGTAATGTTGTAGCTCGTTTGAAATACCATTCTTCGATGTCCTTCCTGCTTCCACAAACCAATCAGATTGAAAACTGGTGAGGTTATCAATGACAAGATTATCGTATTCTTCCAGTACATCATCAACCTCTTTTAAAAATACATTCATAAACTCAGAAGGATGATTTCGATTAAATTCAATGACATCAATATTTTCTGCACCACCAAGAACCTTGCTTGAATGGTCCATATCAAGGACTAATGTTCTACCTTTCAAGGTTTTAATTACACTTGTCTTCCCAAGACCTGGCTTTCCGTATAGTAAGACACGCCAATTTTTGGTCCGTTCAATTTCTGTCGCCTTCGTAATCTTCATATCCAATCCTCCTCGCTCAATGTCGCACAATCCCAATTGCGGATAATATCTGCTACTGCTTCTTCTGTATCATAAGAATGTTGAATTTGTTTGCGCTTTTCATCAAATACTGGTTTTAAAGGAAGTTCTGCAACACCAGATTGATACTCTTTCAAAACAGAAGCAATCGCTTCGCGAATGTTAACCGTTAATTCCTCAAGAAACCTTTTCTCCGAAATCAGAATCTTCGTCTTAGGAATAGGTACAAAGCCTGTGGCTTGGGTGTCAAATTTATCGTAAGAGTGCATTTCTACGATGAGTCGTTTGTTTTCTGTTACATAAAACTTCATAAATCCTCCATAAAATAGTCCTCTAAAAAACGGATGTATTCTGTTAAATAATCCATTTGTTCATGTCGATAACCTAATTTCAAGGAAAATATACAGCGAATAGCTTCATCGCGTAACAGGATAAATTCCTTTACTCCAATAGGCATATCATCATGCATTAGCTCTATTAATTCATCTTGTGTCATAACTTTGCAATCTCCTGTAACAACGAACGAATTTCCTTGCAATTCAACCGAATCTGATTGCTGTCCGTTTCCCGTCGATTTGCACTACGCAATTGCTCGACAAGCTCTAACAAGACCTCTTTCGTATAGGTTAAAAACTCTTTCTTTTCTTCATCAGCTTTATAATAAAACTCATAATCAAGTGAACCGTCCTCTTTACGAACGCAGATTTTGTATTGGTTAATATCCCTATAAACATTTGAGCGAACAAAACCTTCTTCCAAATTTAGCGCCTCAGCTACTTCTTTATAGGTCGCATCAGGATGTTCACGATAATAAACGCGGATGCTCTCTGCTTTACTCATACCACCAAACCCCTCTCTCTGTCTCGAATCATTAGCACTTCGTATTGCGACATGCTTTCCAGCTCCTCACGCTGTGCTTTTGATACGGATAGCCCCTGTAACTTCACATAGCGTTCAATCTCATCAATAACATTCATTTTTCCAATCATTATCTGATACTCCTTTCCCAAATCGAGCTTTTAGCTCCTCGTTGTAAATTTCTTCTCTAAACTCATCTGAGTTCATCTGTTTTGTCAGCTTAAAACCGTATCGAATAGCCATAAAAGCTACCACCGCCATTGCATAAAATCCGATTGTAATCATTTCTTTAATTTCCTCAGTTTCTTCCTGTTCGTCTCAAGTTCGTTCTTCCACTCCAAACTCCCTCTATAATCAAGGTATCGCTTGAACACTTTAGCATCTACTAATCTTCCGTGATCCGACAGGAGCACACTCCAGCGTGGAATATCCTTCATTTCTCGTCTGCATGTTCCTGCGTGTTCCGGTGTAATACTAAAGGTCTTAGCAGCGGTTTCATCACTTAACAGAAGCGGTGTAATAATAACTTCTTTAACTAATGTCACTTCCATAGCTTTTTATCCTTTCTTGTGATATAATTTAAGTAAGTAAATTTTGGTAAGTCACTGTTCCCGCAGTGGCTTTTTTATTTTCTAAATTCATCCAAACTGACATCTAGTGCGTCAGCGATTTTCACCATGTTCCTGAACGAAATTCGTTCGTTACGCATGTTTTGAATAGTGTTCCTGTGAATGCCTGTCATTTTAGATAATTCAACCATTGTCAATTTTTTAGCTTTCAAATGTTTTTTTAGCACTTCCCACATAAGATTCCTTTCTAAAATACACTTTATACGGTAATGAAATAAAATTGTAATACTATATATTGTGCATTCTGATATAATATTCTTAGATTAGCGACCCTTACCAACGAGTTAATCTAAAAATCTAACGAAAGGAGGAAATAATTATGGATAAACAATTTAACGATTTTCTGAAACAACTCACGCCTGAAACAATTTCAAGTATTGTTAATAAAGCACAGACAACACTTGATGATAGTCGAGAAGAATTCAAAGAAAATCCATCGACAAACCTCGGTAACCAAGTTTGCGTCATCTCAACGTGGATTTCTCTTGGTCTGCTTGAAGAGTACCACGAATGGCTCCAGAAATAGCTCTGGCCACTTCTATTGGGTCTATTGCAAGTGCGATAGACCTATTTTTCTTCCCCCTATACGGATAATGCATCGGTCTCATCCCTTCCCTCCTTTCCTACCCCACCAGCTCATTCACCGTACAGCCCAATTCACGAGCCACCGCCTTTGCCTGTGGGAGTGTTAACGTCCGCAAATCATTCTCTACACGAGATAAGAATGCGTAATCTAATAGCGTCTTCTCCGCCAGCTCTCGCAAGGACATTTCCTTGTCCTCTCGCAGCCTACGCATGCGCTCACCATAAGTCATATCTGCCCTCCTCTCCATTAGTTAAGTTTGTTGTGTTTGTCAACAACAAACTTTGATAAATGTAGTTTATCAAGCAAATTTTTTTGAAATGGTTGGATTGATTAGTTTTGTACGAATTTTCGTATGTAAAGTTAAAATTTTTTATCCTGAAATACTTCCTTCAGAAAACAGAAAGACCATATCGTATTCAGGAAAAAATCTAGTCTGTATAGCTAACGCTTCTCCAAATTTAAAATCTGATTTTCCGTCGATTTTATCTCTGATAGTCTGATATTTCACGCCCAAAAAATCTGCCATATCCACCAAAGTTACATTTTTTTCCTGACGAACTCTTTCAATATTTAACAATAACCCTCACTCCTTTCTTTTTCAAAATGTGATATAATACAGTTGGCACTAACGATATCGCCTTAGAAAAGGAGGTACCGCTTATGTGCGATTTCATCATATTCTTACTTACCGCAATCGTTGACGCTATTGTCAGCTGGTTGGTGGCTCGCTGGTTAGACGACCACTTCGGCAAGTAATCACGGTTAGTGTCTTCTAACCCACAACAAAAGCCCCTAGATTGCTGGAACAGTCTAGGGGCTTTGTGTAGCACTAATCTTAGTGCGATTTCATCTTCCCCTATATTATCCCACATACGAATGATGTTGTCAACAAAATCGTCAGATAAACTTGATATACGTCCATAGAAAGACAATCCAGATGATCGCAACAACTATCCAACCGATATTCAACCAAAATCTCTTTTTATCTTTCATTTTGGCTAGAGATATGCTATAATCAAAATACGCTAAAGGGTTGGGGCTTTCGCCCCTCTGCTTTAGTCTTTTAGTAGCCACTCTAGGATTTTCATGATGATTGGTAGAATCCCTAGAGCGATTTGAACTTTTAGCTCTTTTGCTAAAGGTTCTTTTTTTGCTCCTCGCCGTCGTTTGTACTTCCGACTCAGCATATCTCTTTCCTCCTTTCCTTATTTCTGAATCTATTATATACGAATTTTCGTACATTGTCAACTACTTTTTTTAAAAAATTTTATGTTTTTTTATTTTACATACGATTTTTCGTATGATATAATGAAGAAAAAGGAGCTGGACTGATGAATGAAACTGAATTAAAAAGAATGATTGAGCACCGTTATAACAGCGTCCGTGCATTCGCTTTAGAAAACGAAATTCCTTACACAACAATGCGTTCAATTCTTGAGCGTGGTATTATGAACGCAAAAGCTGAAACAATATTTAAGATATGTGCGGCGTTAGGAATTAAACCTGAAATATTCGCCACCTCACCAGACGCAAAAAATGGCACCGTACAGGCGATAAATGATAAGGTGGTACAATTACACCCCGAACGCCAAGAAAACGTGCTAGGCTACGCTACGGAGCAATTAGAGGAGCAAGAAAAGGAGGAACAACCACCTTTAGAGATTAACGAACCACTCTTTGAGTATCACGTCTTCGAAAAACTCTCAGCTGGGACTGGAGCAACTTACTGGGAAGACCGCAACTACGACACTGTCTATTTTGACAAAGAAATCACCCACGACCTCGCAAGTTGGGTCTATGGCGATTCCATGGAACCAAAATACCTTGACGGCTCCATTGCCCTCATCAAAGATACAGGATTTGACTACGACGGTGCAATCTATGCCGTAGACTGGGATGGACAATCCTACATCAAGAAAGTCTATAAAGAAAAAGACGGCCTCCGCCTCGTCTCCCTCAACAAAAAATACGCCGACAAATTCGCCCCCTACACCGAAGACCCACGTATCATCGGCAAGGTCGTTGGTAACTTCTTACCGATGGAGAGATGAAAAAGGATGGAGGAATCATGAATAGCAAGCCAAAGTTATCATTTGAAGGGTTACTAGGTAAATTTGCAGAGAAAAAGATTGATTTTGGCTCTTATTCGAAAGACGAAATTATCGCTTATCTTAGAGAACGAAGTTATTACTACAAAATTTCAAGTTATCGAAAGAATTTTCCAAAACTACCTCAAAATAAGGGATACGACAAGCTAACATTCGACCATTTGGTTGTCTCAGCAAATTTAGACGTAAGGCTTAGAGAATATTTGATGAATTTGACATTGGATATTGAACACGCAACTCGAACTAGACTGATGACGATAATGACAGACATGAATGAGATTGAAGGCTATGAAATAGTTGAAGATTTCCAAGACGAATATCCTGAAAGATTTGCAGAAATATTAGAACGTTTCAGACACAACGATTATAAAAAAGATATGTTTGAAAAACGAACACAAATCTCTGTATGGGTCCTAATGGAAATTATTGATTACGGTACCTTGATTCAATTTCTTCAATTTTTCAGTACAAAATACCCAAATCCACCTGAAAAACTATATACACCTCATCATAAATTTATCAAAAATATAAGGAACTCCTGCGCGCACAACGATGTATTTTTGATAAATATTTTCGACCAATCATATAACGTTCCTCGTCCAGCGGCTGCTATCAAATCTTTCGCTTCAGAAATGAATATTCTGCCAGCTTTGGTCAGATATAGAAAAATAATTGATATTGTCGTACTTTTCTATATTCATAAAAAAATATGTTCTGACAACTTAAACGGACGCCGATACCGAGAAGGACGATTGATTATCGAAAAATACCAGGAAAATAACATACTTTTGTCACATTCAACATCAATCGCAAAATTATTTCAATCAGTTTTAAGTAAATGTGTTGACTTTTTACAAAAATCATAATAGAATGATTATGAGGAAACAAGGTTTTGCCCTTGGCTCGCATTATCGGGTTATGGAAAAAAGTCAACAGAAATGTTGGCTTTTTTCTATTTACAGAAAAAAACTCCCCACACTCTCTGCTAGCAAGCTTGGGGAGAAGAAGACCCACGCATTATCGGAAAAGTCATCGGTAACTTCCAGCCGATGGAAAGATAAAGGAGAATACTATGGACATTTTTAATACAACAGGCTTCAAAAAGACTGACAAAATTGGCCCTCTTGAGATTGACCGTCTAAACCGAGTATATCGAGTACACGGAGCATCAAAAATGCAGAAATCAAGTATAGTCGGAGGGACAGCCAAAGCCGTAGCTAAAACAACATTAGCCATCGGAACAGGGGGGCTTTCCTTGGTTCCTGGATTTTTAAAAAAGGACAAAAACGATACCGACTGGTACAAATTTGAAGATTTAGTATCGTACGATTTAATGATTAATAACCAAGCCGTAGTTTCAGGAGGTGTCGGACAGGCCTTAATTGGTGGCGCACTTTTCGGTGGATTCGGAGCAATCGCTGGCGGCATCACCGGTACTCGCAAGACCACCACAAAAATACTTAATATGACTGTTCGCATCACCTCGAACGACTTTAGCAAGCCTGTAGTTTTCATCGATTTAATCAAAAAGCCAATAAAAAATACTTCTAAAGATTATAAAGAAGCCATAGAACAAGCTCAACGGATACTAGGCGCATTGGACGTTATTACGCATAATTCATAATACAGGACTACATTTCCGAGTAATCGGAGTTGTGTGGAGGTATATAGGGAAAATTAAAAACCATAACAGACGAAGTCATGGTTAAAGAGGAATATTACGGGTTGATTGAATAGAAAGAGGTTGTTATGACATCTATACCATTGAAAGAAAATCTATTTAGAGAAAAGATGACTGCTGTCAGAATAGTTCATGCTGAAACAGGACAACTGCTAGGTTCAGCAAATTCGATGGACTTTTATCCCAATACACTATCTTTATTTGCTATCGTTGATTTTTTTAAAATTAAACCTAGAACGAACTATGTGCTAACAGTAACCGTAATTTTACCAGAGAACGGAGCAAATTTATTATATGCCACACGAGTTAATCTTGAAGAAGAAAAGATTAACTATAGAGATGAGCAAGGGTATGGGTTAGCAAACGGAAGTTTTGATTTTCAACTTAGTCTAAATACCAAAACTGACTGTTTGCTTCTTTTTTCGCTCATTGATGAAGAGGGTAATGAACTCGACACAGCGTATAACTACTTTAAATTTATCTAGGAGAGTTAGTATGGAACTACCTGAGGAAAATATAAAACAAAAAGTAATCCAATGGTATACTCATTTTGATAAAAACGAGTATAACGATATTTCACCCTCCGCTTCTCTATCTAAAACTGTACCCAAACAGATTGAAAGTGATATAATGGAATCAGAAGAACCACAGGAGGAATCTATTATGTCACAAGAAACATATAGCAAATCTGAAATAGATTTAAAACTAGAAAAAGTCAGTTCAGATGTCCAACACGGATTCGAAAAAGTAGATTTGAAATTTGAACAACTAAGTCAAAAAATGGACGATGGGTTTAAACAAGTTGATTTAAAATTTGCACAAGTTGATTTAAAATTCGATAACTTCGAACGTCGCATCGAAAACATGCTGTTGAACCAAGAAAACAAAAGGCTTGATGAACAAGCAAAAAACAAGCAAGAATTTATGTACTGGGCTATTGGTATATTAGTAGCCTTAGCTGGTATAGCATTCCCAATCTGGTTCGGTAAATAAAAAACTCCCCACACTCTCCTCGACCAAAATTTGAGTGTAGGGAATATCTCGTATAGTAAAACCTGCTTTGCAGTAGGTCCCTTTACTATACCCATTTTATCACAAAAAGGAGGTGATGCCAACCCTCTCCGTTGAAAAAGACCTTGTCCAGAAGTCGAAATATTCAACAAAGGAGAACAACATGAAATATACAAAAACAAAATACCCAAATATCTTTACCTACGAGACAACAAAAGGCAAACGCTACTACGTTCGCCGTGGTTATTATCTACAAGGGAAAAAGAAAGAGGCTACCAAGAGTAATCTCAAAACCCTACCAGAAGCTCGTACAGCACTAGCTGAGATTGAACGCATGATTGAAAACAATGAGTTCGCCTACAATAAAAATCTTACGGTCGATCAATACTGGGGCATCTACTCCGACAAAATGATTGAGACAGGTCGCTGGGCACCAGATACAGAGTGCAATAAGTTCAACATCTACAACAATCATTTTAAAGAACGCTACGGCTCTATCAAGCTCAAAAACGTACTCAGAGATGAATACGAACTCTATATCACAAGTCTACTCAAATCCCTCTCAAAGCACACGGTTCGGCAAATGCACGGAATTTTCAATGCACTCTTCAATGACGCAGTTACCTGTCAATACTTGGACAACAATCCTATTGACGGCATTTACGTTGGCGACAGTGCTGTTACTCCCAAAAATAAAAGACTGTCTCTTGCAGATTTTAAAACATTCGATACAAGCGCAAGAGCCATCTTAGATGATTATAACTACACCATCGTTCGATTGACCTATTTTGGACTTCGAAGAAGTGAGGTAGTCGGCATAAAGTTCTCAAATCTTAACTTGCGACAAGATGGGCGTTACGACATACATATCGACGAAAGCCGCACTCGATTAAGAAATGGAGACAAGAAAATGAAAACTCGCTCTTCTAATCGAATGATCACACTGGATATTGAAACCAGCGAATTACTCTCACAAGCTGTCGAAACATCTCATAAGATAGCGTACAAATACAAGATGATTCTGAATAAAGATGATTTCATATTCAGAACAGATTTCTCTTATTGCAAAAATGAGAACAGAGGCAAAGCAATTCCATGGTCTAGGGTAGGCACCCTATTTCGCCAAGTCGAACAAGAAACAGGACTACACATCACTCCTCACATGATGAGACACTTTTTTGCCAGTCAAGGTGTGATTGCTGGCGTGCCAGTTGCTCACATGGCTGCAGCGCTTGGCCACTCAACAAACTACATGACTGCAAAATACACTCACATACAAGATGAAATTTCTTCATCAGTAACAGACAGTTTCATGAGAGCAATCCAATAAAAAAGCCGAGGAGTTCCCGACAAACTCCCCGACTAACTACCATTTTTCCCCTATTTTAACCTTTTTACAAAAAAGATACAAAACGATTAAACGGCTATAATTAAACGATTTAAAGCTAATCAACTAGAAAAAAATCGTATAATTTCATTATATCAGAAAAAACGCCCATTGGACGTTTTTTCACAAGCCTAAGAACTAGAGCGAGAAAAGATAAAAGAAGTAAAAAGGCTATTTTTCTTAATCACGACTGCCACTATTACATTTTAATGAAATCTCTTTCATAAAATGAGAATAGATTGTAAGTAGTTATCCCCCAAAATAGAATTTACGAAAAATATCAATTCCATTAAAAACGAAATCATGGAAAAGTAGCCTATCAGCCACAACCAAACCGGTCGAAACCAGCAAGAAGACCAAAATTCGATTCGGCAAAAAAGCTTGCATAAGATGGTTGATAGAAATAAGCACTATCTCTAAACCTATCATTCCTAAAAACATCCAGCACAGATAGTGAAGATTCGGTACAAACTGTACCCAAATATTTTCCTCTTTTAGAAAATGTAAAAAAAGCCCCTGTTCTTGACGTGACAGCGCAATAATGCCATCCTGCCAAGCTCCAATCCCATGAACTATAGATTGAACGATAAAAATTATCATACCGAATAAAACTGTTGTCGCACAAGCAATCAATAGTCCTTGCAACCATTTTTGAAGCAAAATCCCTCGTAATGGCACTGGTTGCGTACGGTGAAAAAACCATGTGTTTCTTTCCACCTCAACTGCTTTTCCACGACTGCCTAGCCAAACTGCCAACAATACAATACCAAGATAAACAGGTCCGTCTACAAAGGTTCTCAAAATTCCTATTCCCGAAAAATCTCTCGAAACTCCCCAAGCAACATCTTCTACTGGAAAGTTTGCATCATTGGTAGCAAACCGATTTTCTAAGTCTTCAATAATGATTTCCTTCCCTCTTCTACTTGCAGGAACCCCCGCTTTTTCCAACTGCTCCCAATAGTAGCTACTTATCTCATATCGGGTCTGATAGCGCCGTAAATTCTCCAAGGTTCGAGTCGCGCCAATATCTCCCTCATAAAAGGCTGTTTCTTCTCCTTTTAGCAACGTTTTCTGAACAAACTGTAGATAGCCCTTATAAATACTTGGTAGCTTTGTCTGATTTTGATAATAAGCCTGATAAATACGGTTGAAAAATTCCTGCTCTTTTTCTTGCATCTTACGACTAGTAACCAGCCTATTCCATTCCTTTTTATACGAATCATCTGTTTGTGCTAACTGTTGGTACTGGTCGATTTTTGCATCTATTTCTCGATTAATGAACTGTTCTCTCTTACTAAATGTCGCAACTAGCTCCAGACTTTCCCTTTCTTCTTTTGCTACCTGATTTTTCTGAAAAGTTGTCACAATGGAAAAAAGCACAGCAAGTAGCAAAATCCCCAGTCCCCAATAAGATAGAGAAGACGTTCGCAGATACTGTAACCATTCAAAAGACCAGGAATGAGACAATTCAGGAGTTTCAAACTGGTGTTGCTGAGACATAGAGAGTTTGAATCGCCTCTTATCTGCAAATAGATAAAAAAAGATGAAACTAAGTAATTCTATGAATACCAAGCCGTCAAATTGCAGCAAAACTGTCCGCAAATCAGACCGTTGTAGAAAAGCAGGACCGGATAGAATCATTGAAAAACCGCTAACACCTTCTGATCCTCTTGCTAGAAGAAAGACTAGAAAACTAGTGCAAACTAAAAAAATTATATCTTTGCTGCAAGCATATGCTAAAATAGCAATCATTAATCTTAGGCCAACCATTATCATGAACCATATGGCACATAGGCCGAGGAGGTAGAGCCAAAGGGGGATAAGTTTCTCTTGTCCAACTAGTTTCACTGGTTCCAAAAAATCGGACCACTGAAAATAGCCGTTCACTAAACCATGTCCTATCATAATCAGCCCATTTGTCGCTAAGACCACAGTTACCAAGGAGATACTGGCTAGTATCCTGCGAATATCCTGTAGGCCACAACTGTCTATTTGCACAAGCTGCCACCGTTTGTAGGCCTCCCTGCGATCAAACATCTGAAAAACGAGAAAGAACATTCCAACTAAGCAGATTCCCCCAAACGAAAAGAGTTGTTCAACAGATTTTTGAAGCATTCTTCCTATAGACCAGCCTTTTTCTTCGGGTTCATCAGCTAGACTGTGTTTTACCAGCCAATCATTCCAAACTTTCTTCTCCTGCACTTCTTCCTTGGTCAACGAACCAAACTGGAGAAAGCTCTCTTCATATTTCTCAACTAGTCGTTCCAAATCCTGATACATCTGCGTACGGTGACGAGGAATTCTATCGAATCTTTTCCCTTTTAAGACATCTTTAAGCGTCTCAAAGTCGCTCAAAATTCCGACTTTTAGTATCTGTTCTTCTGACTGTTCATCCATTTTTAGATTTGTGAGAACAGTACCGATATTTTCCAGCTCTGTTGTATAAGTTGAAATGTAATCATTTCTGTTTCTCTCCCTCTGAAAAATAGGAGAAAGCAGTAGACCCATACTAAGAAAAACGAAAAACCAGCAAATACTAGAGGAAAGGATTTTTTTCATCTCAAACCATAGTTTCATCAGAATTCCTCCTCTCTGCTACATAGAGAGTTCGATATAAACCTTCCATATATTCCGATGTTTTTGATAAGGATTTAACCTTAGAAACAGGAATTTTCTGTAAAAATGGTAGTATATTTTCTTCTGCAATAAAGACTTCCCTCATCGTCTGGTCTACTTGTTGGACTAACATCGTTGGAAATAGATTCAAAGCCTGCATCAAATCAGGGCAATCCTCCACCAGTAGCTGATAATCATAGGCCATCGTTCGCACTTCTTTTTCAATCAACTGAGTATCCTTTAAAAAATAAATCTGATGAGTTAATTTCTCAATTTCAGACAAATGGTGTGATGACAGTAAGATAGCCGTTCCTTTTTCTTGCAGTTCCAGTAACATCTCTCGCTGTTGAATAATATTTGTTGGATCAAGACCTACATGTGGCTCATCTAATAGCAAAAGTTTCGGTCTTGGTAAAATCGCCATAGTAAATAAGAGCTTTTGCTTCATCCCCATGGAATAGCTAGCAACTCGTTTTTTGACATAATGACCAATCCCTACTCGTTCAACCAACTCTTTCATTTTTTGCTTAGGAATCTGGTGCAATTTTGCCACATAACTAAGATGATCATAACCTGTTAATTGGGGATAGAGAGATTCTGCACTCAGCATAAAGGTTAGATCCTGAAAAATCTCTTGTGATTGGTTAGATAGGCCATTGATAGCCACATGTCCCGTATCTGGTTTTTCCAGGTTCGCTAAAATATTTAGTAGTGTCGACTTTCCTGCACCATTTGGCCCCACCAAGGCAGCCAATTCCCCAGCCTTCACCTCAAAAGAAACATAAGACAGAACCTGATGATTACCATAACGCTTTGAAATATCTCGAACTTCTAACATACAAGCCTCCTATGAAAAGAGGAGCATACCTGCCCCTCTCCCTATCATTTAAAAACTGGAACGGTTCGGGTAACTCCAAAGTCTGTATCTTCAATAATACCAACATAGCGGTACTGAGGACGCCCATTTACTATTCTCTTATCCCCTGTGTTTTCAAAACGTACAGGAATATTAAAACCGGTCACATTTTTCATGATACGTATAAAGGAATATTGATCAAACTATTCCCAATTATCAATAACTCTGGAACAAGAAAGTGTACTATACTCAGCAGTTGAGGCATTTACCAGCAACAAATCTGCGGATACTACTATAGTACCAGAAAGGCTACTCACTAGAGCTAAGGCAAGTAAGTATTTTATACATTTTTTTATCAGAATTTCTTCCTATTTTTTAAATAACTAGTACAATCTCCTCAAAATAATAATCTCTCTTTTCTACTAAATAAATTAGAGATTGCCACTGTCATGTTTACTAAAATAAAATGATTCCTTTTTAATCATTGTGTACAATTTTTTACTCCAGTTTATTCATATCATCCTTCAATTACTAGTATAGCACAAAAAGAATACGCTCTCAAGTTATAGCATTAATAAATTTGCACATTTGTTGATGAACATTTTTCAAAATGAACTATCTTAAAAATCTATGTCAACTGACATTCTAACCCCACTATCTATCCAAAAATCTGAGTATTTCATTACTCAACTTTTTTTGAAAGAAAGGTCTTAGCAGTTCATACACTTCATCTTTTTCATAAACAATCTCCGGCTTTCAAAGACAAGAAGGCATTATTCGAATAGTAAACGTTAATTATGAAATAATCCAATCATCAAATGTTTTTGATACATTTAACACTTGGTAAAATTGCAATTTCATTTATCCTACAGATATAGTCGTCTACTTACCTCACCGTCTCAATCCGCCATTTTTTCCAACCCCTAAAACGAATAGCACCTTGCTCATCGGTTCGAAATACTTGTATCTTCCGTTCTTGAAAACGAGCTAGGGTTTCGTAATGCGGATGTTTATAGCGGTTATGTTTCCCAGCAGAAATTAAGGCTATCTTAGGAGAAATATAATCCAAAAACTCTGGATAAGATGAGCCCCTCGATCCATGATGTCCAACTTTCAATACATCCACTGGTAGCTGAGGATAACATTTCATTAATGCTAATTCTCCATCTTCCAAATCTCCTGTAAAGAGAAAACGTGTCTGTAAAAAAGAACCATACAAAACAATCGAGTCATTATTCCCACCATCCCCTTTTTGCTCAGGATAAAGGACACGTAAAAAGCCGTCTCCTATCGGAATTGTATCTCCTATCCTCACTAGATGAGGTCGAATCGCTATTTTCCTTAATTTTTCTGTCAACTCCTTACTGGCCGCACTCCCTTCAGAAATATAAATAGCACCAATATCCATTTTTCTGGCAAGATCCACTAAATCTCCCATATGATCTGCATGGGCATGTGTCAAGACCAAATAATCAATCTTACTCACACCTCGACTGTAAAGATAGGGAATCAAGGTTCGCTCTGCATTTGACTGACTTTCCTTCCGCTGCCACTCTTCTTTTGAAGCAACACTCAGCCTACCGCCTACATCAATCAAGACTGTCCGCCCCCTAATATCCCTCAAAAAAATACTATCTCCCTGCCCAACATCAACAAGAGTGACTTCATTTTCAACGGGATGTTTGATAATGAAAAATAGCAGAGCTGCTAATCCGATAAGAAGCAGACAGTATTTCCAACTCTGATACCTATCATATAGTAATAATAAGACTGCCATCAAAAGTAGCAATAAAACAGCAGTTGGTTTCCCAAAAACGAATGGTTTCAGTCCCAAATCTGCCACCCAATGAATGCACATTTCTAACCAGACAAAGAAAACATTAAACTGTGTCATTGGTATGAATGGCGCTAGCAGAAATACGAGACTCAGTCCTGGCAATAAGATACTATCAAAAACAAAGGAAAAGAGAAAAGTTAACAGAATCGATAAGGGTTGAAAACTATAAAAATAGTAGATGAGTAGGGGTAAAATTCCAAGCGAAATGGCTAGACTCTCTACTGCTATTCGCTTATAGTATGTTAGATCTTCAAAATCAAAAACCGTTAATAAAAAGGCATAGGCAAAACTAAGAATACCTCCTGTAGTTAGCAGAAAATGAGGCATAATGAAAAAAGAGACAAGAATCGTACAGGCCATATTGTCTAATTTACGAACACCTAGATTAGCCAAGATTTTTTGCAAGAGAGAGCGATTTACTGAAATGGAAAAGCCTGTCAAGCCAGCATACACAAAGGAAAAGGGGATTTGCATCCAATCGACTATCTCCTTTCGCAGACCCAATCGCAAGAAAAGATAGCGAAGCTTATCTATAAAGAAGCCCACTTGCATGCCAGAGAGAGCAAATAAATGAATAATTCCTAAACTAGAATACAAGTCGCTCATTTGGTCAAACTCCTTGTCCAACTCTCCAAACAACAGCCCAGTCATGTAATGTCGCATCGGATTTGGAAACTGCTCCTTGATATACACCAATGCTTTGCGCCGAAGTACCGATAGCCAATCCAAGGGATTCCAAGAAAAGCGCTTTTGTATTTTTATGATGTGGCTAATCTTGACCGTCCGATAAATCCCTTGTGTCCTTAAATAATCTCGATAATCAAATCCATTAAAGTTTCGCTGTCCTTCTGGTTCAGATACAGTTGCTTCCACTTCTAGGTCCACCAAACTTGACAAATGCTTAAAATAAGCCTGCTCCTTCTCACTTTTTAATTGATAAAAAACAGTATACAAGCGCCCTGATGACCTTGCTCGAAAGGTCAGGCTGTCGCCATTGACTTGAATGGTGTCTGGTTTAACCAATAGTTGACTAACTTCTGCCGGAGCTGAAGCTTCATCCATTACAATTTTAAAACGTTGAAAACCAAATAGAAGCAAAAAACACGCTAAAATAGGTAAAAGTTTATAGGTAACTATCTTCCCTTGTCGAAACCAAAGAAGGGTTATCAAGCCACCTAACATGAGCATGGTTAAGACGGAAAAACGATAAAGGACAAAATAAAGAGCTAGTAATAACACCGCTAAATGAATAGGTGCAATGGGCAAGCGTCTAATCAACTGTGACATACGGACGAATCATCTCCAATCTCTTGCCACCTATTCCTGAAACATTCTTCAAATCATCAACCGACTGAAAGGGACCATTACTCTCACGATAGGCAATAATATCTGCAGCTCGCTTAGCACCAATGCCTGAAATCGTCTGCAGGTCTGCTTCTGTTGCAGTGTTCAGATTGACGAGACTTCCTTTTTCACCCTTATCTCCGTTTGCTGAAGAAGCAGGAATAAGCGAAATAGCTTCCTCCTTGGTCGCTACATAAACGACTCCCTCATCACTTAACTTCTGAGCCAAATTGATAGACTTGGAATCGGCTGTCTCTGCCAAGCCTCCTGCCGCTTCTACAGCATCATGGATGCGACTTCCTATCGACAAATGGTAAATCCCCGGCTTTCTGACCGCTCCCTTGACATCTACTACAAGCTGCGATTCTGAGTGGGAACTAGAGGGCTGTTCAACAACTTGCTCACTACTAGTTGCTAACTCCGTTAAACTAATTTGCTCTTCTGTATGAGCTGTTTGTCCCATCACAAAAACAGTCGCTATCGCTACTATGATTCCAGACGGCACTACAATTTGCCATTTATAGTCACGTAGAATCTGTATCCATTTTTCAACCATATACTTACCTCCACGTACTTATTCGCAAAAAGAGATGAAAAAAACTCGTTCGAAACGAGTTTTTTAGTTGTTTATGCATCCAAATTGGTAGCTGGCTGCCAAACAAAACTGGCAAGGTAGCTAAAGAGATAGGTCAAACCTAGAACCACTGCTACTAGAATCAATACTGGAATACGATAGATAAAAGTCCAGTAGCCCAAGCGTTTCTTGCCTGTCTGGGCAGCACGTGCGAGGGCATCCAAGCGATTAAATTCTGACTCAATACGATGAGTGACTTCTGCAATTCCTGCATCGTCAAGGCGTTTCACATCCGAAATATCAATCGGATTACCAAAAGCAACGTCAATGCGATCCCCTAATAAAAGATTTTTCACGGTCATTGGTCCAATATAGGTGGCAGGCATAATTTTAACTTTCGCTGTCTTCGCAATGACAGCAACGCCCCCTTTTAATTTGGTAGAATGACGGGTTCCAGAAGGGAACATGACCAAGGAACGATTGCTTTTTTTCAACATCTTGACAGGATATTTAATCGCTGCTGTACCTGGGTTTTCACGATCAATAGGAAAGGCACCGCATTTGCTAATCCACCAGCCAAATCCACGATCCTTGAACAATTCTTTTTTTGCCATAAAAATAAATTGTTTGGGAGCTGAAGCATAGCCTAAAAAGACTGGATCCCAGAAGGTTCGATGAGGCGCTACCAAGATATAATTTTCATCTTGGGGCAAGATTTTCTCACGATCATGATAATGAATATTGCCATTGACAGCCCACAACAAAAAGACTAACAAACTGCGTAAGTAGGAATAAAACATTGTACTCTCCTTTGCTGATTTCTCTTTTATTATACCATATTTTGAAGACCTGAAAAGATTTTTCATCCGCTGTGACAATGTGCTATAATAGTTTTATGGTAAAACACACTTTGCAAGCTGGAGAACGCATTGATCAACTGTTCTCCACAGATGTTAAAATTATTCAAAATAAGGAAGTTTTTAGCTATTCGATTGATAGTGTTCTTTTGTCACGTTTTCCAAAACTCCCTAAAAAAGGACTAATTGTTGATTTGTGTAGCGGAAATGGTGCTGTCGGACTCTTTGCATCAACTCAGACCAAGGCAAAAATTACTCTAATTGAAATCCAAGAACGATTGGCAGATATGGCGAAGCGCTCGATTGCGCTCAATCAGCTAGAAGATCAGGTCGAGATGATTCACGATGATCTCAAGCACCTGCTCAATCATGTCCCACGTTCGCAGGTCGATTTAATTCTTTGCAATCCGCCTTATTTTAAGGTCGAACAACAGCCTAATCTGAAAGCGAGCGAACATTACCTATTAGCTAGACATGAAATCACGACCAACCTTGAAGAAATTTGTGCGGTGAGTCGCCATGCCCTCAAATCAAATGGACGATTAGCTATGGTGCACCGACCAGAGCGTTTCCTTGAAATTATTGATACTATGAAAGCCTATCATCTAGCTCCCAAACGGATTCAGTTTATCCATCCCAAGGTAGGTAAGGACGCCAACATGCTGCTGGTTGAGGCCATTAAAGATGGTTCGTTAGAGGGGTTAAAAATCCTGCCACCCTTAATTGTTCATGAGGAAGACGGTCGCTATACGGCAGAAATTGAGGAGATCTATTTTGGCAAAGGCTAAACATTATATGTACGTGGTCATATGTGCGGATAATAGCCTTTACACCGGCTATACAACTGATATTGACAAGCGGATTGCAACCCACAACAGTGGTAAAGGTGCCAAGTACACCCGCAACCGCAGACCTGTTAAACTACTCTATCAGGAAACCTTTCCCGATAAATCAAGCGCCATGTCAGCAGAAAGTTTCTTCAAACGCAAGACACGCCAGCAAAAATTGGATTATATTGCAGAAAACCTCACTCCTAAAAAAGAGTGAGGCATTTTTATCATCTCAAATAAGTATAGGCAACGCAGTCTAGCTCATCTACTGCCTTAAATCCTAAGGATTCGTAGAAAGCCATTGTCTTTTCTTCTCTGCCTGTCAAGAGATGCAGTTGGTAAATATCAGGATAGCTGGCTAAAAGCATTTCCATCAGCCTTCGTCCAATACCCCTTCGTTGATAGTCTGGTAAGACTAGAATATCTTGCACAAAGAGAATGGAAGCAGCATCTCCCACAGCTCGTAACAAGCCTACGAGCTTTTCTTGATCAAAGACTGCAATAACTAGTAGGCTGTTTGCTAAGGCCTGTTCTAACATCTGAGGTTGATTTGTATAATTAGTCCATTCAACTGCTCTGTAAAGCTCAAGAACGGATGACATGTCTAATTTTGCTTGTTTCACATAGGTAATCATCATCTTCTCCTTTTCTTTTATATGATTTTAGAAAGAAAATGCTGTATCCAAATTCCTGATACCCATAGGAACCTCCTTATTTACTGGTATATAATAGCCATTTATTGCTTACTATCCTACGAGACTACGAACCATTTGACAAAATAATCGTCTCTAGCAACTCTTCTTCCTCTCTAATTCGACGCCACAAAGTAAGAGTATAAAAAGGTGCAAGAAATAGTGCTGTTAGCCATGAGTGACATAGGAGGGTTAGACCGACTAGTTCCGGAATAATATTCAGATAGTAATTAGGGTGTTTGATGATGCGAAAGAGCATGTGGTCATTATAAGTATGTCCCTTAGCAATCATTAACTTCACTGTCCAAATCTCTCCCAAGATAGACTGTACAAGATACAACATACACATGGAAAATACAAGTAAGCCAATCCCGATTATCCCAATAAAATCTAAACGGATATGTTGGACAAAAGCCATTATGATACTAAAAAGATAAAATAAAATATGTAGAAGAGTTAAATATTTAGTATTTTTAACTCCATATTCTCTTCCACCATTCTTCAAAATCATTCGTTCATGCTGAACAGAAATCTTTAAAAACCATAGTCGTAATAAAAATACAACGACAACAATGCTAATAACCACTATATCTTCTCCTTATGTTAATAGATTATGCCTTTTATTATAAAAAACAAAGATTATAGGGTCAATAGCTTCCGTGTATTTTACATCTTAAGGAGAGAAACTATAGATTATCTATAGTTTTTTGTACCTCTTGATTTATACCTATTTACTGACAATTACGATAACCTTTTACTCCAACACGAATACTCCAGATTATGATTACGGCTGTAAACAGCAAGCCAACAATGAAGGAGACAATTGGTTCAAAAAATAGACTAAGGAGAAGAGCGACTGCGCCTCCTATAAATAGATAGGCTGCTCTTTTACGATCTACCAAAGATTGAGGAGCTGTCATACCAGGTACATCTTTTGGCATGTAATTCCCCATAATCAGATATACTCCTGCTAAGAAAGCGACGACTAGGCGGCGAATATCTACCTGATTGCCTAGATTGTACCACAAAATCGTCACCATTACAAGGATAGTTAGAATGGGCATCATCCATTTCCCTACCTTAACAACAGGAACCTGACCATTTTTAGTGACATCAAGAGCGATGCACAAGAAAACATGAAAGAGAAAGGCTAGTAAAGGTATAAAAATCAACGACATCCATTTGCTACTTGTTTGATTTGCAACGTTATCCGCTCCAAAATGAGTATGAAGTACAGCTGGTAGTTGTCCATAGTAAAGGGAGACAAGAACCAATGGTATCAAGAAAAGAGAGCTTGTCACAACGAGCATTTTCCAATCAATTTTTTTCATCTGTTTCTCCTCCAAAGCTAGCAATCCAAACTAGCACTTCTTCAAATATGGTGTAATTCAGCCGATAATAAATAAAATTTTTCTGCTTTTCTTCTAAAATTAAGCCTGCCTTTTTCAAGACGGATAGATGATGCGAGACTGTTGCGCCACTCAAGTGAAAGAGTTCTACAATCTCACCCGCAGATTTGGGGCCCAACTTCAAGCTATCTAAAATCTGCCTCCGAATGGGGGCCGAAATCGCCTTTAAGGTTTCTGATAAGCCCATGTTGTCTCCTTTCACATTCTATTTAGAAATATTTCTAAATAGAATGTTACTCCTTTTGCAGTGTATTGTCAAGAGTTATTTAGAAAAAAATCGAAATAGAATATAAAAAAAGTCCCAACTATTTTTAGCTGGGACTTGCGTCACTATCTATTTGATAAGGCGATTAAGTGCAGTCAAGATAAGAATTCAATTTCAGAGAAACTAGCTGCGTCAGTTGAAGATTAACTACTAATTGTAGATAAACTGGTCACATCAACAGCTGGCGAAATCCACTGGATGAACCTCGCTTTAGAATTTCTGGGCTCGGGCTAAAATAATCCACTGATTTGTTAAGATAAACTGGTCCACTGGACAGCTAAAGAAATCCGCTAGATGAACCTCGCTTTAGAATTTCTGGGCTTGGGCTAAAATAATCCACTAATTGGTTAAGATAAACTGGTCCACTGGACAGCTAAAGAAATCCGCTAGATGAACCTCGCTTTAGAATTTCTGGGCTTGGGCTAAAATAATCCACTAATTTGTTAAGATAAACTGGTCCACTGGACCAGTTTATTTATCTCCCTTATTGCGGATGACGAATCCTGTTTTTTTCTCGCTGGAGATGCGTTTGCGTGGTTTTTTATTGTCTTTTCCAAAGCGGTCACGGTCATTAGAACGGCGTTTTTCTTTATAATCTCGGCGGCCACCATTACGACGGTCATCTCCACGGCGGTTGTTTGAAGATCTGCCACCTTTACCAGACGACTTGCCTCGTCCTCCGCCCTTATCACCTGGGACATACTTAAATGGTAATGGTTTTTCACGCGCAATTTCTACTTCTGGCATGGATTCAGGATCTTGTACTGTCAAGCTCAAGATGTACATAGCCAATTCTTCTGGTGAAAATTCGCTAGCTAATTTGATTGCATCTTTCCCAAATTTATCAAAGTTTTTGCGGATACTTTCATTAGCAAAATCACGTTCGATTTTCTTAAGCGCAATCTTTTTCTTAGCCTGAAAGGCCTCTTCTGCTGTTGCAGGTTTCATGCCTGTCATGCGTTTTTTAGTCAAATCTTCAATAATCTTGAGATAGCCCATTTCATTTGGCGATACAAAGGTAATGGATTGACCAGATTTTCCTGCACGACCTGTCCGGCCGATACGGTGAACATAGCTTTCTGGATCCTGCGGAATATCATAGTTATAGACATGCGTCACGCCTGAAATATCTAGACCACGGGCTGCAACATCCGTTGCAACAAGGACATCAAGACCGCCCGTTTTGAAATCACGCAGAACGCGGAGCCGCTTGCTTTGATCCAAGTCGCCATGAATTCCTTCTGCACGAAAACCTCTGATTTTCAATCCACGGGTCAATTCATCCACACGCCGCTTGGTCCGACCAAATACAATCGACAATTCTGGCTGATCGACATCCATGAGACGAGTCATGGTATCAAATTTTTCCTGCTCTTTAACACGAACATAGTATTGATCCACTAATTCCGTGGTCAATTCTTTGGCTTCAATCTGAATATGTTCAGGATTTTTCATAAATTGAACGCCAATCCGCTTAATCGGAGCTGGCATAGTCGCTGAAAAGAGAAGGGTCTGGCGCTCTTCTGGAACACGAGAAATAATAGATTCAATATCTTCCAAGAAGCCCATATTTAGCATTTCATCTGCTTCATCAAGGATAAGGGTTTCCACATGATTGAGTTTCAAGGCCTTGCGTTTAATTAAATCAAGAAGACGACCTGGCGTTCCAACTACGATGTGCGCACCTGTTTTCAGTGCCTTGATTTGTTTTTCAATACTCGAACCACCGTAGACTGAGCGTACTTTGACCCCCTTACCTCGTCCAAAACGGAAGAGCTCTTCCTGACTTTGAACTGCTAATTCGCGCGTTGGTGCAATCACTAAGGCTTGCACAATCTGCTCATCTGTGCGAATTTTTTCAAGAGTTGGCAAACCAAAGGCAGCTGTTTTTCCTGTTCCTGTCTGTGCTTGACCAATAACATCTCTTCCCTCAAGGGCAAGGGGAATGGTCTTCTCTTGAATGGGGCTGGCTTCCACAAACCCTGCTGTTTCAATTTCTGCTAGCAAGTCAGCAGATAACTGTAATTCATTAAATTTCATCTATCCTTCTTTCTAAGAGAGTGGAACCAAAAGACATTTTCTCTTTACTGTCTCACCTCCGCAAGATTGACCAAGTTCTGTAACAGACTCGACAATACTACTTCCAAATGCCTTTTAATAATGCTATTTGGAAAGGTAGAACAGATATTCCACTCTTAACACCAATGGGACCTCAGCCCTCGTCTAAAAAAGAAAAACTGTCTGCGTAGGACAGGTTTTTTTTAGACATCACTCTAGTGCAAGAAGTGGAGCTAGATTTCCCAAAATTACGATTTGTTGTTTGCAACTTGTCTAGTATAACACAAAGCTAGCCCAAAAGATAGTGAAACCCATTATTTTTTTCTCCTCCCCTTTTTATCACCTCCTGAAGTTGCTTTCAGAAAAGATGCGAACACTTTCTTTTTAGCTATAAAAGAGTGTAGAGAAAGACAAAAGCAATCTAGCAAAAAAGGCTCTACTTGATACCTATAGTAAAAATAGAACTAGAGAAAAACTAGTCCTATCTTATTTTTTATTGGCGACCCATTTTAAGAGTTGGGCTAATACAATCCACAAGACAATACTGATGATAACAATATACAACCAAGCATGGGTATTTTCCATCCACGGTAACGGAACATTCATACCAAAAAATCCTGTAATCACCGCTAATACCGCTAACAAAATAGAAATAATAGTCAGCAATGTCAAGTTATCATTTAGGTTATTATTCAAGACATTATTGTAGGAGCTAGACAGCTGTTGCAGGACTTGGGAAACCAAGTCTGTCATCGCAACCAACTGACGAGCTTCAATCATGGCATCTTCAAACTGTTCGTTTTCGATTTCATCAAATTCCCTATAAATCGCATGACCCTTGATATGCTCCAACAGCATCAAATTTTGTTTAGAAGCTGCTAACAGATAGACCATACTAGTTTCTAAGTCAGATAAGGCAAACAAATTCTTTTTCGTTGTTGTTTGGCGCAACAACATATTAATGTCATCCTTGGTCTTGTCCATTTTTTCAATGACAGGATAATAGGAATGGCTAATCAGCTCGATACTGGCAAAGAGAAATTTATAGACCGTTACTGGCTCGTGGTGTTCAATATAGCGAACCATGTTGCTTGTCACATAGGCATTGTCTTGATTGGTGATCGTAATGAGGCGATTTTTTTGCACAATAAAGGTCATGGGAATTGTTTCGTAGTAGTCCTTTTCCCGCTCCAAATCAAGAACATTGTAGATAAAGACAACGGTCCCATCTTCACGATTGTAGTCCATATGGGCACGTTCATTTTTATCGAGGGCATATTCAATCGTTTCGGTATCAATCTTGTATTTTTTGTAAATCTCTGGCGATTGGCCTAGCGTTTCTGCATCCAAATTGATCCAGGACATGCCATTTTTTAAACTTTTTTCAATAAACATTTGACAACTCTCATATTTTTCTTCTGTCCTATTATACTATAAATCCTGCTATAAGTAGAAAAAACAGGCTGCCTTTAGAGAAAAGTACAACGTTTCAATTTCTAAATTACACCAATAACCCTCAACCAAGAGATGATTGAGGGCATTTTTCCTATTTTAGTTTAATACCGCTTCAGCAAGAGCCTGCTGAATGGCAATGACGCTTTTATCACTCTTGAATTGGAGAATTTCGGCAGGTTCTATACTAGATGAAATCCAGATTTTCAACTCAGCATCCAAATCAAAATGCCCAGATGTTTCAACTTCAAAACGAGAAATGGAACGATAGGGAATAGATTTATAGGAAGTTTTCTTTCCGGTCATTCCTTGTTTGTCTACCAAAATCAAGCGCTTATCGGTAAAAACGATTAAATCACGAATTAGGCTAAAGGCTTCATTTACCTGTTCTGTCGGCAATAAAACTGCCTCTAGTTGTGCTTCTACTCTTGTTGCATCCGTTTGGCCAGCATTCCCCATTAAACCAGATAATAGTCCCATATCAAGCCTTCTTTCTTACATCTTTTCTTCTAGTACCACATCTGGATACTTGTCCGCAAACCAACGGAGGGCAAAGTCATTTTCAAATAAGAATACAGGATGATCAAAGCGATCCCTGGCAAGAATATTGCGGCTAGACGACATCCGCTCATCCAACTGGTCTTGGGCAATCCAACGCACGGTCTTTTTCCCCATTGGAGTCATCACAACTTCTGCATTGTATTCATTTTCCATGCGGTGTTTGAAGACTTCAAACTGGAGTTGACCAACAGCCCCCAACATATACTCGCCTGTCTGATAATTGGTATAGAGCTGAATGGCCCCTTCTTGCACCAACTGTTCAATTCCCTTGTGGAAGGATTTTTGTTTCATCACATTTTTAGCAGAAACTTTCATGAAAATTTCAGGAGTAAAGGTTGGCAAGGGTTCAAATTCAAACTTGTTTTTTCCAACCGTTAGCGTATCACCGACTTGGTAGGTTCCTGTATCGTAGACCCCAATAATATCACCTGCTACTGCATTTTCAACATTTTCACGCGCTTCTGCCATAAACTGGGTCACATTAGACAGCTTAGCTTTCTTACCTGTGCGAGTCAGATTCACATCCATCCCACGCTCAAATTCACCAGAAACAATGCGGACAAAAGCAATGCGGTCGCGGTGGCGAGGATCCATGTTGGCTTGAATTTTAAAGACAAATCCTGAAAAATCATTGGACAACGGTTCCACGATTTCTCCGTCCGTTTTCAAATGCCCATGCGGTTCTGGTGCGAATTGCAAGAAGGTTTCAAGGAAGGTTTGCACCCCAAAATTCGTTAGGGCCGAGCCAAAGAAAACAGGTGTTAATTTTCCTTCTAAAATGGCACTTTCTGAAAATTCATTTCCCGCTTCGCTCAAAAGTTCAATGTCCTCTAAGACTTGAGCATAGAAAGGATTGCTTCCAAAGAGCGCTTCTCCCTCATCAAAACTGGCAAAGCGTTCCTCACTACGATAGAGTTCTAACCGCTTGTTATGCAAGTCATACAAGCCCTCAAACGATTTTCCCATACCAATTGGCCAATTCATTGGAAAACTTGCAATCCCAAGAACTTCTTCCAATTCTTCCAAGAGATCAAGTGGCTCACGACCGTCACGGTCCAATTTATTAATAAAGGTAAAAACAGGGATATTGCGGTGTTTTACGACTTCAAATAATTTCTTAGTCTGAGCCTCAATCCCCTTTGCGGAGTCAATCACCATGACCGCCGCATCCACCGCCATTAGTGTCCGATAGGTATCTTCTGAGAAATCCTCGTGTCCTGGGGTATCTAGGATATTAACCCGCTTGCCATCGTAGTCAAACTGCATCACAGAAGAAGTCACTGAAATTCCCCGCTGTTTCTCAATATCCATCCAGTCAGACTTGGCAAAATTTCCTGTCTTTTTTCCCTTAACCGTACCAGCTTCACGAATTTCCCCACCGAAGTAGAGCAACTGCTCTGTAATCGTTGTTTTCCCCGCATCCGGGTGGGAAATAATGGCAAAGGTACGACGTTTTTTTATCTCATCTTGTAATGTCATCTTTTTTTCTCCTTATCATCCTTGTATCTATCTGCGTTTCTTACTTCCTACATTGGATGTCTCCTTTTCTCTAACCCATCTAGTATAGCTAATTTCAAGGATTTTTTCAATCATTTCAGCACATTTCTCACGACAAACGCATGAAGAAAATCATTCGTTAAAAAAGTTGTGAAAACAGCAAAACGCCTACTTTGATAACCTTATTTTAAAAAAATTCGAAGGATTTTCGAGAAATTCTCTAGTTTTTCATCCTTTAATACTACATGAAAGTTTCGCTTTCGGCAATTACGGGTCTGAGTTTTCAATATTTCAGAATAAAAAATCATATTTTAGAAATAATTTGGAAAAATTTTCTTCATGCGTTTGTCGTGCCGATTTCTATTCACTCAGTTCCTTCATTTCTTAAAATTCCAGTCAATCAGCTCAATGTTCATAGAAGAACGAATAGTCACTACTTTTCATGTGTCATTTAAAAACAAATGACAAATCGCTAAAAACCGCAGAAAGTGGGCTTAATAGCCTTTCTCTGCGGTTTTTGATATCTAAAATTCCAACTGGGAAAATTTTTTACGACTGATGTGCGTCAACACTAGCACATAGAAAAGAGTGACAATACTTGCTCCAGCTATGGCGAGAAGCGCAGCCCGACTGCCTGTCCAAGCCATTTTCTGATAACCTGTCGGAAAGAGGAGACCAATGGGACCACCCGTTGCCGTCGTAATCAGCATGACAATGCTTAAGGCAATAGCGCTTACCAGCGTTGCTCCTGTATTCCAATAAAAGCAAAGTACGCTAGCAATCGTCATCGAAACGACAGCTTTTAGGCTGATGGCGACAAGTACCGTCGCACTCGCTAAGGTATCGGCTAGGATACTATTAAAAAATGCTGCTGTCGCAAAGTCCATGTGAATCACACGAGTATAGAAAACACCGAGCGAAACTAGGAAGCTAATCCCCAAAAAGACAAGAATTATCACAATCAAACTCCAATACTTGGCCCAGAAAATCTGCTTGCGATTGAGGTCCTTGTAGAGAAAGAGAGTATGGTCATCCACTTCTCGTTTAAAGACTGAGATGGTTAGGAAAAACAGAGCCATCGTGGGTAAAATCAAAGAATCTGTTCCTTCAAAAAACATGCTCCAAAATTCGATAAAGGGTAGCTTGAGCCCTTCCTCTACCTGAATCTGATAAAAATTAGAATCGCCAAAGAACGACGCAACCAAATAGATCAGAGGAAAACAAGCAAAGGCAAGGTAAATCTTCGTTTCTTTGCGCTTCCACACAGAGTCAAACACGGCTGGAAAGAGGTTTTTCATAGGATTATCCTTTCATAAAAATTTCTTTGAGGTGATTTTCTTTAATAGCAAGTGAGTTCATCAAATTGTGACGCACCAGAAGATCAAAGATTACATTGAGAGATTCCTTATCTGTTGCAGTCGAAATCTCAAGCACCTGACCATCCAAGGTAATGTCTTCAGATAGATAGTCCGCAAGTACACGGTAATCGCCTGCTGGGTCTAGGTTCACTAAGACACTCGGATGTTCTTTTCCGTCAAAGGCATCGGCCAATTTCCCATCTTCGATATAAACATAACGATCACACAGGGCCTCGAGCTCCCCTAACTGGTGGCTCGAAATCAACATGGAAATCTGACGCTCGCTCGACCATGTTTTCAAAATGTCAATCAATTTTTGCACCCCGATAGGGTCAAGGCCAACAAAAGGCTCATCTAAAATCAGAAAATCTGGTTCTGCTACTAAAGCAATCGCAAGGGCAGTCCGCTGTTTCATCCCAAATGAGAAACCTTTAGGCTTGCGATTTCGAGCTTCCCACAACTCGACCAATTTCAAGGTCTTTTCGATATTGGGATACAAGTCTGTCTTACCATGTAGTTTGAGGTAGAATTTCAAGTTATCGATAACAGACATTTCAGGATAGAAAACGGGATCAATCATAATTCCAAAATCTGTCAAAACATTGTCACGGCTATTGATATCTTCACCATTATAGGTGATTTTCCCGTCCGTTGGTTTAAGGGATTTAGCCATGAGTTTCATCAGCGTGGACTTTCCAGCTCCATTTTTTCCAATGAGACCCACGATTTCTCCTTTTTGGATTTCCATAGACACATTGTCCAAAGAATAAAAGTCATTTTCTGCAAATTTTTTAGATAATTGTTCGATTTTAAGCATGATAATCTCCTTTTGATATAGTCAGTTCATGTTTAGACGATTCAACGTCTACTAAAATTCAATTTTTTGGAACTTCTTGATTCCCTTACTATAAAAATACGCAAAATAAACAAGGGACAAGCTAGTCATCGCTAGAAAAGGTGGGAAGAAGCCCTTCCCAGCTAGAATGGTAAGATAAGCGATGGGAGCAAGATATTTGAGCCCAATCCAGAGTGGGGCTGTCATGATGAAAAGATTAAAGAAAATCCCAGCTAAAACAGCAGTAATAGCTTTTGAGCTGATCGATACCATAGCAACCACTGCGATGGTGATCAGGTTCACTAGAATGATGCCAAGAATCCCTAGAATGTTGAATTGTAGGCTAGCAGAGTTACTTGGAATCAGGGCTACTCCATAGTCATACTTGGGCACTAAAAACCCATAGTAAGCAATCAAGGTAGCACCGCTACTGAGTAGCGTATACAAACCGTAGATCCCCATAATTCCTAAAATTTTAAGATGAAAAATCTTACTCCTACTGATATCCTTGTAGAGAAAGAGAATCCCTGAATCAATCTCATCACGAAAAACAGAAGAAATAACAAGGGCAAAGACCAAGACTGGGAGCAAAATGGTGTACTGGGCTTCCAAAGTCGCGTGTAGAAAGGCTAGAAAACTCTTGGTAAATTCCGTACTTTGCAAGGTGATATAGGGCATGATAAAAACAATCACGAGTGGTAGCAGACTAAACGACAAGAACAGTTTGACATCTCGTCGATTGATGATGGAGTTGAAAATAGACTGAAACATGGACAGTTGTCCTCCTCTTAGTTGAATGATTCCTATCTTTCAGGGCTTCTCCCTTACTGATAAATCCAGTATACACCAAACCACGCTCAATTGTTCACCCATGTCGTGAATGGTCTCTCAGATATCTTGAATGGTCATTGTGCCACGGGGCATTATACCAAACACCATCAATACTCATCAAAAATCAAAATCTGACGTCGGTAACTCACCTTACTGAATTCTATTTCTACCTACTATTTCGTTTTCTTGTCATGATTTTTATAGAGTATAAAAGCCCACGACTAGACCTGAATCGTGAGCTATTAGTTGTTTCATTTCCCAAACCTTATTTCTTGGGAGAACCTGTAATTTCCGCTGTTGGTCCTGAGGGAAACCGTAGGATAGTGCTGGAGAATATTTTTCACATTAGCCAGACCGATGCCCCTGTCTTTTCCTTTGCTTGATGTTCCATAACCATAGATTTCTTTGGTATTGATTCGTTCTTCCTTGGTGCTATTTTCAATGATAAGAATTTTCATCCCTTGCTCTTCAAAATAGACAAGACTCAAATTCGGACTTTCTGCCTGAGCAGCGGCTTCGATGGCATTGTCAAGAAAAATGGAGACAATGGTCATCATCTCAATCGGCTCTATCCGAGGAATATCAATTGGTTCTACAATTTCGACTGCCACATCAATTCCTTGTTTTTGTGCGGCAATGAGTTTAGAAGAAACAATACTCTTCATCGCATCATTTTGGAGATTGACCAGATTTGCGACATCGTACTTGCTCTCATAAAATTGCTTGTCTGAGTCTGCAATGACTGTCTGATAAATTGATTCAACCAGATCTATATCACGATTTTTAATCGACTCCTGTAGACTAACTAAAAGATTGGTATAGTCATGGCGAAAGCTGCGAATTTCTTTATACAGGGATTCGATATGGTGACTGTAGGCATTCATGGCTTGTAATTGGCTGTCTTTTGCCTGCTTTAATTCCTCTTCTTGCCATTCCTTGACCGTATAATTTAAGTAAAAGAGCAGCCCCATAAAGATAAAAAAGTAAAGAATGACCACATGCCATCGCATATCCAAACGCAACATATCTATCTCCCTATTTCCGACACCTACTTCGGTAATCCGTGTGAAAATGCGAATCAGTAAGCTATAGAGAATCATAGAAGTATTCAATAATAAGACGACATTGCGCAACTTTTTTTGCCGTAAAGCGTCTTGAATTTGCTTAAAATCAATGCGTAATCCCCTCATCAACAACCAATAAAAAGGCTGCAACAAGACTAACATGAGATACTGTATCCACACACTAGAGAGTAATGTTTCAAAATTCCAACCAAGGAGAAACTGCAGATAAGCCCCAATCAGCCAATTAAATAATTCATAGACAACAAAGGGGAACAGTCCATAAAAGAGAAGGCTAGACTTCGACCCTCGATAAGCAATACTTCGTAAAACGACAATCAATAAAAAAGGGGAAAGCAGCAAATCTATAATCACAGCAACAAAAGGCGTAATGGAAAATAATAGGACATACACTAAAGGATAGCCTAACCATCGTTTAAAGCCCAGCTTTAAACCGCTAATTTCCTGTAAAAAGAGAAGCTTGATAAACCACTCTAAATAAAGTAAAAGATGCCATGGCAAGGTTGATACACTCATCATCTCTCAATTCTCTCCACTAAACCTTTTAACTTCAATCGCGATACGAAACAGCTTTCCTCATTTTCAAAATAGACTGTAAACTTGGTACGATCTATACTGACAATATTTCTAGGATTGACCACATACGAGCGATGAGCTTGGTAAAGTCTATTATCCGATTTAGCAATTTCTGATAGTTTTCCGTAAAATTCCATGTGTCCCTTTTTCGTCGTTAAAATGACCTTGTGAGCCGTCGGTGACGTTTCAAAATAGAGAATATCTGAAAAAGGCACTTGAAAATTAGAATGCTCCGTCCGAAAGACAAAAGCATCATCTGCCACCTCACTGTCCAAATTTTCATAGGCATGAACCAAGACATCCCCAATCGCTTCTTGGAATTCCTCATCAGATAAGGCTTTGTCGATAAAATCCAAGGCTGATACACGATACTTATAGGTGATTGGCATAAACTCTGAGTGAGTCGTCACAAAAACAATACTGGCCTTGGGATCTTTGGCGCGAATGTCCCGCGCAATTTCCATTCCTCTTTTTTCTTCACCACGGATTTCAATATCCAAAAAGAAAAATTGATGATTTCCCGTCTCCTGAATTGCCTCTAGCAATTGCTGGGGCTTTCCAAAAATTGCTAGCTTTTGATAACCTATATCGCCCTTTTGAACACAAGCCTGAATAGCCTGTTCCAAACGTGCCTGTTGTACAAAATCATCTTCTAATACAAAGATGTTCAACATCTGCTCTTCCCTCCCATTTTCTTTTTAACTATTCTATCTAAAAATACGTAAAGTCGCAAGAGCATAGCCATTCGTGACAACTGAGCAACCGTTTATGACATGCAGTTCTACTTAGCCTCCTTGTTTGCTACAATTAAAACAGGCATTCTTAGAAAGGAGAAGCATGATTTATCTCATTCAACCCAAACACTACCCACCATCCCTTTACCGATTGCTACGGAATATTATCGAGCAAACTATTCCTCAAGAAACTCTGATAGTTCAACATGATAGTAACATTTCTACGATAAACAATCTCTACTTTATCATCTACGATAGTCAGATCCCAACTTGGAATGGGCTTACTCTCGCACGCGCTATCCGTCAGCAAGACCGACTAGGTCACCTCATCCTCATCAGCAACGTCCTTGATTATCAAACCTTTTTTCGCTCCCATATTGGATTTTTAGATGTCTTGGACAATCATCAAATCTCTTGTGCAGAGCTTGAAAGTTATCTAATACTCGTCAAAAATCAAAATCTGACATCGTTAACTCACCTTGCGGAACCCTAATTCTACCGGAGGTTTCGTTTCCTGATCAGATTTTGACTTTCATAGAGTATAAAAGCAGACGAATACTAAAAAATGAGAGTGGAACTCAATCGTGATTTCGTAGAAAGCGATTTTGTCTCACTCCCCTTGCAATTGAGAATGGTGAAAGTTTGGAAATAAGGCTAGCGAAGAATTGTTCGCTAGCCTCTTCTACTAGACTGATCTTGTGACAAAAGTCTGATTAGAAAAGTAAAAAGCGAACAAAAGAAGAGTTAAAATCTTAAAATTCTCTCTTGGTTCGCTTTTCGTATATATTTTAGTAAAAGAGATTATATGAAATTATAGAATTTCTAATGTGAAAATCTTTTTGTCCCAATCTCGTTTTACAAACCAGGCAATCCTCGCTTTTTGATTTCCAAGCTCAGGTATCAATCGTCACTCCCCTGACTATTGATATGCGTCAAACTGTTAAAGCTATAAAAGAAGCGAGACTGTACACTTCTGTCTCAGCCTCCATAATCTTGTTTTTCTACTTGATGAGCTGCCTGCACCACACGAAATAATTTAGATAAGGCAGTTAAAATCAGCGTGAAGAGAATGGATTCAATCAAGTAATTCTTGACAAGTCCAAAATCGCCTAGTAAGGGTAACTTGCGTAAAAAGCCATAATCTCCACCGGTTACCACATCTACTATCAGAATAAAGGTATTGATACCGAATGTCAACATCGCAATCTTTTCTAAGGTTAATTGGTAGGTAGACTGGCGTAAAAGATAGTTCAAGGCATTTCCCAAGAGAGCTAAATGACCCACAATAAAGGAAAAAATCGTCACATGAAACCAAGGAAAGGGATCAAACACTGGATACACCAAAGCGCATATAGAACCAAACACCCCCATCAAGGAAAAATATTCCTTATAGAATGACTCATCTCGTGCGAGCAAAAGCACAAGCATTGCCATCCGGCAATGATAAAGCGGTAGTGCCTCAGAAAGTGGTGCTGAAATCGCTAAATACCAGCCATAGAGTAGAACTAATTGAAGCACTTGAAATCCCTTAAAAGTTCGCTGCCACTTCTGATTTTCATGATACTTGATAGCACCATATAGCACTAAAATCAGACCTAATACTAAATACAAATGTTCAGAAAAGCCAATTTCAGGTGGAAAACTAGGCTGATCCGTAAAAAATTCTTTCATATTGCTTTTCCTTTTACGAACTGAGAGAAAACTCCCCATTCGCCTTCATCTTATCTGATGACAGATAAAATAGCTCCTATACTTGCTTATCTGTTCTCTAGTGCTACTACTAGCTGATCAAGGTGCATGGAATTACTGCCTTTGAGTAAAACCTGATCATGAGCCCCAACACATTCGAGGACACGCGCAACAAGCTCCTCAAACTGGTCTTCTGCTTCATTTTTCCTAAAGAAATACACTTTTCCAATTGGAAACATCTGGGAAGCCAATTGAGCCAAGCCTTCTATATCTTGTCCGTAGAAGAAGAGCGTGTCTAGAGAATCTGGCGACAGACTGGTTATCATTTTTTGGTGCAGAGCAACAGACTGGTCACCCAATTCTTTCATATCCGCTAAAACGGCAATTTTTTTCCCATTATCATTAGCTGGAATACTTGAGAAGGTTTCTAAAATCAACCGCATGGCTGTCGGATTGGCATTGTAGACATCGCTTAAAATATCTGCCCCATTTCCCGCTTTTTTCCATTCTGTTCGGTTACGAGTCAGTTGTAATTGGGCTAAAGCCACTTTAATCGCTTCATCTGAAATACCGAGACATTTTCCCACATAGCTTGCTACCATAGCATTGGTAGCATTATACTTACCCGTTACAGGGAGGGTGATGGCACCGTCAATAAAGTTGGTTGTAAACGTCAGACTAGTTTTATTTTCTGACAAGCTGGTGAGATAAATCTCTCCTCCTTCTCCAAAGCGAACAAGCTGCTGCTGGCTAGGAAGGTAGGCGTCCCCGATTGAATCATTTGGTAGCAACAAGGTTGCTCCAGCTGGCATTCCATCTGCAATCTGTAATTTTCCTTGTGCAATCTGCTCTCGTGATCCAAAAAATTCCAAGTGAGCTTCACCAAAGAGTGTAATCACAGCAAGACTGGGCTTTGCAATTTCAGACAAGAGATGAATATCTCCTAGATGATCCTGTCCCATTTCAAGAACGAGTTTTTCAGTATTGTCCGGCATATGAAGAACCGTATAAGGCAATCCAATTTCATTATTGTAATTCCCTTGGGTTTTATAGGTCACAAAGGTCGTTGCTAGAATATCGTGAATCATATCTTTCGTCGTCGTTTTGCCATTTGAACCTGTCACAGCTATCACTTGGACCTGCATTTTCTCAAGGTAGTAAGCCGCCAAAGCCTGAAATGCAAGCAGACAGTCTTCAACTAAAATATGGGGAGCCGCTACTTCTTTTTCAGAAAAGGTAATGGCACAGCCATTTTCAACAGCTACTGGAATAAAATCATGACCGTCTCTTGCTCCCTTTAACGGGACAAATAAATCCCCTTCGACTATCAATCGGCTATCAAATTCAACCTTATTCAGCGGGCCATCTTCATATACTGTTACATCATTTTTTGCTCCGACAACACGGGCAACTTCATAGATTGTTACTTTCATCTTTTTCTCCAAAAACGCTCTTGTCTAGCCTAGTTCTTTAAGAACCTGTATTCCCAAATCGTCGAACTATAAACAAAAAGAGCCTGCACTCTTTTCATTATATCATATTTTCGGAAAAGGCTCTTATCGAACCTGAGTTAAAACACCGTCTTTCATTTCATAGACCTTATCGCATTCTTCAATCATTCTGTGATCGTGGGTGACCATGATAATGGACTTATGGCGTTCTTTACTTTCTTTAGCAAGGAGCGCTACCACTTCAAAAGCTCGTTCCGTATCCAAACTGGCTGTCGGCTCATCTGCTAATATCAAGGCTGGATCATTGTATAAAGCGCGGGCAATCGCCACTCGTTGGCGCTCTCCTCCGGATAAATCCTTGGGAAATTTTGTTTTTAAATGCGCTACATCCAACTCTGCTAGCAATTGTTCTCTCTTTTCCTTGTTCGAACATTTATTAACACGGTCTACCAATTCCAACTGTTTTTCTACCGTCAAAAAAGGGATCAGATTAGAGGATTGGAGGATAAAACCAATATCTCTGTAACGAAGCTGGGCCCGTTTCTTTTCTGGTAAATCAGAATAATCTGCTTGATTAATGATAATCCGCCCCTCTGACGGAGTTTGCAAACCACCTGCCAAGGTCAAAAAGGTACTTTTTCCAGACCCAGATGGTCCAATAATCGCTACAAATTCTCCAGCTTCTACACTAAAATTCGTTGGTTTCAGCGCAGTAATCATCTGCTCTCCGTCTTGAAATTGTTTACTAATGTTTTCAAATACTAAGGTACTCATCTTTTTCCTCCTAGGATAAATTCTGCAATGGATCGACTTTAAAAATGGAGCGAACAGAGAAGCTAGCACCCATTAAAGCAAATAAAATCAAGGAAATACCCACCCCTCCATAGAAAATCCAATTATTCTCAAAGGGAACTGCACTTGGAAGAGCAAGGGAGGACAGATAAGTCAAGACGAGACCAAGAAGCGTACCAAGCCCAGAAAGTAAGAAGGTCTGTGCTACGACACTCGCTGAAATGAATCCATTTGATAAACCTTGAATCTTCATTAAGCCAAAAATTGGTGCTTTTTGCGTTGTCAAGACATAGATGAAAATAGCAACTACAATGGCGGCAATCACAACTAAAAACCCAATCATAAAGGCAAAGGTCACATTTTGCGCCTTATAACCTGGAAGGTGTTCGATAAAATCAGCAGTCGTTAATTTCTCCAATTCTTCTGGATGAGCAGTCACTTCCCCTCGGACAATGATTCCACTAACCAAGGTAACATCATCTTGATTTGGCACCTTACTCGTTGTTGGTAAATCGTCAAAATCCATATAGACAACTGGGGCAACACCAAAAGCTGCACGATCTGTGTATCCAACAATGGTAACAGGTTCATCAAAAGCAGAGAGGTGGATCATTTTTCCTAATTCAAAGCCTTCTTTTTCTCCTAAGGATTTATCAACGACTACTTCGTGTGCCTTTTCAAACAAACGCCCTTCTACGATATTCGGTTCTATGAAGGAGCCTTTTTCAATGGCAAACACGCTAATTTTTTCCTTATCGTCAGAACTTGCATCCTCTTTTACCCACGCTGCACCTGCTTGTTGCTTGAGGAGCGCCTTCTCATCAGCTACTACATCATCTGCTAAATGGCGATCAATGTGCGAAGCTGTTATCAACTTGTTGGCTTCTGATGAGAGCAAGACTGTATCCGCCTGCCATTTATCAACTGCTGCCCTATTTTGCTGCATCAAGCCATAGGCCAATCCTGTCAGGAAAAAAACCAGATAGGCTATCAATACTAATAAGCCCAGAACTAAGCCATAACGGAGCTTACTCTGACGCATTTCTTCAATTGCTAAAAACATATATCCTCATTTCTATTTGTTCATTCGTATCACTTTTCTTTTGTCTTCCCTATTTCCAATCGGAATGCTAGGTAGAATTTTTATCATTTTTCACATTTTTACTCCCTCTTTTAATTCTCATGAGAACTATTTTAGTTCTTACGAGAACAAATTGCAAGAATTTTGTCTTATTCTCTATGAATACCAGAGGATGACATTATAAATACCAGATAGCTAAGGTAACGAAAAAAGCCTTACAGGTTTGATAACTTTTCCTGTTAAGGCTCTTCGCATGATATTTTCATTCCTAGATTAAATGTTGCTCACGTTTTACAAAAGTCTCCTTGGCTAGAGATACTAAGGTTTCGATTAAATCAGGATAGGTAAGACCCATATTATCCCATAAAAGTGGGTACATAGACCATTGAGTGAACCCTGGCATAGTATTTAACTCATTGAGAAAAATTTCGCCGTCTTCCGTTAAAAAGAAATCGCAACGAGATAGACCACAACCACCAATTGCTCGAAAAGCTGCTGCTGCATAGGTCCGCATTTGCTCCGCAATCTCAGATGAAATGGCTGCTGGAATTGCCATGGTAATCTTATTATCAATGTATTTAGCATCATAGTCATAGAAGGCAACATCCTTAACAACTTCACCTGGTAGGGTTGTCTTAACATCAGCATTACCTAATAGTCCAACTTCAATTTCTCGAGCGTTCACTCCTTGCTCTACCAAGAGACGGCTGTCATAACGAAAAGCCAGTTCAATCGCAGCTCGTAACTCAGCTTGATTTTCTGCCTTAGAAATACCGACACTTGAGCCCATATTCGCTGGCTTAACAAAGACAGGATAAGTCAGATTAGCTTCTACTGCACAAATCTTTGCTTCTACATCTTCACCTTCAATAACCGTTTCAAAAGCCACTTGTGGAATGCCTTCTGAAGCTAAAACGTGCTTGGTCGTAATTTTATCCATAGCTACACTTGAAGAGAGGACATTGGTTCCCACATAAGGTAAGCGCAAGATTTCTAGGAAGCCTTGAATGGAGCCGTCTTCGCCCATAGGACCGTGAAGCACAGGAAAAACAACCGCATTTTCTTCATAAATATCACTCGGCCGAATCCCTTGGCTTGGAATAATAGTGTTATTGGTCATTAATTTTTCATCCACAGAAGGTGTGGCATCAAATTCTTGTGTCTTGATAAAATCACCATTTTGCGCAATAAAATACGTTTTAACAAAAAATTTCTCATAATTAATCGCGCGCATCACGCTCTCAGCAGATAATACAGATACTTCACGTTCTGCCGAACGACCACCGTAAAGGAGGATAATGGTTTCTTTTGACATGGCTATTTCCTAACTTTCTCTCACAATTTTCATCTTATTTCAGCTCCCAAAAGGACAAGTTTAGAGCTCTGTACGATTTTCAATGGCCCTCAAGAGCGTTACTTCATCGGTATATTCAATATCTGAACCAACCGCTAATCCTCTTGCCAATCGTGTCACTTTAATACCTGCAGGTTTTAGAACCCTTGAGATATACATAGAAGTCGCTTCGCCATCAGCTGTTGCATTGGTGGCAATAATGACTTCTGTCACTTCGTTGTCCATTAAACGTGTTAGCAAACTTTTGAGGTTAATATCATCTGGTCCAACACCGTTCATAGGCGAAATCAAGCCATGCAGAACATGGTATAGTCCGTGGTATTCTTGAATATTTTCCATGGCTGAGACATCTCTACTGTCTTCAACAACTAAAATCGTAGATAAATCCCTTGTCTGATCTTGGCAAATGGCACAGGTTTCTTCTTCTGCCAAATTACCACAAATCTGACAATAGGCCAAGTCGCGCTTAGCAGCTAGCAGATTTTTAGCAAACTCATTCACGACATCTTCTTCCATACCAATCGTATAAAAGGCCAGACGGGTCGCTGTCTTAATCCCAATTCCAGGTAGTTTCGTATAACTCTCAATCAATTTTGCAATAGGTGTAGGGTATAACAATTCTATTTTCTATCTTTCTATAACATTCTTTAAACGTTGATTTGACGGTTTTTATCAAAGTTCCAACTTTGATTACATTCTATATTTTTTACAATTTTTAGAGCATTTCTGCCCCTTTTTGAGCAAAAAATTTTATGTCATACTCTATCAATATCCAACATTAACATTTTTCGATACTTTATTAGATAGTGCGGACGCAAGAGTTGCATGGCTACATTTGAAGTCTACGGTCTCAAAATTTCCTTTATTCGCAACAGTTGTTTAAACACCTTCGGCTTACCGTATTTCCAACCTGACACAATCACTATCCTAACTTTGTCAACGTAACCAATTTCTATTTTTTAAGGTTATAAATGGTGGATAAACTGATTATGTTTGAATTTCAATGAGTATCAATTCATATCTTTTTTCTATATTTAGTATACCACAAAATAATCAAAAGTGAGTTCTTTTACAAAAAAACACCAGCCTCACAGCTGGTTGTTTTTTGGAGATTATGAAAAATTTTAGGATTGACTATAGTATACCCTAGTCCAAGTAGTAAAACATCGGTCTTAGGACTGAATATTCTCTTTTTTACAACCGTTCAACTCACTCTACTCTCCCAGTACCTTTCTAGCGCATTGGATGAAGAGACTGGTATAGATTGATAATTTCTGTCGTAATCCGCTTACTAGTAGATGATTCGAGGTCTGTTAAATTCGGCAAGATGACTGCTACAGCAATCTGTGGATTCGCACTCGGCGCATAGGATACAATATTGGTATTGACTGCATCCAAGATCTGACCTGATTCTGTTGTTACAAAGGTTTCGGCTGTCCCTGTCTTGGCACTAATGGACACACTGGCACCTTCTCCAATAGCTCGTCCAGTTGTAAAGCCACTAGCACCATTTACAACCAGATAAAATCCTTGCTGAATGAGATCCATTTCATCAGCTGACAGATTGACCTGATTTAATTCCTTACCAGCTATTGGCTCCAGCAACTCACCAAGATTACCTTCTGCATTATTGGCATAGATTCCCTCTGCTATATGAGGACTGATGCGACGACCACCATTTGCTACGGTAGCAGCATATTGAGCCATTTGCATCGGTGTATAGTTATCAAATTGACCAAATGAATTGGTAATATAATTTGCAATCGTATAATCTTTAGGAATAAAACCGGTTGATTCAAGCGGTAGATCAATTCCGGTTGGAACTCCAAGCCCGTATTCGCCAAAAGTTCCACGCAATTTCTCCATTGAAGCACCGAGCGAATCATTCTCGTTTAAAATCATCCCCGGTATGTAGGGTTGCCCCAGTATACTCAAAGCAAGCTGAACCATATAGGTATTGGAGGAATATTGTAAGGCTTCTACCGCAGAGATATTCCGATTCCCAAATGCAGTAAACCAAGATGTAATCGGAGTAGAACCCGCAAATTGAATCGGTTGATCGGTTAACACTTGATTTCCCGCAATGATACCGTTCTCCCAACCTGCTGTCAGGGTAGCTCCCTTGACAATAGATCCTGGAACAAAGGCATTGGTCACGGTACCCAAGGCATTTTCTTTGACTTCATTGGTCTTTTTATCATGGCTATACCCTGCCATAGCAAGAACTGCTCCTGTCTGAGGTTCCATAACGACTGCATAAACACCTTCAGAATAACGGGCACTTCCTGTTGCTAATTCACTATCAAAATGGCGTTTTAAAATCGCATTAACCCCATCTTGAAAAGCAAGATCAATCGTTAATTTAATATTCTTACCTTTACTGCCTTCTTGCAAGGTTTGAATACTCTCCACATTGCCATTACGATCCAGGTTGATTTCCTTCTTTTCTCGCTGACCTTGCAACACTTCTTCATATTGTTTTTCTAAATAAGCCGTTCCCACACGGTCATTGAAGGAATAGCCCTTTGCTAAATACTCCTTGGCATCTTCTTCTGGCAAACCAGCTTGTTGAGTAGTCACCGTTCCAATAATCGAAGCAAGAGAAGTCGGCACCACTACGCGCTTCCAATTGCTAGCAGTTGAAATACCTGGTAAGTCAGCTTCATTTGCCGCAATCATGGCAATCTGCTCTGCCGTGAGTGGATCAGTAACCAGATTGACTGTTTCAAAGTAAGCTGCGGCATTCATCTGTGAAAAGAGTTCTACTACCTTTAATTCTTCATCTGAATAAGCCAGCTGCTCTTCTGTCAAGCTTGCAACAGCACTGTTATAAATAAGGGATTCATCAAGAAAATTCCCATCTGTGTCCAATCGCTGTTCCTTAGGCAATTTCTTAACAACTTCTGCATACACTTCTGGATCAGCCAAGTAGTAATCTGCACGTTCTCGTGGCGTCACATCACTCTCGGTCACAGTAACCCATTGTAACAACTTCCCAGCTACTTCTTTCATCTGCCGAGCTGTCATTTTATTGGAGCGTGTAAAGGTCGCTACTTGCTCTACCTGATTCTCCACCAAGGGAACACCCTTAGCATCATAAATCTGACCCCGCACAGAGCTGTTTGTAATGACTTTTTGACTAGCTTTTGCTAGTTTAGCAGTATAAAAGTCTTTATTGATAATCTGCATATAAGCCAATCTTGCAATCAAAATGGAAAACAAGGCAATCACAATAGCAAATAGAACGGTTAAACGCCGAGGAATAAAACTCTCCTCACGCCCCTTACGGGAATAGGTATTTTTCGTCACTCATCAAACCTCATTCTAGAAAATTCTTCTCTATTATAACATATCGAACTCATTTTTTTCTGTTTGGACAAGTGTTTTTTCAGCCTATTTCTTATCAAGCCTATGCCCGTGACTGACTTGTTTCAAGACACCGTTTTCAATGTTCCATGTCTGATTCGTTACGTTAGCGACAAATGCTTGATCATGGGAGATGACAATCAAACTTCCCTTATAGTCTTTTAAAAATTGTTCCAAAGCTAGAATGGTCGTCAAATCTAAAAAATTGGTTGGTTCGTCCAAAATCAATAAATGATGGTCACTCAACAAAGTCTTTGCTAGGGATAATCGAACCCGCTCACCGCCTGATAAAACAGCCACCTTTTGCCTTGCTTTCTCATAGCGAATGCCAAGCATTGCCAGTAGATTTAAAATCGTTACCCTATCTTGGACTGAACAACTAGCGGCATTTTCAAAGGCTGATTGTGTTTCATCAAGATCCTGCAAATCCTGAGCAAAATAAGCTATGGCTAGTTTTTCTGAAAAATAACCTGCAAGTTCTTTTCTCACCAACTGACGAATAAAAGTCGTTTTACCAGAGCCATTTCTTCCCGTAAGCGCGAGACGATCTCCTTTTTGCATCGAAAATAAAGGATAGTCAAATAACCGCTGACCGTCTATCCTAATCTGACCTGCTTCTAAACGGAATAAGGTATGAATGTCTTGTTCGATTACCCCTTTCATCTCCAATTTTGCCCAAGCTTCTTTGCGGGGCTGCCTAATCTTTTCTAAGCGTTCTATTCGCTTCTCAATCGCTTTTGCTCCCTTGGCCATAGCCTTTGCCTGACTATCGTAACTTCCCATTTGGGATTGGACTTTCCACTCCGAACTCGATCGCCCTTTTTTGCGCTTGGTTAACTTATCTGCTCTTTGTTTTCGCGTTTGTGCAACATCACGCAAGTGATTGACCGTCTGCCGGTAGTGCTGATAAGCCTGTTCTTGCTGCTCACGCTCCTTTTTTCTCGCTTCTTCAAATGCCTGATAATTGCCTACATAGGACGTAATTGTTTGTTCGGCTAATAGCCAAATATGGTCAACAACTTGATTCAAAAAATAGCGGTCATGACTCACGACAATAACTGTCCCTTTATACCGTCTTAATTGATGAATCAACCACTGACGATTTTCTTGATCCATACTAGCCGTCGGCTCATCCAAAAAGAGGATACCTGCCCGTTGAGACAAGGCTTTTTTGATAGCCTTCAAGGTCTGCTCACCACCCGATAAACTACTCGCCTCCTTCAACTGTGGTACATAAGCCCAATCTGAGCGTATCCATACCTGCCCACTGTATTCTTCATCTGCTCCGATGAAGATTTTTAATAAACTAGACTTTCCTATTCCATTTTCACCTACAAGCCCAATTCTTTGTCCTGATTGAACTTCCAAATGAGGAATCGTGACTAACTCTCTGCCTTCCACTTCCTTTTGAAGATTGATACAGCTGATAACTTCCATACTTGGTCTCCTTCTGATGCTTGCAAAAAGATTTAGAAGGGTACACAAAAAAGCCATGCTAAAGTAGCAACGTCTAACATAGCCTTCCTTTGCTGTGACAGTCAAAGAAAAACCAATGACTACTCATAAACATCCAAGCGAGACAGATCAATTCATCACCTCACCATGTTCATCAAGTAGAACTTCTAAATCTCAACAGTACAGTCTTGCCCCTTGTATCAGCACTATCCTTAGTGCACAGAAATAATACTCATCAAAAATCAGCTGCTTCTATCGTTAACTCACCTGCAGAAGTGGGACTCAATCGTGATTTCGAAGAAATCGATTATCCTCACTCCTGTATTTCTAGATTCGAGCTAGGTTTGTCTCAGCCTACTACCTTCGATTTCGTTGGCTAATCAGATGTTGATTTTATAGAGTATAAGGGGGAAAACAAACAGTGGATTTAGTTGTTATTCATGGTTTTTCTAACCTCTTTTCATTTATTAAGCATACTATACCACACTTTTTAGCCACTCGCAAGGAGCTTTCTCCTACAAACAAAAACCATACAGACGGTAAACGTCCATATGGCTCTGATGTGATTATATCTCCGTTAAGGGGGTAGCGGTGTCTGGTGATGTATCGTAAACTTGAAAATCAACTCCAACTCCCAAATCCGCTTGGGCAAGCTGATTGACCATGGTCATGTGGGCCAGTTCCTTGATATTGTTTTCCTTACTCAGATGACCTAGGTAAATCTTCTTGGTTCGATTACCAAGAGAACGAATCATGGCATCTGATCCGTCTTCGTTACAAAGATGTCCCTTGTCTGACAAAATCCGTTGCTTGAGATTCCATGAATAAGAACCCGCCCGCAAGATTTCCACATCGTGGTTGGACTCAATCAGGTACCCGTCCGCATTTTCAACAAGCCCTGCTAGTCGATCGCTCACATAACCTGTATCTGTTAGCATCACAAAGCTCTTGTCATCCTTCATAAAGCGGTAAAATTGTGGACAAGCTGCATCATGGCTGACCCCAAAACTCTCTATATCCAAATCCCCGAAAGTCTTGGTCACTCCTAATTCAAAAATATGCTTTTGCTCTAGGGCAATCTTACCTAATTTTCCCTCCATGGCCTGCCAGGTCGCTTCGTTAGCATAAATGTCCATGCCATATTTACGAGCTAGAACGCCAATCCCGTGAATATGATCGCTATGCTCATGCGTAACTAAAATGGCATCCAAATCCTCCGGTCTGCGGTCAATTTCTGCCAGCAAACTGGTGATTTTCTTGCCCGACAAACCTGCGTCCACTAAAATCTTTTTCTTCTCTGTCTCCAAGTAAAAGGAATTTCCACTCGAACCAGAGGCTAAAATACTATAACGAAATCCTGTTTCTCCCATACACTCCTATTCTTCCTCTTCTGCCTCCTCCCACTCATCTGTCATCATATCCTTCATATATGGTAAGACAATGGTAAAGGTTGAGCCATGCCCGTACTCGCTCTTAGCCCAGATAAAGCCCTTATGCTGCTTAACAATTTCCTTGGCAATAGCAAGGCCAAGTCCTGTCCCACCTTGCGCCCTTGAACGAGCCTTATCCACTCGATAAAAACGATCAAAAATGCGGGGCAAATCAGCCTTGGGAATTCCTAATCCTTCATCTGAAATCGACACAATCAATTGGGTATCTGTCGTCTTCATGCTAAAGGTAATCTTGCCACCATCAGGTGAGTATTTGAGGGCATTGTTTAAAATATTATCCATGACCTGGGTCATCTTGTCTGTGTCAATCTCAATCCAAATCGGTGTAATTTGATAATCACGGATAATCGTATATTCCTTATCTGTCTCCTTATTCTTCATCTGATCAAATCGATTTAAAATAAAGGTGACAAAGGCCGTAAAGTTAATCAGTTCCACATCAGCTGAGCTGACTTGATTGTCAATCCGTGACAGGCTGAGCAGGTCTGAAATCATCCGCATCATCCGATTGGTTTCATCGAGTGACACCTTGACAAAGCTCGGTGCTACTGATTCCGTCAAGGCTCCATCATCAAGGGCCTCCAGATAGGATTTGACTGAGGTGAGCGGTGTCCGCAATTCATGGCTGACATTGGAAACGAACAACCGTCGCTCCCGCTCTTCCTTAGCTTGTTCGGTCATATCATGCAAGACGACGACCAGACCTGAAATCAAACCACTTTCGCTTCGAATCGTTGCAAAATTGGCCCGTAAGGTCAAAAACTCCCCATTTTCATTATCATGTTCGATGACAATTTCAGGCGTTTGGGCTAGCAAATCCCGAAAACTATACTGTTCACGAATCCCTAAAATGTCCAATAAATCACGTTGTTCCGTCGTTTTAGATGTCAGTCCCAACTGCTTTTGCGCTGTCTCATTGACCATAATGACTCGGCCCATACGGTCTGCAGCCATCACTCCGTCGCTCATATAGGCAAGAATGGAGGACAGACGCGTCTTTTCCTGCTCCAAATGGTCATGGGTCAAGCGAATCACTTCAGACAAGTCATTGAGCGAATTGGCCATATCTGTAATCTCAGGGCTACCCCGCATATCAAGGACATCTGAATAATCCAACTCGATTAGGCGCTTGACTTTTTCATTGAGTTCTTTAATCTGCTGATTATCGCGATGATTTTCAATCAATAAGACACTGAGTGCAATGACAAAACCAATCAAGATGACGACAAACCAAAACTCAGGTGTTGTTATTAAATACCGTAATTGATTAATCATTTCCCTTTATATAATACCCTACGCCACGCCGTGTCAAAATGTATTCTGGACGGCTCGGTGTATCTTCAATCTTCTCACGCAAGCGACGAACCGTTACATCGACTGTTCGTACATCACCAAAGTAATCATAGCCCCATACAGTTTCAAGTAAATGTTCCCGTGTCATTACCTGCCCCAAATGCTTAGCTAAATGGTGCAGCAATTCAAATTCACGGTGAGTCAATTCCAACTCCTTGCCATGTTTTTTCGCCACAAAAGCATCTGGAAGAATCACCAAATCTCGAATGGTCAACTCAGGCGTGCCTGTTGTTTCAATCTCCAACTGGGTTTCAGACAATTCGCTCCGGCGCAATAAGGCCTTGACCCGTGCCTGCAATTCCCGATTCGAAAACGGCTTCGTCACATAGTCATCCGCTCCAATTTCAAGACCAATCACCTTGTCAAACTCGCTATCCTTAGCAGATAACATCAAAATAGGCACATTGCTGGTCTTGCGAATGGTGCGTGCCACTTCCAGTCCATCAATTTCTGGTAGCATCAAATCCAAAATCACAATATCTGGAAATTCTGCTTCAAATAAGGCCAAGGCTTCTCGACCATCAAAGGCTGTCACCACCTCATACCCCTCTCGGGTCATATTAAATTTGATAATGTCTGAAATCGGCTTTTCATCATCTACAATCAAGATTTTTTTCATTTACTCTCACCTCATCATTCTTATGCCATTATACCAAATCTCTCCCAAATTAGCATGGCGGAAGTGTGGGGAGAGATTTTCTAGCTGCCAAAAAGAAAGAAGCCCCTCTATATCAAAAGTCAAGAAATAATCTAAGAACCTGTATACGCAACGCCATAAGCTTCTTAAAATCCGACTACGGTGTAATCATTTCACAAAATCCTCCTCTGATGATACTGACTTTTCAACCTCCTTAGCTAATAAGAGAACGTTCGCTCGACAACCTAGCACTTGGGAGTGATTTGCCAGCTTCCTTTGATTTTTTCAGAAGTATCTACTGGACACTGAAATTCTTGATCCATCGTCTCTTCAAAACTTTTGCGATAACCAGCATCGGCTGAAAGAGTCTTAATTCAGGAGCGGTGGTTTGAGAAATAGGGTTCAAGTTTGTCCCCATTCTTGATCAGTTAAATCCGTATTATATCTTTTTCATGTCATACCTTTAAGTTCTAAGTCATTGTGCGTGAGTGATTGGAGCAATAAGACATACTGACTAAAGACTGTAACTAGAAATTAAGATTTACTATCGTTATGAAAATTGGGATTGATCATCCCTGAAAATTCTGCTTAGTTTCTAGAAAACGATTATTTTGCGCTACTGATATCTTCTTCATCGTTAAAAGCATCGATTTTCCTATTTCTGACGACACAAGTTTTAACATCAAAAGCGGATTATCCTCAATCTCTTGACTTCCCAGAGTAGTTACAATCCCTGCAAAAATAAAATCAAGTTGTATTTTCTCCTCTGTTGTCAAACGATCTTCATTAATCGAAAAAGAATCTAACCATATCTCCTTTAAAAAGTCATTCACCAGTTGTTTCAGGTATGTTGACTCACTTCTAGCACACAACATGATGCGCCTCGAATTTGGTAAAATAGACATATCAATATCTGAATTTTTTTCATCATCTTGCAATGTTAAAACAGTTAAAATTGACGAAATCATCATTCTCGAGGCATCGTTCCTTGTATTATTCTTAAAAGCTTGATAAGCCAAATCATCCATATCTTTATAATGATAATAAAAAGAATTACGATTAACCCCAGAATCTTGAGCAATCCTAAGAACAGTAATATCCGTATATTTCTCCGTCTCTAAAAGTTTCCAAAAAGCATTTTCTATTTTTACTACAGCCCCATTAGCATATTCCGTTTTCCTTGGACGCGCCATATTGCCTCCTATAATTAGACACTTTACACTCTACTGCCTGTTTTATTTTACACTGTGTCGTATTATAATTTAATTATAATATAATTGAGAGGTAATTTCTATGAAAAAAATGATAAATAATTGGTATAACATTTCTATCTATCTCGCTGGTCTAACTGCTCTGCTTGCGATCTTTTTACCAGTAACCGAGGTGCAAAAATGTCTTTTGGCTTCCATTTGTATTTTGTTTCTACATTTTTTCGAGGAATTCGGTTATCCTGGAGGATTTCCCCTACTCGGAGTAAAACTACTCCTCGGTACCAATGAGATGGATAAAACCAAGTGGGATTGCAACAATCTCAGTTCTATGTTTGGAAACTGGACATTCCTAATTTTAGTTTATGTATTCCCACTTTTACTACCTAATGTGCGTTTTCTAACATTATCTGCCATGTTGTTTCTTTTAATGGAAGTCATTATGCATTCCATATTTAATTTAAGGTTAAAAAGCATTTACAATGCTGGCTTAATTACCGCAATTTTGGGACTAGGTCCTATTGGCTTATACTATTTCATCAATCTATTTGATAGCAAAATCTATATCTGGTATGACTATGCCCTTGCCGTACTTTGGTTCATTATCGTATTTATATTCTGTTTTCGCTCTAAAATCTATTGGGAACTTGGCAAGAAAGATGGATATGTCCTTACTGATCAAACGGCATTTGGTGTAAATCAGTTAACAAAAAATTAATCTGAAATATCTAAAAAGACTTCTTTCTGGTAGGACAAGAATACTCGGAAGAGGTCTTGATTTTAAAACCTGTATTCACAACATCATAAGGCCCTTAAAATCCGAATAATATGTGATCATTTCATAAAAGCAACCTCTGAAGATACTGATTTTTCAACATCCTTAGCTAATTATCTAGAGTGATGCAAGCAAGAGAAAGTCCAATCGACACCCCCTCGCTTGGGAATACTTTGCCAGCTTCATTTGATTTTTTAGAAATATCGACTGGACACTAGAACTCCTCAGTCATCATTTCTTCAAAATTTTTGCGATAACCAGTATCAGCTGAAAAAGTCTTTTAATAAAAAATAATGCGATAAAAACCGAATGATTGGTGCTTTCTCAAAAGAGACTAAGTGTCCATCATTCGGCTTTTTATTTTTGTATTAGATTATTCGTTACATTTTCAATCACTCTGACTTTTTCAGTGACTTTATCTGTCGGTGTTGCTTTTTTCTCGTTATTACCTTGAACTAATTTCTTAGCCAATTTTATGAACTTCCTGCTCATAGTCTAAGCATAAAAGAAACCCTTATACCTCTCTGAAATTCCAAATCATTCCGGCAAATCCATCAAAATTTCCTTTGCCAAAAGGTATTTTCAATGCAATCGTAGCATTCGATAATTTCCATATCATTTGAATCATAAACTATGCCGATTATAGGGCTCGAACCTACGACCTACGCGTTACGAGTGCGTTGCTCTACCAACTGAGCTAAATCGGCTTTTCAGTCATATTGTAGCACTTTTATTTTGCATGTCAAGTAATCTTTGTAAACGCTTGCTTTTTAAAAAGTTTGTGATATAATGAACATATCAAAACAAACCGGAGGAAACGTTATGAAAGCTGTTGTTGTAAACTCTGAATCTACTGGTGTAGAAGTAGTCGAAAAAGAACTGCGTCCGCTTGAAACAGGGGAAGCTCTCGTTGAAATTGAATATTGTGGTGTCTGCCATACAGACCTACACGTAGCTCATGGTGATTTCGGTCAGGTTCCTGGTCGTATCCTTGGACATGAAGGAATTGGGATTGTCAAAGAAATCGCTCCAGATGTGAAAAGTTTGAAAGTCGGCGATCGTGTTAGTGTAGCTTGGTTCTTCGAAGGTTGTGGTGCTTGTGAATACTGCAATACAGGTCGTGAAACGCTCTGCCGTACGGTAAAAAATGCTGGTTACTCTGTTGATGGAGGAATGGCAGAACAATGTATTGTGACTGCCGACTACGCTGTCAAAGTTCCTGAAAATCTTGACCCAGCACAGGCTAGTTCCATTACTTGTGCCGGCGTAACCACTTACAAAGCTATCAAAGAAGCACACCTCGAACCAGGACAATGGATTGCTCTATTTGGAGCAGGGGGACTAGGAAACTTGGCTGTTCAGTATGCAAAGAAAGTCTTCAATGCCCATGTTATTGCTATTGATATCAATAATGATAAATTGGAATTAGCCAAACAGGTTGGTGCCGACATTGTCATCAATGGACATGAGGTGGAAGATGTAGCTGGTCTGATTCAAGAAAAAACTGGTGGTGCGCACTCTGCTGTTGTAACAGCTGTCTCAAAAGTTGCCTTTAACCAAGCAGTAGATAGTGTCCGCGCTGGTGGCCGTGTCGTAGCTGTTGGTCTTCCGTCTGAAATGATGGACCTCAGCATCGTCAAGACCGTTCTTGACGGTATTCAAGTTGTTGGATCGCTCGTTGGAACTCGTAAAGACCTCGAAGAAGCCTTCCAATTTGGTGCAGAAGGACTAGTTGTCCCAGTTGTTCAAACTCGACCAGTTGAAGATGCTCCTGCTGTCTTTGATGAAATGACTGCTGGTACAATCCAAGGCCGTATGGTTCTTGACTTTACACACTAATCAATTTTCTATAGTTAATAATATCCAACAACCGCTGAAGAATCTTTTCAGCGGTTGTTCCCTATTTATCAAATCGGCTTTCCAATGTTCATCTGTTTACGCCAGTCCGGCACTTTGCCATCGTCTGCCCAATATTCGTCCAGCTCCACAATCACATCATCTTGAAGTTTCAGAAAGCTGACCGCATGAACAGAAAAAGATTTGTCAACAGGAAAAACACGCGTGACGATAATAATCGTATCCCCTACCTCTTCCATACGTTCGATTTCCCCATCCCAGTTGCCAGGATAGTCACAATTCGCTCGGATATATTCATCCACAGAAAAACATTCATTGGTGCAGGGCCATCGGACTACAGCCTCCTCGGCAAAATAGCTTCTGAGTTTTTCCTCCTCTTGTGCCACTACAGCTGTCACAAACGACGATATGTCCAGCAACAGAACCTCCTCCTCATGATAACATTTTTGACATGGATTAAAAGGAAATTTCAACCTCTCCACATCATGCGTTTAAACTCTCTCACGACTAGCTTGGTCTGTTGATAATTGGATAGGGCATTTTCCGCATACAATCCTTGCGGGTTAAAATAGCTACGGTCATAATCAGCTTCACATTTGCCACTACGATTGGGCGCTCGAAAGCCTTTGGTAGCTTGATTTCGAAAAACGGGATCATGAGGGCCAACCGTATCAACATCCAAGTCCCAGTGGCGTTTACCAGCCTTGCCATAGTTAAAACTAGCCCCATTGACAATCCCGATTTCGTCTACTTTCTGAGCATCCATTTCATTGAGAAAATTACCTTTACTGTCAAGGATAAATTCCGTATGAAAATGAATCAAAATCTTGATATTAAAGGACGAATAGCCTGACGGATACCGCTTTTCACCATTTTCAAACTTGAGCTTGTTATGCAAGCGAGCAGACGTTCCAATTGTATAATCCTTCTTCCAAGACCACCAAGGATAGATTTTTCGCAGATAACGAACAAGGGCACGACTATCTGTTTCTCCCACTTTTTTCACATGCTGGCGGACATACTCGGCCTGCTGACTAGAGATGACATAACGCAGTTGATGGACTTGCCTTGCCAGTAAGTCTTTTTCTGCCATACTCGTTCCTGGAAAGGTTTGATCAACAACATGGGACAAGTCCCACCAAAAAGGATCATGAGGAGCAAGATTCGGATGAAAACGAGCGACTAGGGCTTGATTTTCAGCCAATTCTCCTGACACATCGTCTGGCATTCCCACGATAGCAATGACAATCTCCAAGAGCTGTCTAGGAGGCAAATAATTTTTTTCCAACTGCCACAGCTCACGAAACAAAGCTGAGCCAATCCGACTGTCACTCAAATCTAGCTGTCGTTCTACTATATTCGCTAATACCTCATCTGACCAGCCTTGAGCCTTTAGAGCTAAAAATTGCCCTGCTACACGGTAGCGTTCTTCTAGTCCTATCTGGCTAAATTCCCACTTGCGTTTCGATAAGATTTGCCACATGATTTCCTCCTTTCCAATTCTAAAAACTATTCATAGAGTTATAGTGGATTGAGAAAGGAATGGGACAAAGCAAGGAGCTGTAGATAGAACTGGCGTTCATCAAAGCGACTTAACGATGTCCTAACCTTTATTCAATTCACTATACTTCATTGAGTAGCGATTGGGTATCCAAAAACGAGAAACTATAACATAATAGGAACCGAGTTTTCTCAGCCCCTATTGTTTTGTCTATGCTAACATAATTTCAGACATAGCTGAAGATTTCATCAACTGTGTGGGGTATCACAACAAAATCGATTGCTTCGAAAGTTCGATTGTTGCTCCGCTACCTAAACATCTTTTGGGGCGCGAGAGTAGTTTGCAATATCTGCCAAGATTTGCTCTTTGAAGTCTGCAAGACTCACTGTCTGCGTTTCCTTGTGTCCATAGCGACGAATGTTAACCGCACGGTCTTCCATTTCCTTATCTCCGACAATCAATTGGTATGGAATTTTCCCAGTTTGACTTTGGCGAATCTTGTACTGCATTTTTTCATTTCGTTCATCAACAACGGCACGCACACCATGATTTTGCAATTCTTTAGCGACTTCCCAAGCGTAGTCCACATGTTTTTCATTAGAAACAGGAATCAAGGTGACCTGAGTTGGGGCAAGCCAAGTTGGGAAGGCACCTTTATAGGTTTCAATCAAGATAGCAGTAAAACGCTCCATGGTAGAGATAACACCACGGTGAATCATAACTGGGCGGTGTTCTTCTCCGTCTGCTCCAATATAGCTTAAATTAAAGCGTTCTGGAAGCAAGAAATCCAGCTGAATAGTCGATAAGGTTTCTTCATTTCCAAGAGCTGTTTTCACTTGAATATCCAATTTTGGACCGTAGAAAGCAGCTTCTCCTTCTGCTTCAAAATAATCCAATTCCATGTCATCCATGGCTGCTTTTAACATGGCTTGAGCATTTTCCCACATTTCATCATTATCGTAATATTTATGCGTATCTTCCGGATCACGATAAGAAAGACGGAAACGGTAATCTGTCAAATTGAAATCTGCATACACATCAATAATCAATTGAAGCGCCCGTTTAAATTCTTCTTGAATCTGCTCTGGGGCAACGAAAATGTGACCATCATTCAAGGTCATTTCACGGACCCGTTGCAACCCTGAAAGGGCACCTGATTTTTCATAGCGGTGCATCATACCAAGCTCAGCAATACGAACTGGCAATTCGCGGTAAGAACGAACATGATTTTTATAGACTTGAATGTGGTGTGGACAATTCATTGGACGAAGGACAAATTCCTCACCGTCTCCCATGTCCATGGTTGGGAACATATCTTCTGAATAGTGATCCCAGTGACCAGATGTTTTGTACAATTCAACGGAAGCAAGTGGTGGAGTGTAAACATGTTGGTAGCCAGAAGCCAACTCCTTATCCGTAATATAGCGCTCCAAAGTGCGACGAATCGTTGCTCCATTTGGCAACCAGAAAGGCAAGCCTTGTCCTACTTCCTGACTAATCATGAAGAGATCTAATTCTTTTCCAAGTTTTCTGTGGTCACGTTCTTTGGCTTCTTCCCGCATTTGGATGTATTTCTTCAAATCGTTTTTGTCAAACCAAGCTGTACCATAGACCCGTTGCATCATGGCATTATCACTATTTCCACGCCAGTAAGCACCTGCTACATTGAGCAATTGGAAGACTTGAATACGACCAGTTGACGGTACGTGAGGACCACGGCAAAGATCTACATATTCTCCCTGACGGTAAATGGTCAAGCCACCCTCGTCCTCTGAATGCTCCTCAATCAGTTCCAATTTGTACGGATCGTGTTTGAAAATCTCACGCGCTTGATCCTTTGACACTTCCTCACGAATGCTTGGGAAATTCTCCTTGACGATTTTCTTCATCTCTTCTTCAATGGCAGCCAAATCTTCGTTTGAAATCTGTCCAGCCTCATTGTCTGTGTCATAGTAGAAACCGTCTTGAATAGCAGGACCAACTCCCAAATGAATTTCTGGGAAAAGGCGACGAGCCGCCTGCGCAAACAAGTGGGCTGCTGAGTGACGCAAGATGTCAAGCGCATCCTCATGGTCTGGAGTGACGATTTCAAGTGAGCCATCTTCAACAATCGCACGAGTGGTATCAATCAATTTGCCATTGAATTTCCCAGCAAGCGCCTTTTTAGCTAGAGAATTGCTAATTGATTGTGCAATCTCAAAGGTTGTAACACCAGACTCAAATTCGCGCACAGCGCCGTCTGGAAAAGTAATCTTAATCATGTTTTTCTCCTTATTTTCTGTTATCAATTTAAACAAAGTCATCCGGTGCCTGACCATCATGAGCCAGCCACATGCATTCTCCTAGGGATAGGTTGGTAAAACGAGCTGTAAAAGACGAATCTTCCGGACTGCAGGCATAAATACCAAAGGAAATGGTTTCTTTCGCTTCATGCAAGTGACAAATCCGCATCTGCTGGAAATGCTGGCCATCTGTCGAACATTCAAGACGGAAATCCTGACCTCTGCGGCTCAGACGATACCACATCTCTCTTACATCTGCTGCAATCTCCGTCGTTGCCCAATCTGAATAACCTTGATTGGTCACAACACTCCCCAAATGCTGAATGGTCTCATTTTCATACTCAATCGAGGCTTTGAGCCAATTTTCACTATCTAGATAAACCACGACACCACATTGATCAAACCGGTGCTTGCTATCAAACTGTGTCTTTACGACAAAAGAGAAAAATTCCTCGTCTGTCTCCATTTGTAGCACAGGAGCATTGTCGTTACGGAAATGGTAATAGGTTCGTTGCCAGAGATCTGTATGTGGCAGTGTCGTTATCGTTATTTCCTCATCTGATAAATTGTAGGCAGCAGGCTCCCTCGTCCACTTGAGTTTATCAGCTGTAAATATCCGGTCCATTGGTCTCTTCCTTTCTTATTACTCATCAACAAGCAGCCACTTCGGTCATTCATTCACTTAGTACTATTTTCAGTCGTAAAAAGAGTCGGCTATTGATTGTCATGGAGTATCCTCTACTATCTGTCCATCTCCTTTTTCACATAAAAAACGACATCCCGAAAAGGACGTCGCAACGTGGTTCCACCTTCATTCGTGCTGACCAACTATTCACCTCATGCAAATAGAACTAGCACCTCGAATCAGCTATATCGTAGCAACCGTTTTATGTTTTCATAAAAGCTAGGAGAGGAGTATCTCATCAGGCTTTTTATGCGTTTGCAGCAACCACGCACTCTCTTGAAAAAAGGTCCTAACAGACTTGTCTCTGATTGTTATTATAGCACCTTTAGACAAAATTTCAAGTATTTTGCAGATTTTTTCACTGCTCTTTGTACATTTGCTTCACCAGGTATCCAAGTCCATTTCCCAAAAGGGCTAGCAGACTATAGATTACTTGGTAAAGGAAAATCCATTCTTTCCAGTAAAGAATCGTCAAAGGAAAGAGTACGAACACACAGATTGCATAACGGATTTTGAAGCCATCCATCAGTCCATAGATGAGGCAGGCTAGAAAAACCACTAGCGGAATATAGAACAAAATATGGTTGACATAAAGCGATTTTTGAACTAGTTGATCACTACTGATATAGGGGATTAGCAATGGAAATCCCATATAGATAAAGGATATAAGTAGGAGAAATACACTATCTTTTCTTAACTGTTTCATAACCATTCATCCTCTCTTTAGTTGTTCCTTGAGAAATACTGCTCCCATTGTTTCTTCCCTAAATCAAGCGTATTGAGATAGAGAACTTCTGCACCAATGTTTGGGTCAGTCACCTCTGTACTAATCTTTGGTCGTCCATTGGCATTTTTAACCTGGTAGCGAATCATTGCGCCTTGGGGACTAAATTGGTCATCCGAATCTGTCACATAAACGGCTGCAAGTTTCCCATTGCTATCATATTCTGCCCCCCACAAGGTCACAATATGACTTCCTCCCAAAATAGGATAGACCATTCCAATCAGTTGTTCTTGACCGAGTAATTCAATCAAGCGTTGACTAAAATCTGTATAATCTGCTGGAGCAGTTCTCTCACTCAAGCTATGGTAGCTAAAGACATCATAGAAGAGGCCGGCACTTGCATGAGGAAGCAACTGGTCATCTTCTAGCTTTTTCCCACGATGAGGAGGATAGCCATTGATAAAGAAATCCAGCACTAAATCTGTATAGTAACCTCCACCACCGGCATAGAAGCTCTTCAACAATTGATAAACCGCACTATTTTCTTGGTCTTGTGGCGACTGGATAAAATCCGTCAACTGATAGGTTCGACCGCCAACTGTTCGAGTTGGATTTCCCTGTTTTTCGATATACCTTTCCAACTCCTCCTTATTCTGATCCATCCACCAATGAAGCATATTGGTAGCCGTTACAGCAAAGCACAAGTTTTTATCCGCCGTATCCTGTGTCGATTTATTAATATCATACCAGCCTTGGTTTGCGACAAAAGGCGCCTTGTATTCGATATAGGTTTTATGACCAGCTGGAGTAATTGTCTTTTTGAAATCACCTTCATTTCCCATTTGAGGAGGCCGTATTCCCTTAGCCCAAAGAATGGAGCGAAGCTCCCCTTCTTCATCACGATACTGACTAATATTCTTGTTTGTTCCTTGCTCAAGCATATGACGAACCGAATCTTGATCATTTTCTGTGCTGTCTACCTCTGATAAGCTATCTGGCTTTTCGGAAAAGTTTTCTTCTGAAAGAATTGGAGCTGTTGGAGGATTTGGTGTATCTTCAGGTTCCGTAACATTTGGTAAATCTGACGCATCAGAACCCGGTTGCGGTGCGACAGAATTTTCAATACTTTCAACATTTGATGTGTCAGAAGATGAATTAGGGTCAGATAAATCACTATCTGCTGGAGTTTCTGGTGTGGTAGTGGCTGTTCCTGTACCCATGGAATTTGGCACTTCTGCTGTATCAGTCGCATCAGAAGCTGGGTTCGTGGCAACAGGAGTTTCAAGGCTTTCAACATTTGATGTGTCAGAAGATGAATTAGGGGCAGATAAATCACTATCTGCCGGAGTTACTGGTGTGATTGCTACTGTTCCTGTATCCGTGGGATTTGGCACTTCTGTTGTGCCAGCCGCTTCAGAATTGGGGTTCGTGGCAACAGGAGTTTCTAGACTATCATCACTCGACGTGGCAGAAGATGAATTAGGGTGAGCTGAACCAGTATCTGCTGGAGTTACTGGGGCGGTGGCGGCTGTTCCTGTACCCATGGGATTTGGCACCTCTGTTGTGTCAGCCGCTTCAGAATTTGGGTTCGTGGTAACAGGAGTTTCTAGACTATCATCACTCGATGTGTCAGAAGATGAATTAGGGGCAGATAAATCACTATCTGCCGGAGTTACTGGTGTGATTGCTACTGTTCCTGTATCCGTGGGATTTGGCGCTTCTGCTGTGTCAGTTGCTTCAGAATTTGGGTTCGTGGCAACAGGAGTTTCAAGGCTTTCAACACTTGACGAGGAAGAATCAGAAGATGGAGTAGTTGAAATAATTTCTACGCTTTCAGATTCCTTAGTAGTTGATATATCTGTCGTATCTGTTGGCTCAGAAGCTGGGTTCGTGGTAGCAGGAGTTTCAAGGCTTTCAGCACTTGACGGAACAGAAGATACGTTAACTTGGGGACTTACAGCTTGAGCTACTGCTATCCTAGATACCTCTGTTAACAGCGGAGAAGAGTCCGTACTTGCAAAATGCTTTTCTGAAACACTCTTGTCCATAGGAGATACTTCTGACGAAGCGGTCAATTCATCAGCAACGAGCTCCTCCTCACCACTCTTTTCAAGATAGCCAATAAAGGAATAGCCGTCAATCTGAATCCTACCATCCGGTAAGGCATCTCCCTTATTTAACAAAAATGTCTGCGAATACTGGGCAAAAAGTGAAACATGTAGGGCATCAACCTGTGAAATAAAACTAACCCCACCCAGACTTGTAAACAACAATAACGAAACTACTGTTCTTTGCTTTTTCAACTGCCGAACCGCAATCACCAGCAAACAAGCTCCACCAATCAAGGGAAGAAGTCTAGCATGGCTAGCGGTTTTGGGGAGACTGACTTGCTTGTCCAAACGATAGACCAAATAGTAAGTCACAGAATGGTCAGCCACTTGTGGTAAATCTGACCGTAAGACCTGCTTCTCTGTTTCTGCTAATTCGTCTTCTGCCACATATTGGTAGGTTAACTGCACTCTCGCTGTTTCTTCTGTAGCTTCAACAGAAGAACTTCCAACCATTCCTACCAATAAACCGACCATTGCCGAACAAACACCGACCGTTAAAGTCCGAATGGCAAACCGAATTAATTTCCCTTGATTTCTCACCTTACTACCCTCTCTTATCTCTTTTCTTATCCCTATCATACCCTATTTTACGCAGAAACGAAAGCGCTTTACTCTATTTCTAAACAAACTTTCTCGTGGGCATACTCAGTCTGAAGGGGTCATTTTGCCTATCTCGTAAAAAAGAGATGAGTCACTCTGCCTCACCTCCTATTTTTCTCGTACCAAGCAATCACTTTTCTTCATCTTCAAAATAATTCCGAATCGATTTTACTTGCTCTACTGATTTTTTTACAATCGCCGCCGTCGTGTCCGATGACTTGACAAAGGCCCGTTTGGGTAAACTAATTGCTTCTTTTAATAAGGTTTCTGCTGTGCTATCTTCATGGATGTGTTCGCGCTTAAAATCATGAGAAATTTTTAAATCAAGATAGTATTCATAGACCCTACGACCAAAATTTTCAGCTGAAATCTCATACAGCTTTCTTTCCAACTGATAAGGATTCATGTTAGGGGTGACAACTATGGCATCCAACACTGCATCAGCCAACTCAGCTTCTCGCTGATATAGGGTACCAAACATTTTATCTGTCACAACATTTTCTAAATAGGGATTCCATGCTGCAATAATCGGTGTGCCAGAGGCTAGACTTTCTAAATAAGTCAGCCCCTGCGTTTCGCTAGTTGAAGCAGAGATAAAGAAATCCGCAGCCTTATAATAGAGCGCTGTTTCACTTGGCGCTATCATCCCTGTCATCAAAACACAATTCTCTAACTGCAAATCTATAATTTGCTGCCTCAACTCCTCCGCATAAGGGCCGCCTCCTGCAATGACTAGTTTGACCTTCTTATTTTCTAATAAAATCCGTGGTATGGCTGCAATAACAGCCTGAATATTTTTTTCATAAGAAATCCGTGACAGGCTCAGCAACATGGTTTCATCTTCTTCAATTCCCAAGTTCTCACGCAATTCAGCTACCATATCTGACGTAATTTCTGGTCGATCAAATTTTGCTAATTCAATCCCTGTTGGAATCACGCGTTTGGATACCAATATATGATAGTCGTTCAGAAGATTGTCCACAATTTCGCTCGGACAAATCACCCCATCCAAATCCTTGAAAAAAGCTCGAACCAAGTATTTGACCATGCTGGGACGAATTAATTTCCCATTTGCAATATAGCGCACATAATCTTCATACTGCGTATGGTAGGTATGTACAACAGGAATATCCAGTTCTCGAGCAACCATTTTCCCCAAAATTCCTAAGGAGAATTCCGTCTGTGTATGGATAATATCCAAATCATAGCGACTGGCAATCTTCAACGCATCTGTAAATCCCCGATAGGCGATTCTCCGATCTTTAAAGGCGAAAAAAGGCACACTTGGAATCCGAATAATATCCCAATCTTCATAGCGATTGACATCCTTATCCGTTGTCGTAAAGATAAAAACACGATGTCCCTGCTTTTCTAACTCTGTTTTCAGGGTCTTAATAGAAGTTGCAACTCCTGATACCTGAGGAAAATAGGTATCTGTAAATAGTCCAATTCTCATCTATAACTCCAATACTTTCCGATAAGCCTCTACCAGCTGATAAGATACCTTATCCATTGACCGACTTTCTGCTACGCGATAACCTGCTTCTCTCTTATCCACCTGTTTCTCCAAAATCTTTTGGATAGAGGTTACAAAATCATCCACCGTATGGCCCAATTCTGCACAACTCTCATCAATCCAGCCCTCGTATACAGGAATATCACGCAGAACGACCTGTTGGTGACTGGCTAGAGCTTCCAAGACGACAATTCCTTCTGTTTCTTCATAGGACGGGAAGAAAAAAGCATCTGCACCACTCATTGCCCCCTGAAAAACCGCTCCCTTAAAGTAACCAGGAAAAGATACATTTGCGGGATGAGCCCCTTCGACAATCTTACGAATATAAGAAGGAATCAACCACTTATTGATACTTCCAAGCCAAATGAAACGGACATGAGGCATGCGCTCTGCCACCTTAACAAAATCTTCAATACCTTTCCGTCTGAAATAAAGTCCCGCACAAACCACTACTGGTTGACCTTCTTCAATCCCAAAATACTGCCGAAAAATTTCTTCTTTTCGTGGATCTTTTCGGTATTTCGCAAGGTCAATTCCATTGGAAACAGCAAGAATTGGAGTTGTGACACCATAGCCTTGAATCAATTTCTTAGAATATTCAGAGGGTGTAATCACAAAATCCGCCTGCTGGTACATACGAGCCAGATATTTACCCACTAAAGGCGCTAAGAGGTTTGAGCCGATAAAGGAATTCCGAAAATCTTCCCGAGTTGAATGCCCATGCAAAATAACTTTTTTTCCTCTACGCTTGGCTGTTTTTAACAAGAGCCAACTTCGTGGACCATAGGTATTGATATGAACCACATCATAATCACCTAGTAGGTCTGTCGTGTAGGGAATCCCAGCCAAATCGAGCGCCTCCATTTGATGAGATAGGGCACGCCCAATTCCTGATTTTTCTAAAACAGCTTTTCCTTCCAAATACAATAGCACTTTCATGCACTCATTATACCATAAAATCTATTTTCCTCCGCCTCTAAACTGTAAAAGGAAGTCTATTCAGGAGTAAGCTTATTCCTTTCCTTTTTCAAATGGGTTGCAACCCACTATGGCTCTCCAACATTCCTAACAACTAGGTTTTGACATATATTTTATAGTTCATAAAAAAAGCCAGACATCTCTGCCCAGCTTCATTCATTATTTGGTTGATTTGCGTTCTTTAATACCATGATTCAAAATCACTTCACGTGTATCCAACTCTTCCTTATGCATAATCTTTGTCAACATCCGCATGGCAATTGCACCGATATCATACAAGGGCTGGCTAACAGAAGTTAAGTTTGGACTGGTGAATTTTGTCACCAAGGAGTCGTCACTTGTGATAATTTCAAACTCTTCTGGTACCTTGATTCCCTTATCGACAATCCCATTGAGCAAGCCTGCTGCAATTTCATCTTCTGCTACGTAGGCCGCTGTGGCACCAGCATTCAAGATACGATCTGCAAGAGCATAGCCTTCTTCGTACTTGTATTTGGATTCAAAGACTAGACCCTCGTTAAAGGTTAGGCCTTTTTCTTTCAATCCTTCCTTGTAGCCTGAGAAACGTACTTTTCCATTGATTTCATCCACTAGAGGACCTGACACAAAGGCAATTTTTTCATTGTTTTTCGCTAACAATTCAACTGAATCTTTTGTTGCTTTCGCATAATCAATATTGACACTTGGTAACTGATGTTCTAAATCAACTGTCCCTGCAAGGACAATCGGAGTCCGTGAACGAGAAAACTCGGCACGAATCTTATCTGTCAAATGGTAGCCCATGAAAATAATGCCGTCCACCTGTTTTGAAAACAGCGTATTAACCACGTTGATTTCTTTTTCATCATTTTCATCACTGTTTGCCAAGACAATATTGTATTTATACATGTCCGCAATATCATCAATCCCTTTTGCCAAGGTCGCAAAATAGGCATTGGCAATATTTGGAATAACTACCCCAACCGTTGTCGTTTTCTTACTCGCCAACCCACGCGCCACGGCATTTGGTCGGTAATCCAAGCGATCAATCACTTCCAATACTTTTTTACGTGTGTTCTCTTTTACATTCTTATTGCCATTTACTACTCGGCTAACGGTTGCCATGGAAACGCCTGCTTCCCGAGCAACATCGTAAATGGTTACCGTATCATCAGTATTCAACATAATCGTCAGTTCCTTTCACTTTCTTTTTATGAAAATTACGCTTTCACCCTCTTTATAGTGTATCACTTTTTGAAATCCCTTTCAAGAGATAGACCACATTTTTTTGAAAAAAGATGAGAAATCAAAGAAAATACTTGGAAATGAGCAAGAATCCCCAAAATCACGGTCCATAGCTTTCCTTTCTGCACGATTTCAACCGATTCCCTATCCTTCTTTTTCGTGCGTCCATTCACACATTGAGAGGAACTTATTCCCTTCATATCCTACTTCTGACCAGACCTCCTCATCTCTTTTGTTTTTTCACAATAAATCCTTGATTTTTTTGCTCTTTTTTGACACAATGAAACAAGTAGAAAGAAGGTATTTTTATGAGCAAAATCAATGATATTCTGAAACAATTACACCGTACTGAATTAGATATGGCTGTCTTTTCAGATCCTGTTTCGATTTCCTATCTGACTGGTTTTTATAGCGACCCCCATGAACGCCAAATGTTCCTCTTTATCAGCCAAGAAAGTACACCGCTCCTCTTTGTTCCAGCCTTGGATGCTGAACGCGCTCGTCAATCAGTTGCCTTTCCAGTTGTAGGCTATGTGGATTCTGAAAATCCTTGGGAAAAAATCAAAGCTGCTTTACCAGCCAAAAACTACAACCACATTGGACTTGAGTTTGACAATCTGATTCTGACCAAATATCAAGGCTTAAAAACTGTCTTTGAGCAAGCAACATTTGACAATCTTACTCCAATCATCAACCGCATGCGTTTAATCAAATCAGCAGATGAAATCCAAAAGATGATGACTGCAGGAAAATGGGCTGACAAGGCAGTTCAATTAGGTTTTGAGGCCATTTCACTCGCTAAAACAGAAACAGATATTATCGCTGAAATTGAATTTGCGATGAAACGCGAAGGACTTGAAATGAGCTTTGAAACCATGGTCTTAACAGGTAACAATGCTGCGAATCCTCATGGTATCCCTGGCCCTCACAAGATAGAAAATAATGCCCTTCTCCTCTTTGACCTAGGGATTATGGCAAATGGCTATGCAAGCGATATGACCAGAACAGTTGCGGTTGGCCAACCTGACCAGTTCAAAAAAGACATTTACGCTCTCACGCTTGAAGCCCAACAAGCAGCACTCGACTTTATCAAACCGGGTGTAACAGCCCATGAAGTAGACCGCGCAGCTCGTGAAGTGATTGAAAAAGCAGGCTATGGTGAGTATTTTAACCACCGCTTGGGACACGGAATTGGGATGGATGTCCACGAATTCCCGTCGATTATGGAAGGAAATGATCTCGTCCTCGAAGAAGGCATGTGCTTCTCTGTTGAACCAGGTATCTATATCCCTGGAAAAGTCGGCGTCCGCATTGAGGACTGCGGCTACGTCACAGCAAATGGTTTTGAAGTCTTTACTGATACCAGCAAGGAACTATTGTATTTTGACTAATACTCGTCAAAAATCAGCTTCTCCCATCCTTACCTTGCTGAACTGTTGAAAAAGAAATTACTTGGGAGTGGACAAAAGTCCAATTCTAAATACAAAAAGCGAACAAAGCTCGTTTTCTAACCTTCAGAATGCTAGCTTGTTCGTTTTTTATGTCTAATATATTATAAGATTTAATGATAAAGAATGTCAAAAATCAACATCTTTCTGTCCTAACCTCACTACCTACAGTTTCATTGCCTAATTAAATTTTTTATAGAGTATCAGCAAGAAAACGAGCTAGCAAAGGGGAAACCCATCAAAAAAGTCTTTTGATAAAAAATAATACAATAAAAACCGAATGTTGGTACTTTCTCAAAAGAGACTAAGTAACCATCATTCGGTTTTTAGATGTTTCTTTTAATTTTTGTATTAGATGATTCGGTACAGTTTCCATCACGCTGACTGAGTCACTGGGTTCGAAAAGATTAGTTTGTTTTTATACTTTGTAACTATAGGAATGAAATAGCTCTCAACCTCAAATTCTATTTTACATTCGGATTTTGCTGAACGAGTGCCTGATAGCCTGCAACGCCTAGAATTTCTCTCGATGCTGCGTGGGCTGCACCGTCAACCAACTTGACTGTGTCTGGAGTCGGATTTTTCTCCGCCAATTGCTGACTATTTTCAGGTAAAATAAATCGATCATCTGCACCATGGATAAAGGTGATTGGAATGCTCTGATTGTTTGCAACTGCATCAATGGCACTAGTTTCTTTCATATCAACACCGTAAATATGTTTGGTCATCCAACTAACTCCCGGCATGAGAAAACTGACGTGATTGGCCTGATAACCAGCCGCAATTAAGTCATACAGATTGGTAAAACCACAATCTGCTACGACAAATTGAACCTTGGGTTGGTATTGTAAGGCGTTTAGCGAAATGGAGCTGCCCATTGACTCCCCCTGAAGTCCTAGATAACTATCAGAACCATAGCGTTGGTAACTATCTTCAATCAAATACAGAAGATCTTTTGACTCGACATTACCCAATGTCACTGTGGCTGGAGCATTCTTCCCATGGCCACGAACATCATAGATAATGCAGTGATAGCCCAAGCTACGATAGACTTCCACATACTTGGCGGCTCCATTTCGATTGGAACGAAAGCCGTGGGTGATAATCACATACTTTTTACTATTAGGATCCGCTGCCTTGACCAAGGTCACATGCAAGGGATAATCATCCACCCCCTTAACGGTATACTCTTCTACCTCATATTGGTCAAAATCATTCCACAGGCCATGCTCTTTTTCCCATGCTTCTTCCTCAGCTAAGGTCATCGGAGTAGGTTTTACAATACTTTTCGCAAAGTAAAAGGAAGTCCCTACATAGGCTAGCACGAGCATGAAAACTCCCCCTAGACCAATAATTTTCCACCACTTCATTGATGTCTCAATCCTTCCTATTTTTTGCAATATCATAGGCCAGACTAAGTGTTGCTAAGAGAGGGACACTTCCTTGTTTGAAGAAAATACTGATATCGCTAGTCCAACCACCATAAAGAGCCACGACTAAAATATAAATCAGCGTTACCAATAGCAGTTCAACCTTATTTTTACTGAAAACTAAGGTGTAAACAAGTACGACAGCAATCATCAGATTGTAGACACCCTGATTTTGAAAGAGTAATTGAACCGTATCCGTCTTTAGCACCTCAACAGGAATGGCAAAGACGCGCGAAGTAGTCTCTGAAGCAGTCATAATGGTCTCCAGATAAAAAATATAGAGAAATTCTAAGACAACCAGACTACTAAAAAAGCATGTGAGGTTTCCGATTTTTTTCATTTGTACTTCCCTTTCTATCACTTATTTCATACCAACCCGCACGACAATGCCGTCAGTATCAGTGAGTTCGAGCAGACGAGACTGAAGCCATCGAACAGAAACTCCTAAATGGATTGCCCGTTCGTACACCGCCAGTAAATATTCCTTGCTTTCGACAAGAACGGTAAAATATGCCAGACCTGCTTGACCTTTTTGATGTGGTTTAAGGTGTTTTCCCGACCATTCATTAACAGCAAGGTGGTGATGATAATCGCCAGAAGCCAACCAACTGCCTGTCGGTATAGAAAATTTATCCTCCAACCCTAGCAAGGCTCGATAAAATGCACTGGCTGGCTGACTTTCTCGAACAGATAAATGGACATGCCCCATGCGAGTGCCTCTTGCTAGCTGAAAAGGCTCTGTATAGGCCCCATCTTCATACAATTCTTGCACAGCCAATTCCTCCGTCACACCAACAATTCGCCCATCTTCTCGGATATCCCACTGCATCACATCCTTATCATAATAGAGTTCGATACCATTTCCTTCTGGATCTTCCAAATAAATAGCTTCGCTATAGCCATGATCTGAACCTCCCACCATCGAAATGCGGTTCTCCACCAAGCGTTTAAAGATAGCTGCCAAGTCTTTTCGCTCAGGGACTAAAAGGGCTAGATGATAAAGACCACACGTCCTGGATTTCCCTTGAGTAGCAGGTAACAGACGAACAAGCCCTTCCTTGCCTACTCCTAATAGGACCTCTGTGTCAGTTTCTGCAAGCACTGCTAAGCCTAGTATCTGCTGATAAAATTGACTAACCCGATACACATCCTCCACATAAAGCGCAACTTCTCCTAGGTAAATCTGACTGTGGTAAGGATACATGAAATCAACCTACTTTCCAAGAACAGAAATCCGCTCATTCAGATGATTTCCATTTTCGATTTCATCCACCATGGCAATCGCATAGTCTGCATAGCTCATCTTGCTTTCACCAGCTTGATTCACCGTAAAGACTTCCCCAGCAAGAAGATACTCACCTGTTTTTGGATAATCTACTTCAAAATCTGCCGCAGGACTGATATAGGTCCAATTGACCTTTGATACCTTACGGAGTGCTGCCAAGCCCTTACTCATCGCCTCTGCCAATGGGAAGAAATCTTCTGGAAAATCAGGTGTCTGATAGAGTTGAGTAGTCAGGCTATCATCCAGATACAAACTTCCTGCCCCACCAACTACTAAAAGTCGCGTGTCGCTTCCAGCCAAAATACTCGCTACATGCTCCAAAGAAGTCGTGTGTTGCGGCAATGTTTCAGGAGCAAAAGCACCAAAAGCACTCACTACTGCATCAAATCCGCTCAAATCTGCTGATTCCAAGTCAAATAAATCCTTTTGCAGAACCGCTTGTGCTTGAGATTGATTACTTGAACGAACAATCGCTGTCACCTCATGGCCACGGGCTACTGCTTCTGCCACAATCGCCTGTCCTGCTTGTCCATTTGCTCCAATAACTGCTAGTTTCATTTTGTTTCTCCTTTTGTTGTAATTATTGTTGTTACAACTATATCTTAACACCGTTCAATTGTAATGTCAATTGTTACAACTCGAAAAATTATAAAATAAACGAACCACTCACATAAAAAAGACTGGCAAGCCAGTCCCTCAGAATGTAGACAAACCTCACAATTCAGAAAAACATTACAATGATATTTCATTTTCTGTAGTTTTAAGGTTAGAAAATTTGCGAGCGTAGCGAGCACAATACCGCCACCTCCGCCGTGCTAAAAGTGGGAGTAAGACAGAAGTCATGATTTCGTTGAAATCGATTATCCTCGCTCCTTTGTTTCTGGGCTCGGGCTAAAATAATCCACTGGATTATTTTACTCCGAAGGAAGTCGCTGATGTCCGAAAGCACATGAGAATGGTGGCAATAAAAAGACTTTTTCTTCGATCTGAGACTGGCAAGCCAGTCCCTATCAAGTACTCTCATTCTTATACGTTTACTCTTTTTCCTTCTGAGCCTTTGATTTAGCACGGAAGCTAGCGACGATGATACCAATTAACATCCCAAAACCTGATCCTATTGCAAGCACCATTGCCAGATGACCTAACACATTACCAATAATGATTCCGAACATGGGACCAAAAGACAAGCTAAGGCTGATTCCAATGGCTAGAGGATTGTCGCGCTCACTCTTCTACTCTCTATCTTTCTTCCTGTTCTATTTGCTTTCTTCATATACTGCTTTTTTCCTGTGCATCTTGAACCAAATCTGCCAAAGTCGTTTGATTCAGTTCAGCTTCTAAGGCTCGTTGCGCAACTTCTAAGCGACCATCTAATACCGCATGAATTGTTCGGCCAATGTTGCAATTTGGATTGGGATTGTCATGAAAGCCAAAAAGCTGACCTGATTTCCCTAAACTATCGACAGCTTCATAAATGTCGTAGAGCGTAATGTCTGATAAGTTTTGCACAACCCTAGCTCCACCCTTACCTCTTGTAACTGCAATCAGATTTGCTGCTTTTAACTGAGATAAGACATTACGGATAATCACGGGATTCACCCCAACGCTCGCTGCTAGGTAATCGCTTGTTACTTTGGTCTGCTCACCTTCTAGGGCTAATACGACCAAGACGTGGGTCGCAATCGTAAATCGACTTGAAATCTGCATAATCCCCTCTCCTTTTCTTTAGTATAACTATTTTTCCTTGTGACTGCAAGTCTGACTGACCAACTCTTCTAATACCTCTTCTCCAAACACATGTAATATAATCTCACATATACTTCATTCTGTCATTGACGAATCGAGCATGCAGTTGTATAATTATTTTCAAAATTGGAAAAATATACGGAGGTGATCCTATGAGCAATCAATCCACATTGCTTTTCAACAATCATGTCTACAGCTACTATGACATAAGGCAGGCCGTTTCTGCAGAAGGCAAGGAGCTTTCTCAGATTCCCTATACTATTCGGATCCTCATTGAAAGTTTACTCCGTACATATGACGGAAACGATGTCACAAAAAATCACATTCGCAATCTAATCCATTATGATGCTCAATCGCCAAGTGGTGAAGTCCCCTTTAAGCCCAGCCGTGTTATCCTCCAAGATTTTACAGGTGTACCTGTCATCGTCGATTTAGCTTCTATGCGAGAGGCTGTTCTAGCTCATGGTGGCAATCCCCATCTCATCAATCCTGAAATTCCAGTTGACCTAGTTATTGACCATAGTGTGCAGGTAGATGTATCTAGCTGCGACACAGCCTTGGAAGATAATATCACCTTGGAATTTGAGCGAAATAATGAACGGTATGAATTTCTCAAATGGGCGGAAACTGCCTTTGCGAATTACCGAGCTGTGCCACCTGCAACAGGGATTATTCATCAGGTCAATCTCGAATTTTTAAGCGATGTTGTTATCGAAAAAGAGAGGCTTCTCTATCCTGATTCCATGTTTGGAACAGATAGCCATACGACCATGATCAATGGAATCGGTGTGCTAGGTTGGGGCGTTGGCGGAATTGAAGCAGAAGCTGCCATGCTTGGTGAGGCTTCCTACTTCCCTGTTCCAGAAGTCATCGGTGTACGCTTCATTGGTCAACTCCCTACTATTGCTACTGCAACTGATCTAGCCCTAACCATTACACAGGTCTTGCGGAAGGAACAAGTCGTTGGCAAATTCGTCGAATATTTCGGACCCGGTCTTTCGAAATTGAGCCTAGCAGATCGGGCTACTATTGCCAACATGGCTCCTGAATATGGAGCAACCTGTGGCTACTTCCCCATTGACCAAGAAACCTTAAACTATATGCGCCTAACCAATCGGGATGAAAACCATATCGCTCTCACGGAATATTACGCTAGAACCAATCATCTTTTCTACAATCCACAGCTTGAACCAAGCTATACAAAAGTCATTACCATCGACCTCTCAACCATTCGACCTAGTATCGCTGGTCCCAAACGCCCACAAGATTTGATTGATTTAGCGGATGCCAAAGCCACATTTGAAACTAGCATTAGTCGTGAGGCCGGAACTCAAGGATTCGGTCTAGCTCCAGAAGAATTAGATAAGACCGTACCAGTTACGATTGACGGACAAGATTTTTCAATCCAAACCGGACATGTCGCTATCGCTGCCATCACCTCTTGTACCAATACTTCAAATCCTTATGTTTTAATGGCAGCAGGACTTCTCGCCCGCAATGCAGTCACAAAAGGTTTAAGGGTGTCACCAACTGTCAAAACATCCTTGGCACCAGGCTCCAAAGTCGTTTCTGCCTATCTGAGAGAATCCGGTCTCCAAACTTATTTGGACAAACTCGGTTTTCAAGTCGTTGGTTATGGCTGTACGACCTGTATCGGAAATTCTGGAAATCTTCGACCAGAACTGGCACAAGCCATTACAGAATCCGATTTAGTCGTCTCTGCTGTTTTATCAGGCAACCGCAACTTTGAAGGGCGAATCAATCCACTAGTCAAGGCCAATTTTCTAGCCAGCCCCCCATTAGTTGTCGCCTATGCCCTTGCAGGAAATACGACCATTGATTTGACAAGTCAACCACTAGGATTTACTCCTGACCATGAACCTGTCTACCTCGAAGATATCATGCCCTCACGGCAAGAAATCGAAACCTATGTAGAGCAATATGTCACTCGTGACCTCTTTGAAAAGGAATATCAACAAGTCTTTTCAGCTAGCCAACAATGGAATCATATTCCTGTCACAAAAAGCACGAGCTACCAATGGAAAGTCCAATCGACCTACATTCAAAACCCTCCATATTTTCATCAGTTAGACCAAGAATTGAGCATCCGCCCCCTTCTTCATCTCAAGGCACTTGCAAAATTTGGCGATAGTGTCACAACAGACCATATTTCTCCAGCTGGGAATATTGCCCGCACCAGTCCAGCAGGTCGGTATTTGACTGAAAATGGCGTTGACTACATGGACTTTAATTCCTATGGTAGTCGCAGGGGGAATCATGAGGTGATGATGCGAGGAACCTTTGCCAATATCCGCATAAAAAACGAACTCGCTCAAGGAAAGATAGGTGGCTTTACTTCCTATAAGGGAGACATTGTGCCTATTTACGAGGCAGCCATGGCTTATCAAGCAGAAAATATCGGTACGCTCATTATTGCTGGGAAAGATTACGGTATGGGATCTAGTCGTGACTGGGCTGCAAAGGGCTCTGCATTACTCGGTGTCAAGGCTGTGCTGGCTGAAAGTTTTGAACGCATTCATCGCTCCAACCTCGTGATGATGGGAATTGCTCCCCTACAATTTTTAGAAGGACAGACAGCAGATAGCTTAGGTCTAACTGGCTTTGAAAGCTATGACATTCACCTCCCTAAAGAAGCCGGTGTTCACGAAATCGTAGACATTGTCGCATATAGTGAGCATGGCTCCATCGCCTTTCAAGCCTTATTGCGATTCGATGCAGCAGCTGATATTCGCTATTACCAAAACGGCGGCATTCTTCCAATGGTCGTTCGTAAGAAACTAGCAGCCTCTAAACAATAGAAAGGACAGCCTATGACAGAAGAAAATGGATTAAAAGATCTCATCGCCTGCCATACTCGGATTAGCTCGATTAAAGATGATCAGTTAGCTTATGCAGGATATGCGATTTCTGAGTTAATGGATAATCATGCCTCTTTTGAAGAAACCATTTTTCTCTTGTGGCATTTGCACCTACCGACCGCAAAAGAATACCAGCAATTCACAGAAGAATTACGAGAAAATTACGACATTAGCGATGCAGTGGAACAATGCATTCTCATCCAGTCGCGCAAGCACCTCCACCCTATGAGTGTACTACGCTCCACCGTCAGTCTTCTAGGAGTCTACAATGTCAAGGCAGAGGAACGTTCTGCAGAAGCTACCTATGAGCAAGCCATTCAGTTAATGGCAAAAATGCCGACGATTATTGCAACTTTTGCTCGTCTACGAAATGGACAGACCCCCATTGCTCCCCGAAAAGACTTGGGATTTGCGGAAAATTTCCTCTATATGCTAACCGGAAAACTCCCAAGCCCCATAGAGATTGAAGCCCTCAATAAGGCCTTAATCTTACATGCCGACCATGAACTTAACGCATCAACCTTTGCAGCTCGGGTCTGTGCCTCTACCTTATCGGATATTTACTCTTGTGTCACAACCGCTATTGGTACCTTAAAAGGGCCGCTTCATGGAGGAGCCAACGAACGAGTCTTTGATATGTTGCAAGAAATCCGTCAGCAAGGCGACACCAAAAGCTATCTTCAACAAAAACTCGATTCCCAAGAAAAAATCATGGGCTTTGGCCACCGCGTCTATAAAACACAAGACCCTAGAGAAAGCTATCTCCGCCAAATGGCAAAAGAATTAACCCTAGGAACAGAACACGAAATCTGGTACCAACTGTCTCGAGAAATTGAAGACTACATGAAGCATAACAAGGGATTAATTCCAAATGTCGACTTCTACTCGGCAACCGTCTATCATGTTCTTGGCATTGACAGCTCTATCTTCACCTTAATTTTTGCCATGAGTCGAGTTGCTGGTTGGATTGCCCATATCCGAGAACAACAAGGAGCCAATAAACTCATTCGCCCACGTTCCCAGTACCTTGGACCAGAACACCTCACCTACCTTCCCTTAGAAAGGAGAAAAGATGTCGAACACCATTTATTGTAAACAAGGCCATTTGGTCGTCCCTGATAACCCAATTATCCCCTACATTGAAGGAGACGGGATTGGACAGGATATTTGGAAACAAGCCCAACAGGTCTTTGATTGTGCCGTTGAAAAAGCCTATCAAGGGCGCAAAAAAGTCGACTGGCTCGAACTGTTGGCAGGTAAAAAAGCCTATGATCAAACAGGCAGTTGGTTGCCTCCTGAAACCATGACCAGCATAAAACAGTATCTCGTTGCTATCAAAGGCCCTTTGGAAACACCTGTCGGTGGCGGAATCCGTTCACTCAATGTTGCCCTACGCCAAGAACTTGATCTCTATGCCTGCCAACGACCCGTTCGTTATTTCCAAGGAATCGAGAGCCCCCTCAAACATCCGGAAAAAACAAATATGGTTGTTTTCCGAGAAAATACAGAAGACATCTATGCCGGAATTGAATGGGAGGCCCAAACAGCAGAAGTTCAGACACTTATCCACTTTCTCCAAACCGAGATGAAGGTCAATCAGATTCGATTTCCTGCTAGCTCTAGCATTGGTATCAAACCCATTTCGATTGAAGGAAGTAAGCGAATCATCCGTGCTGCAATCGAATACGCCCTAGCCAATGATTTACGGCGTATTACACTCGTTCATAAGGGAAATATTCAAAAATTCACCGAGGGCGGTTTTCGGAAATGGGGCTATGAACTCGCTCAGCAAGAATATGGTCCATACCTACAGAGTGGAAAACTACAGATTAATGACATCATTGCAGACAATTTCTTCCAGCAAGCCCTCCTACATCCTGAAAAATTTGACGTGATTGTCTTGACAAACCTCAACGGTGATTACGCTAGTGATGCTCTTGCTGCACAAGTCGGAGGGATTGGCATTTCTCCAGGAGCCAATATCAATTATGAAACTGGTCATGCTATTTTTGAAGCCACACATGGTACAGCGCCAGATATCGCTGGAAAAAATCAAGCAAATCCCTGCTCCCTACTCCTATCTGGAGCCATGCTCTTTTCTTATATCGGCTGGCAGGAAGTAGCAGATCGTATCCAAAAAGCAATTGAAACAGCTATCGCAAATCAAGAAATGACAGCAGACCTAGCACAAGCCTGCAGCACAAGAGCCCTCAGCACCAGCCAGTTTGTTGCACGATTATTGGACTATCTCTAGTTCCATGATTCATAAAAATGCCCGAAGCGGCATTTTTTTCGTATTTTCTTACAAACCTCTTGACATTGACGTTACGGTAAGTTGTATACTGAGAGTGAGACAGAGATGGTTATCCAAAATCTCCATTTCATCGTCTCATCTCGCAAGGTTGACTAGACCTGTAAAATATGGACAATGTAATACTTTACCTGTCAGACAACTACTGCGCATTGAACTGTTCAATCTATAAAACCTACTGAGCTCTAAACCCCATCCAAACATCTTGCAAGATCAGAAACAAAGAGAGAAACAAGCATGACCTATTCTATTCGGAAATTAGCCGACTTATCCGGTGTCAGCACCCGTACCCTTCGTTACTATGAAGAGATTGGACTCCTTCTACCTTCTCGTAAAATGGACAGTGGCTACCGCTTTTATGGTGAAAAAGAGATTAACACCTTACAACAGATTCTCTTTTTTAAAGAACGAGGCTTTGAACTCAAGCAAATCAAAAACTTGCTTACCTCAAACAATACCGATACCTTAGCCCATTCAGAAGATCATTTGGCAGATTTAAAAGCTAAAAAGAAACGAATAGAGGCCATGATTGACAACCTCGAACGCACGATTCAAACAGAGAAAGGAACACAAACCATGACAACAGAAGAAAAATTTCAAGCATTTAAGGAACAGAAAATAGCTGAAAACGAAGCACAATACGGAGCTGAACTTCGCAAAAACTATGGTGAAGAAGCAATCGAACAGGCTAATCAACGTTTCGCCAATATGAGCGCAGAAACCTACAAGCATTGGCAAGAACTCGATCAAAAGATTAAAGCCTTACTCCTCCAAGCGATAGAAGAAGGATGGACAACAGATAGAAAAGAAAGCCAGAAAATCGTCCAACTCCACAAAGAATGGCTCCAAATCGCAGACAAGCACTATACTCCTGAAAAACATATCGGTATCGCCCAACTCTACATCACAGATGACCGCTTTACTGCCTACTATGATAAGGAACTAAACGGTTGCGCTGCTTTTCTGACCGAAAGCATTAATCACTGGGTAACAAGTCTGAACTAAACTGTTTTCCAATCTATCTCTCAAGACAAAAAAAGCGAGACTCGATCCCTAGTGAGCTAGTTTTTATGAAAGAAAGCTAGACTTGAAACAAAGGGAAACCGTTTTTCATGAAGGAGAGCTAGACTTGAGTTCTAGGGAAGCATTTTTCACGAAAGAAAACCAGACTTAGAATCTAGGGAACCAGTTTTCATGAAAAAAGCGAGACTCGAAACAAAGGGAGACAGTTTTTCATGAAGGAGAGCTAGACTTGAGTTCTAGGGAAGCATTTTTCACGAAAGAAAACCAGACTTAGAATCTAGGGAGACAGTTTTTACGAAAGAATTCCAGACCGGAAACAAAGGGAGACAGTTTTCACAAAAGAAAGCTAAACTTAGAGTCAGGAGAAAGAATGTTCTCATGAAAAAAGCAAGCTACTTTCACTTCTAACTAGCGAAAACAAGGTAGGACAAGCGATTGCTTGTCCTACCCTGTTCTTATTTGCTTTAACACGAGACGATTAAATGATGGTTCTGTTAAAAATTACGTTTTGAACTGTTGTATCCATAGCGTTCGATAAAGTCTTCACGGAATTCCAAAAGATTATCATCCATAATTGCCTGACGAACATTCTTCATAAGCTTAATCAAGAAATACAGATTATGGTAGCTAGTCAAGCGAATACCAAAGGTTTCGTCTGCCTTGAGCAAGTGACGAAGATAAGCACGCGTATAGTTGCGACAAGTGTAGCAATCACAATCATGGTCAAGTGGGGTGAAATCTTCTGCAAATTGAGCATTTTTCACTACCAAACGACCCTCACTGGTCATACAAGTCCCATTTCGAGCAATCCGTGTCGGCAAGACACAGTCAAACATATCTACCCCACGAATCACCCCATCAATCAAGCTATCTGGTGCTCCAACTCCCATGAGATAACGTGGTTTATTTTCTGGCAAGAGTGGTGTTGTGAAATCAAGCACCGCATTCATCTCTTCATGCGACTCGCCAACTGCCAGACCACCAATCGAATAGCCTGGAAAATCCATGCTCACCAAATCATGGGCAGATTGACGACGAAGATCTTCAAAACCAGCTCCCTGCACAATACCAAACAGGCCTTGGTCATGTGGACGGCGGTGTGCTTTCAAGCCGCGTTCAGCCCAGCGACTAGTCCGTTCGATTGATTTTTTAACATAATCATAGGGCTGGTAGAACTGCGGGCATTCGTCAAAACTCATCATAATATCACTTCCGAGATTATTCTGAATAGAAATTGCCTTTTCTGGCGATAGAAACATTTTTGAACCATTAAGGTGGTTCTTAAAAGTGACCCCTTCTTCAGTAATATTTCGGCTATCCGCTAACGAATAGACTTGGAAACCACCACTATCTGTTAGAATGGCTTGGTCCCAGTTCATGAATTTGTGCAGACCACCCGCACGCGCAATCAACTCATCCCCTGGACGAAGCCAGAGGTGATAGGTATTGGATAAGATAATGCCTGACCCCATTTCCTTGAGTTCCTCGGGCGACTGGGTCTTAACCGTTGCTTGGGTTCCAACCGGCATAAACATAGGTGTTGGAAAGGTTCCGTGCGGTGTGATAATCTCCCCCAAACGAGCCCCTGTGTGCTTTTCTTTCTTGATCAATCGATATTGAATCGGTGATGTCATCTTCTACCTCCCACTAGGAAAAACAGTCCTAGGTATTTTGTCTTGTCTACACGATTTCTTCTTCACGGGCAATTATTTCCCCATGACCTTATAAAAAGAAACCGTACAAGCCTCTCTAGTCTATCAAAAAAAAACTAGCTTGTCATCTCATATTATGCTACACTATTGGAAGGAGGTTTTTATGTTTTCAGTTCAACAAATTCGTGCTAAAGCACGCCAAACGATTGCAGAAACACCCGGAGCTTATCTCATTGCTCTTATCCCTGTCATTATGGGAGTTTTGATTAACTTGATGACATCATCAGAGTCTAACAATTTAGTTCTGCAACTGATAAATAATCCTGTCCCAAGTCCATCTCACATTATTAATGCAACAGCCTTTCCATTCTTATATGGTATTTTAGTAGATTTAATGGGACTATCCATATCTTTTGCTCTTTTTCAAATAATCTACAAGCTACGTGAGAAGGTCCAAGCAAAAGATGCTTTCACCATCTTTAATCACCAACGATTTGGTAGTATCCTTGCAACCTACCTAGTAAAAGCTATCTTGCTCTTTCTATGGGGACTTGTGGCTACAATCGGACTATCTGTCATGCTCGGTGGCGCAATCTTAAGCCTAGTTGCAACCATCTCTACTCCAGCTCCCCAAGAAAATCTATTGGTCATTGCTGGCTTCATGATGATTATCGGATTATTAGTTATGATTGCGGGAATCGCGCTCTTTCTGCCGCAATTCTTCGCCTACTTCCTTGTAGAACCACTTCTCTTTGACCAATTGACGCACAATACCTATACTGGACCCATGGCCGTCATCAAAGAAAGTCGTCGCTTGATGAAAGGGTATAAAATGCAAGGATTTGTCCTTAACCTATCTTTCATCGGTTGGTATATTTTAACCTTCATTAGTTTTGGTATTGTCGGAATCTATGTCATTCCCTACTACCATACTAGCCATATTTACTTCTATCAAGCAGTTCTTGATGACCGGGCAATCAAAGAAAAATTTGTACAAAGCATGATGCCATAGCACATAAAAACGTATGGAAATTCATACGTTTTTTGTGTATTCAGATTTTTATAGTGGATTGAGAAAGGAATAGGACAAGGCAAGGAACTGCAGATAGAACTGGCATTAATTGAGGATTACTCCATAATCCCTATTTCCAACCTTCAACAGTCTACTGGACTATTGAAGCAAAGCGACTTATACTCGTCAAAAATCAAAGTCTGACGTCGTTAACTCACCTTGCTGAACTTCAGTTCTAGCTACGATTTCGTTGCCTAGTCAGATTTTGATTTTTATAGAGTATAACGATGTCCTAACCTTTATTCAATTTACTATACCGTTACACTAAGCACCTTCCCACCATATTCTTCTCTTATTCCACCATCGCTGATTTCAAATAGGCATCTACCATGCTCTCTGTGGCTTTAATAGAGTCTACATGAGTACGCTCGTAGGAATGGCTAGACTCGATTCCTGCACCAAGTAGGGCATGCTTAACGTCTGCTCCTGCATGCATAGCTGCTGAAGCATCTGAGCCATAATAAGGATAAATATCAAGCTTGTAAGGAATGCCATGTTCTTGCGCTAACGCAACCAAATGCTGGCGCAATTCGTAATGATACGGACCTGAAGCATCTTTGACACAGATTGACACAGTGTATTCGTCGGTCTGCTGGTCATCTCCCATTGCTCCCATATCGACAGCCAAGTATTCTACAACTTGTTCTGGTAGGCTAGAATTTGCCCCATAGCCAATCTCTTCATTATTTGAAAAATAAAAATGGGTCGTGTAGGGCAGAATAATCCCCTCTTCCTTGTACACCTTGAGCAAGTTCATCAAAATAGCAGCAGATACCTTATCATCTAGGTGCCGGCTCTTGATAAAACCACTTTCTGTGATAACGGTCCGTGGGTCAAAGGAAATAAAATCGCCCACATCAATCCCCAAGGAGCGTGTTTCTTCAGCAGATTTTACCTTTTCATCCAGACGAATTTCCATGTTCGCCTGATTGCGCTCTGCGGTTTTCGCATCAGCGTATACATGGACAGAGGTCTGGTGCATAAGAATCGTTCCTGTATAGGTCTTCCCATTTTTAGCGACATGAATCAAGCAATTTTCTCCCTCAATAGAAGGATAGCCAAAGCCACCAATTAAATCCATTTTCAATCGACCGTCTGGTTTAATTGCGCGCACCATAGCCCCTAAGGTATCCAAATGCGCCGTCACTACTCTATGACGGCTATCATCTGCTCCTACTACACTCACCATGACACCACCCTTGGGCGTTTTCACGACTTGATAGCCAAATCTCGTAATCTCTGACTGAACATAGTCCATAATCGCTGTCGTATAGCCTGTTGGGGAAGGCGTATTGGTTAATGTAACAAGATAATCAAGTGTGTTCATCTTTTCTCCTTTTACTTTCTATCCATCTTTTCCTTATTATACCATGTTTGTTGACTTTTTTTGTTATAATGAAAGCATGAAAACCTACGAAAAAATTTATACGATTCTATTGAATGCAAAAAACTATGTTAGCGGGGAAGAATTGGCTCAAGAATTGGGCATTTCAAGAACCTCTGTCTGGAAAGGCATTCAACAGTTAGAAAAACAAGGTCTTGTTATTCAGGCTAGAGCCAACCGTGGCTATCGCCTTGAACAAGGAGATTTATTGCTCCCTCAGGATATCGAAGACAGCCTTCAAATCCCTGTTCATCTAAGTAAAAATAGCACTTCAACCCAACTAGATGCCAAGCATGGAATCGAGCGCGGGGATTTGAACCCAGCCCTTTATCTGGCAAGCAGTCAAGGACAAGCTCAGGGTCGATTTGGCAGACCATTTTTTACGGCTGAAACAGGTGGCATTTACATGACCTTGCACCTTTGTCCCAAAGCTCCCTTTCAAGATTTAAAACCCTATACCTTATTGGTTGCAGCTGCGATTGTTCAAGCCATTGAAGGGCTAATCGGTATCCAAACAGAAATCAAATGGGTGAACGACATCTACCTCCATGGCAAGAAAATTGCAGGTATCCTAACAGAAGCTGTTTCTTCCATTGAGGCCCAAGTCGTCACCGATGTGATGATTGGGGTCGGATTGAATTTTCATCTCCTTGACCTACCAGCAGAACTGAAAGAAAAGGCAACCAGTCTCTTTCTTGAAAAACCAACCATCACGCGCAATCAATTGATTACTGAAATTTGGCGAATCTTTTTTACCACAAGCGAAGAAACATTACTAGCCCTTTACAAAGAAAAATCACTTGTTCTTGGAAAACAAGTGACCTTTTCAGAGCACAATCAGCTTTATCAAGGAAGAGCCCTTGAGATTACAGATAGCGGAATCTTGCAAGTGGAGCTAGAAGACGGCACTATCAAAAGCCTAGTAAGTGGGGAAATCAGTCTGTCTTCTTGGTAAGACTTTCAACGACACGAATCACCTTGCTGACCCGATAGCTCAAGCGAAGATTACGCACAACAAAAAATCCATAAATGGCTGCCCAAATATATTCGCCGGCTAAAATCGCCTCGTTCATCCAATAAGTCGCAAGAGCCGTTGTAAGGGCTAGAAACAAAAACTGGGAAATTCTCATAAGACTAGTATACCAAAAAATCAGCTTCAAGGCTGACTTTTTTATCTTGTTTACAAAAATGTTACTATTCAACGACAGAAATGAGTCGAACCTTTAAAATATTGGAACGAACGGCCAATTCTTCAATAATTTCTACTAGCGAAACATCTTTAGGCAGTTGCAAAGTGAAGATATTACGGTAAATCTTCCGCCCATCTATATTTTGAACATCAAAGAGTACATTGGTCAACTCAATATGGTGTTCTGCAAAAAATTCTGTTAAAAATTCCTTGGTTTCCTGACGATGAATAAAGTGAATCTCCAACCGTTTAATTTCCGGAGTAGGGATAATATAGCTAACCAGCATTAAGGAAAAGATAACCGCCAAAAAGGCCAATAGAGCGATACTATAATAGCCCATTCCTAAAGCAATCCCAATGCCCGCAACAGTCCAGAGCGAAGCAGCTGTTGTCAAACCGGCCACTCTATGCTTTGTCACCACAATGGTACCCGCACCTAAAAAACCAATTCCGCTAACAATAGGAGCGAGAAGCCGTACCTGATCGACTTCAATCATCGGCTGACTCTGCAATTTCTCGTAAAAAACTGCACTCTGAATCAGAGCAATCGTTGTCGCTCCAATACACACTAACAGGTGGGTTCGAAGACCAGCTGGCCGACTCTTGCGCTGACGATCATAGCCAATCAATCCCGAACATAAAATCGCTAATACCAATCGAATGAATATATCTTGTATGGTCATACGTTTTTCCTCTGGTTTTTGCCAATCATGAACACATCTTCCTTACTTTTTTACAATACACAGTCTGCCAAGGGAAGGACTTACCTCAATCCTCCACAATTGTGACAGTATCCGCCAAGAATTGAAAGGCTTCTGGAACAAGGGTTTCTTCTTCTGTTGCTTCTGGTACAGCCTCTTTCTGCCCTTTTGCCTTGGCTGAAAATTCTGCACGAATAGCTAACCAATCTGTCTGTGCAAGGGCTAAAATATGAGGTGAAAAACCTGCTGCCTTACTCAAGATATTCCCAAACATAGCATCTAAGTTTTCACGTTTCATCGTTTGTTCCGCATTGAAAGCTGACTCAAAGGCTAGAATTGCATGGTGTTCGTTGGCCGCAACAGGCTGAGAACCAACCAATAAGGCCTTGTCTGCTCCAGATAAACTTTCGATAATTTCCCCCCAAGCATTCTGCAAGCGAGTCAAATTCTCTCGGGCTAGGTTTGGATTTTCCATCGCTTCTTGTAAAATAGCATGGACCTTATTGGTATCTGGACGGTATTTTTTATTCGTCTGTGGTTTACGAGAAACTGGCTTGATCTCTAATGGTTGCTTACCAAGACTAGCAAGCTGCTGCTGCAAGGACTGAACCTGAGCTTTTAAGGTCTCTACCTGTTCAAGCAAACCTGCTGGAATGGCTGCTTGGTTTGGTTCAACCTTCTGACCAGTAATATCAGCCAAGCGAATGGTCATCATTTCAGCATAGATTTTCGGTTGAGGACTGGTTTTAATATCTGCTAAGGCGCGCGTAACAACCTCAATCATGGCAAAAATACGGTCTTGTTCCATCTCAAGATTAGCTATAAAAGTCGAACTGGTATGAGTGTTTTCCCCACCTGTCTGCACAATCAGCAAATCACGCAGATAATAGAGCATATCTGTCGTAAACCGTACCATACTTTTGCCATTATCAAAAATGGTCTGCAAGTGCTGAAGAGCTGCTGGAGCATCTTGCCTGCGAATACTGTCCATATAAGCATCCAGAGCCTTCAGACCAATCGATCCTGTGATTTCCTCTGCAACTTCCAAGGTCAAGACCCGGTCGACACTCAGACTGAGAGCCTGATCCAAAATAGAGAGGGCATCTCGCATACCACCTTCAGCACGACGGGCAATCATGGCAATGGCTTCTTGGTCAAACTCAATGGCTTCCTGATGAAGAATATGGTTCAGGTGGTCTGTAATATCTACCACCTTAATCGACTTGAACTCAAAGCGCTGCACCCGAGACAAAATCGTCGCGGGAATCTTGTGCAACTCAGTGGTCGCAAGGATAAAGACAACATTTTCTGTCGGCTCTTCTAGGGTTTTCAAGAGGGCATTAAAAGCCCCTGTCGAGAGCATGTGAACCTCATCAATAATATACACCTTGTAGTGGGCAAGACTGGGAGCATAGGTCGACTTGTCACGAATGTCACGGATTTCATCCACACCGTTATTTGAAGCCGCATCAATCTCAATCACATCTTCCAAACTGCCATCAGTAATAGCTTTACAGATATAGCAGTCATTACAAGGCTCTCCAGCTGTCTGATTGGGACAGTTCATGGCCTTGGCAAAAATTTTCGCTGCAGATGTTTTACCTGTTCCCCTCGGACCTGAAAAGAGATAGGCATGGCTGATTTTTTCTTGCTCAATTGCCTGCTTGAGAGTGGTCGCGACTACCTCCTGTCCAACCATCTCTCCAAAGGTTTGGCTACGGTATTTCCGGTAAAGGGCTTGGTACATCAGTTCTTTTCTCCAAACATGGCAAAATTCCAATCCGTTCCTTCCATTAAAAGAGCAACGAAGCGTTCTAGGTATTCCTTGTCAATGGCATCATAATCAGCTACTAGGCGAGAATCCAAGTCCAGCACCCCCAAGAGCTGCCCATTTTTCATCATAGGGACAACAATTTCAGATAAGGCTGCCGCATCGCAAGAAATATAGTTGGCATGGGTGCGTACATCATCTACGATTATCGTCCTAGCCTCCTCAGCTGATTGGCCACAGACACCCTTCCCAAGAGCAATATGAACGCAGGAAACGCCACCTTGAAAAGGCCCTAAAATCAACTCCTTCCCATCAAACAAATAAAAGCCTGTAAAGACAGAATGAGGAAGGGCCTGATTAAGCAGGGCAGAAGCGTTGGATAGATTTGCTAGCGCATTGCGTTCGCCATCAAGAAGGCCTTGTAACTGGGCAAGCAAGAGGTCATATTGTGATTTTTTTTCTTGTTCTAACATACTTCTTATTATAGCACAAAATGGGACAAAATGAGGGACAGAGTCTTTTCTTTCATGCGAAATTCTCTTTCCCTCATCATTTTCTATTGCTTTTCATCCTCTCTCCAATACGCCGGTCGATTGCGTTCATAAGCTGCAATCAAATCCTCGTATTGAAGGGTAATCCCAATATCATCCAAACCATTTAAGAGCTTGTACTTCCATTCGCTATCAATATCAAAATGAAAATCGCCAATTGGTGAGATAATCACCTGTTTTTCTAGGTCAACGGTCACCTCATCATCAGGGCTAAGCTTTGCCAATTTCTCTCGCACCTCTCGTGGTTGGACAATCGGCAACATGCCATTATTTAATTCATTGTTGTAATGAATATCCCCAAAAGAACCTGCAATGACAACCTTAAAGCCATAGTCAGCTAAGGCCCAAGCTGCGTGTTCACGCGACGAACCAGCTCCAAAATTGTCACCTGTCACCAAAATGGTCGCTTTGCGGTACTCCTCTTGATTAAAAATAAAATCAGGATTTTCCGTATAGGCATGATCTAGGTAGCGCCAAGCATACATCAGATACTTGCCAAAACCTTTTTTATCAATCAACTTCAAAAATTGCTTGGGTAGAATCTGATCCGTGTCAATATTGTCATTCATCAGAGGAACAGTTGTTCCTGTATAAGTGGTGAATTTTTCCATCCTTACTCTACCTCCGCAAGCTGTCTCACATCCACAAAGCGCCCCGCAATCGCTGCCGCTGCTGCCATAGCAGGACTACACAGGTGCGTTTTCGCGCCAAATCCTTGCCGATCCTCAAAATTTCGATTGCTGGTCGAGGCACAATGAACCCCCTCAGGCACCTTGTCTGGATTCATCCCCAGACACATGGAGCAACCCGGATCTCGCCATTCAAAACCGGCCGCTAGGAAAATCTTATCCAAACCCAACTTTTCAGCTGCTCGCTTGACAGGTCGACTCCCTGGCACAACAATGGCGGTTAGGTTAGGCGCAATTTTTTTGCCCTTGACAAATTTGGCAGCTAGTATCAAATCACTCAAGCGCGCATTGGTACAAGACCCAATGAAAATATACCCCAACTCAATCTCTTCAATCTTCTGACCAGGACGTATCCCCATATAATGATAAGCTCGTTCATCATTCATATCCTTAATCGCTGGAAATGGCTCATCGAAGGAAACCCCCATAGAAGGATTGGTCCCCCAAGTCACCATAGGAGCAAGAGTCGAAACATCCATGCAAATGATCTTATCATAAACAGCATCCTCATCTGATACCAAGGTTTTCCAGTCTGCAATGGCAGCCTCAATGTCTGTTGGTACATTAGCTGTTTTTCTGACATAGTCAAAGGTCGTTTGGTCAGGATTCATCATGCCGATTTTGGAGCCAAATTCAATCGACATATTGCAAATGGTCATGCGTTCTTCCATACTGAGTTGATCGACTGCTTCTCCACGGTACTCCACCGCATAGCCGACACCGAGTCCAACACCGTATTTGGCAATGAGAGCTAAAATAAAGTCCTTGGCATAGACCCCTTTTTGCGGACGACCGACAAATTCAACCAAGAGTTTTTTGGGTTTAACCTGCCAAATGGTCTGAGTGGCAAAGACATGCTCAACTTCACTGGTTCCAATACCAAATGCCAAAGCTCCAAAGGCACCATGGGTCGCTGTATGACTATCGCCACAAACAATGAATTTCCCTGGTTGGGTACGACCTGTTTCTGGCCCGATCATGTGGACAATCCCCTGAAGTTCTGAACCGTGATCGGCACAATCAATGCCAAACTCACGAACATTATCAGCCAAGGTATCCATTTGCGCCTTTGAAATCACATCACGAATGTCAAAAATATTAACAGTTGGCACATTATGATCAAAAGTGCCATAGGTCAAATCAGGTCTTCGCAAGTGTCTGCCAGCTTCACGTAATCCTTGAAAAGCCTGAGGACTCGTCACTTCGTGGATATAATGCTGATCGACATACATGAGCTGGGGCTGCCCTTCTTTTCCCGTAACGACATGGCGTTCCCAGACCTTATCTAAAATCGATTTCCCAGCCATGCTACCTCCCAATCCAGTAAATCAACACTCCGTCTATGATAAGACCCAGTAGCCAAGCTAATTGGAAATACCATTTTTTCGTCTTGTGGCGAAAACGAGTTCCACCTGCCCAAGCTCCTAGTCCACCACCCAAGATACTCATCCCCAATAAGGTCTTTTCGGAAATCCGATAAGCTTGGTGTTCTGCCTTTTTCTTATCTATTCCATACGTCACAAAGACGACTAAATTCCAGACCATGAGGGTCATACTAATAATTTGTTTTCCTGTCATAAATGTTTAATGATTGCTTCTACCACTTCAAAAGTAGAAGCATTTCCTCCTAAATCTTTGGTCACAATACCTGCTGCAAAGCTGGCTCCAACTGCTTCTTCTATTTTTCTTGCGACAAGCTCTTCTCCAAAACTCTCACGTAACATCATAGCCACCGATAAAATCATGCTGACGGGATTGGCAATGCCCATTCCTGCAATGTCAGGAGCAGAGCCATGAATTGGCTCATAAAGACTAGTCCCTGTCCCATGACTGGCTGACGGCATCACCCCAAGAGTGCCTGATAAGACACTTGCTTCATCTGATAAAATATCTCCAAAGAGATTTTCCGTCACGAGCACATCAAAGCGAGCGGGATTGGTAATCATAAGCATGGCTACACTATCAACCAATTGGTGTTCCAAGATGACCTCAGGGTAGTCTTTGGCAACCCTATCTGCGACTTGTCGCCATAATTTTGAGGTTGCAAGAACATTTTGTTTGTCAATGCTGGTTACTTTTTTCTTTCTCGTTTGGGCTAATTCAAAGGCCTGACGCATGATTCGCTCAATTTCCACAACATGGTACTCATTGACATCACGTGCCATTTCCTCTTCAAGCCTGTGCTCCCCAAAATAAATTCCTCCAGTCAACTCACGAACCACAACGAAATCCACATCTGCAATCCGTTCTTCCTTTAAGGGTGATAAGTGCTTCAGAGCAGGCCAAATCGTCACCGGACGGATATTGGCATATAAACCGAGTTTCTTGCGCAACAAGAGCAAGCCCTGTTCTGGTCGAATAGGAGCCTGATCGTACTGGGGACTTCCAATTGCAGCAAGGAGGACTGCATCTGCCTTCTGGCAAGCCTCTAAAGTAGCTGAGGGAAGCGGATGTCCTTCTGCATCGATTCCTGCACCACCGAAGTTTTTCTCAATAATGTCATAGTCAAAAGAAAGGTGAGCTTTCACCGCATCAAGCACCTGCAATCCTGCCTGCATAATTTCAGGCCCAATACCGTCTCCAGCTAGGGCAACGATTGTTTTTTTCATACCACCCTCCTTGACTACTCTAGCATATCGCGATAAGAAACACTTTGTCCAATACTGCCTTCATTTTCTTTTTGGACAAAGATGTTGGCATGGATATAAGCAATGGCACTCGCTTTCAAAACGTCAAAGTCCAGTCCTGAGGCATTGAAAATCGTTTCTGTTGCTTGATTTTCTACCGTCACTAAAACACGCGCCTGCGAGTCAATGCCGTCTGTCACGGCCTCAATATTATAAGACAAGAGCTTGACCTCTTGGTGGAAGAAGTCATCAATCGCATTGAAAATGGCTTCGACACTTCCCTTACCAGTTGCTTGGCATTCTACCTCTTCTTGGTCTTCGTTGACAAGGCGAACAGTTGCCACCATACTATCACCCTCTACAGCAAGTGTCAAGTCATCAAAATGGAATCCTTCTGGATTTTCTACCGTAACGCCTGCAATCAAGGCACGAATGTCTGCATCTGTAATTTCTTGTTTCTTATCGGCCAAAGCTTTAAATTTCGCAAACAATTCATTGATTTCTGCCTCATCAAAATCAAGGGCCAATTCTTTTAGTTTCTCGACAAAGGCATGACGACCTGAAAGTTTTCCAAGTGGCAAGCTATTACTCTTGACCCCGACCAATTCTGGTGTAATAATCTCATAGGTCAATGGATTTTTTAGTACACCGTCTTGGTGAATACCAGACTCATGTGAGAAGGCATTTCCACCAACCACAGCCTTATTTTTAGGAATGGCAATTCCAGAAAAACGAGATACCATTTCTGATGTGTTAATCGTTTCATTCAGAACAATATTCGTTTCCACCTGATAATAATCCGCACGAATATTGAGCGCAACGGCTACTTCCTCCAAGGCTGCATTTCCTGCCCGCTCACCAATACCATTAATCGTACCCTCCACACGACCAGCTCCATGTTTAATAGCAGATAGGCTATTTGCCACCGCCATTCCCAAATCATCATGGCAATGAGGGCTGAAAACAATCTCACGATCCGCTTTAACCTGTTCAATAAGATACTGGAAAATCTGACCATATTCTTCTGGTGTTGTGAAACCAACTGTATCTGGAATGTTAATGTAGGTCGCCCCTGCATCCACCGCTGTCTGAACCACTTCCAATAGAAAATCCAATTCCGTCCGTGTTCCGTCCTCTGGTGAGAACTCGACAATCTCGAATTTGGAACGTGCATAGCTGACATACTCTGTAATGGTCGCAAGAATTTCTTCCTTGGTCTTTTTCAGCTTGAATTCTCGGTGAATAGGACTGGTTGCAATAAAGACATGAATCTGCGGATATTTCGCTTCTTTGAGCGCTTCATAACAGGCATCAATATCCGACTTAACTAGACGAGCAAGACCAGTAACGGCAGTTGTTTTCATCGCTCTTGCAATCTCTTTCACCGCTGTAAACGAATCTGGACTAGCCGCAGGAAAACCTGCTTCAATTGCTGAAACTCCCCATTTTTCCAATTGCTTAGCAATGGCAATCTTTTCTTTAATTGAAAAATTCACTCCTGGTGTTTGCTCTCCGTCACGAAGACTGGTATCAAGAAATTCAACCTTACGCATCTCTACTCCTCTTTCCTTGCTAAATAAAATAAAAACATCTCACTTGCTCAAGCGAGATGTGGTAACTCCCGCTTGGTAAGCCAAACAGGACTAATGCTTTTTGGCACTAGCCCCCTCGTCGCAACAATAAGTTCATAGACGAAACGAGTTTCATTTGACTTTCTCCTTGTAGATGAATAAGTCTATTATATCATTTTTTCATATTATTGCAACAATTTTCTGTATTGTTCCAATTATCTGATAATTTATCAAAAAAGAAAGAAGCGTCCCATCCGCTTCTTTCTTGCTTTCTCTTTTAACCACGACTGCGCAAAATGCTTTCTACCTTGGTATTAATCAAGTCAATAGCAACGACATTGGATACCCCTTCTGGAATGACAATATCTGCATAACGCTTGGTTGGTTCAATAAATTGATGATACATGGGTTTTACCACGTCCAGATACTGGGTAATGATACTATCAAGACTGCGCCCACGTTCTTCCATATCCCGTTTGATTCGGCGGATAATCCGTACATCATCATCCGTATCCACAAAAATCTTAATATCCATTAAATCACGTAGGCGTTTGTCTTCTAAGACAAGAATCCCCTCCACAATAAAGACATCTTGGGGTTCTTGGTGATAGGTCTTGTCTGAGCGAGTGTGTTGAGTATAGTCATAGATTGGAATATCGACTGCCCGTCCAGCCAGCAATTCACTCAAGTGATAAATCATTAAATCCGTATCAAAGGCAAATGGGTGGTCATAGTTGGTTAAAATTCGCTCTTCAAAAGTCAAGTGCGATTGATTTTTATAATAGGAATCGTGCTCGATCATCGAAATACGAGCGTTGGGAAAGTTATCTAGGATTGCGCGTGATACGCTTGTCTTTCCACCACCAGAACCACCTGTTACGCCAATCATAATCGGTTTTTGTGCCATGTCTTACTCCTCTATTTTATTCAACCTATTGTACCATAAAATCCGCTATCCGTGTACTGCTTTTATGTTAGAAGAATAGCAGCTGTTCTGACCTTCAGCAATCTCTCACCATTCATGGTATAATAGATGTATTCAGTTAAGGAAAGGGAACACCATGTTACAACTCGGTATTATCGGAACAGGAGCTATTGCCCATCATTTTGTCGCAGCAGCTCATCAGACAAAACACTATCAACTAGCAGCTGTCTATTCACGGACTATGGAAAATGCAAGAGCATTTGCAGGTCGCTATGACACAGATATTCAGCTTTACACAGATATGGCAGAATTTCTCGCAAGTAGAATCGATATCCTTTATATTGCTAGTCCCAACTCCCTCCACTACGGGCAAGCCAAAGCGGCCCTTCTTGCTGGCAAGCACGTCATCATTGAAAAACCTGCTGTCACTCGACCAGAAGAATGGGCTGACTTGGTAGCACTCGCTAAAGAAAAGCAGGTCTTTGTTTTTGAAGCAGCTCGCAATTACCACGAACAGGCTTTTGCCACCATCTCTGACTTTTTAGCGGATAAGGAGATCTGGGGAGTTCATTTTAGCTATGCCAAATATTCGTCCAAAATGCCTGATCTCTTAGACGGAAAAACGCCAAATGTCTTTTCTAGTCAATTTGCAGGTGGTGCTCTCATGGACTTAGGGATTTATCCAGTTTATGCTAGTATCCGTCTCTTTGGTGCACCCATTTCTGCTCGCTATACCGCGCAACAATTGCCAAATACGGTGGACTTAAATGGTTCTGGACAGCTTATGTATCCAAACTTCCAAGTAACCATTCAGACAGGAAAAAATATCCATAGTTCACTTCCTGCTGAAATATATACCAATCAAGGTACACTCGTCTTAGACACGATTGAACATATCAGCTCTGCTATTTTCCACCCACTAAAAGGAGAACCTGAGACACTTGCCATCACGCAAGCTCCCCACACTATGCTAGAAGAAGCAAGGCAATTCGCAACCATGATTGAGCAGCCTCAACCAGAACTCTATGAGAATTGGTTAGCCGCAGCACAAGCCGTCCACACTACTCTGTACCGTATGCGGCAAGACGCCCAGATCCATTTTGAAGGAGAACCACATGAAAACGACACTTCCTGCTAGTTGGCAACATCAACTGGAACACCTTGGCTTTACGAGCTTTACTGCAATTCAAGAGCAGCTCTTTGAACCCATTAGAAGCGGAGAGACAGTTCTTGGTATTAGCCCAACTGGGACTGGTAAGACCTTGGCCTACTTGCTACCTAGCCTCTTGAATATTCAGCCTAAAAAAGCCCAACAATTACTCATTTTAGCTCCCAATACAGAGCTAGCCGGTCAAATTTTTGATGTTTGTAAGACCTGGGCTGATCTCTTAGGACTCCAAAGTCAACTCTTCTTATCTGGTTCTAGCCAAAAACGGCAAATCGAACGTTTGAAAAAAGGTCCTGAAATTCTTATTGGAACTCCCGGTCGCATCGTTGAACTCATCAAATTGAAAAAAATCAAGATGATGAATGTCAATACCATTGTACTAGACGAATTTGACCAGTTGCTCAGCGATTCTCAATATCCTTTTGTAGATAAAATTTGTCGCTATGCGCCACGCAATCACCAGTTGATTTACATGAGTGCAACGAATAAGGTCGATGTGGACAAATTAGCTCCCAATACCTGCACCATTGCAATCGACAATCTGGAATTAACCAATATCCAGCATTTCTATCTTCAAGTAGAAAAGCGAGAAAAAGTCGAATTACTACGCAAACTTGCCCATGTAGAAGATTTCCGTGGTCTTGTCTTTTTCAATTCCTTATCTGATCTTGGAAGCGCTGAGGAAAAATTGCAATACCGTGGTATCGAAGCCGTTTCTCTCGCTAGTGATGTCAATGTCAAGTTTCGCAAGGTTATTTTGGAAAAATTTAAAGACCATGCCCTCACGCTGCTTCTTGCAACCGATTTGGTAGCACGAGGAATCGATATTGATACCCTTGAATGCGTTGTGAATTACGAAGTTCCGCGCGACCAAGAAACCTATACCCACCGTGCGGGACGAACTGGCCGTATGGGACAGGACGGTTTTGTCATCACCCTTATCAGCCATCCAGAAGAACTCAAAGCGCTCAAAAAATATGCCTCGGTACAAGAAATCTTTCTCAAAAATCAACGCTTATATGTAGATAAGTAGAATAACCCAATCGGAGCTGGACTCAAGTCTAGCTTTTCTTATTAAATTTAACAAAAGCAGATTGATACTCAATGCAAATCAAAGTTAGCGTTTTTGTAACTTTCTTAGATAGTTTGTGAATACATTCCCTTTTTCCTATCACTATTCATTTCGTCTACTGAAAAAACATACTATTTCACTCACTTAGCTTGCTCTATTTTATATCAAAGTAAATCATTCTAAATAAAATGGCTATTTTTGAAATGAATAGGACGTGGCATATACATAATAGTATGTGGTATATATAGAATAGTCCAGTAGATTATTAATACTCAAGACTAAAAATAGAAAAGCGAAGATAGTCAGAGAATTCGACTCTCCCTCAGTTCCACAATAAATGTCCATTCCTTTTCTCTATCTCCACTCTAAATAACAAAAAGGTAAGCTGATACGGTTTATTAGCCTACCTTTTTGTCTATTCGAATCTGACTACCTGACTATTCTCCAGGCCGAGATGACTGTTGATCATAGTAAATCAACTGTGGATTCAGATTTTTTCCGAGTAGTTCACTAACCGTTACGGGTTCGTAACCTTCTCCTAAGAGAAATTCCAAAACAGATGTGAGCGAGTCAACCGTTGGTTGATGAATGTCATGCATCAAGATAATGCTACCTGGATAGGTACAGGCTTTCACTTCACCTAGGATAGACGTAGCATTGCGGCTCTGCCAGTCTTTTGAATCAACGGACCAGTAAATAACCGGCAACTGCATCACCGACATAACAGCTTGGTTTACTGATCCATATGGTGGGCGCATCATCTTCGGCTCTTGACCAATAACCTTTTGAATAGCCTCTCTTGTCTGATCCATCTCTTGCTTAACTTGGTCCCCCGATAAGGTTCGAAGGTCAGCATGATCCCACGTATGACTCGCCACTTCGTGGCCTTCCGCAACAATTCGTTTTAAAAGCTCTTCATTGCCTGCGATATTTTGTCCAAGAACAAAGAAGGTTGCTTTTGCCTTGTATTTCTTTAAAATGTCAAGAACCTGTGGTGTCGTAATTGCGCTTGGTCCATCATCAAATGTCAGGGCAATCCGTTTCTGATGTTTTTTAGCCTCTTCTTCAGCCTGATACGTCGCATAAGCTTGCTGATCTTCACTTGCTAAGAATTCTTCCTTCACAATTCCAAAAATCGTTGCAATTGGTAAAGCTAATTGCTTAACCTGAAATTCCTTTTCAGGAAGATCAATTATTAATTGACTTTGCTGGTAGACAAATGGATAGTTCGCTAGATTGCTTGCTTCAAATTGAGCAACCATTTTTTCGATATCTGCTTCCGCTAACTGCTTGGCTGCCAAATCAGACTTCAACTGCGCACTAAAGGCTGCCTTCAAAGATTGACTATCTGCCACAAATGTCTCTAAAGTAAAGGGCTGATTGTCCTTGGTTACTAGTACTGTTCCTCCTGTTTCACTTTCTGCTGATGAAATCGAAAAAGTATGAACATGATAGCGCTCTGACTGAATCTGTTTAGCTTCTACACCTGAAAAATTCGTGTTAACATCTTTAACGGATACAAAAAAGAGTTCCTTAATTTTTCCACTAGGCTTCTTTGTCCCAACTTTTTCAGCCACATAAGCTTCTATTTTCTCTTTGAAGACAGCATTTACTTGTCCATTGCTATCTTTAGGAATACCTGCTTCTACATGCGTAGTGTCAATATTTCCAGACTGAATAACATAATCTTGCTTATTTAGGATTGTTGTTTGTTTTTCTGAAATAAATCGAGCTATCTTTTGGTCTTGAAAATAGGTAAAAGCCTTCATACCTAACATAGCGACAAGCCCCAATAGGACTAGATTTACAACAATCAAAATCATTCCTTTCTTCATCTTTCCCTCTCACTTTCCTGTTCTCAACCAAGCATTTTTATACGAAAAAGGCAAGACTCTGTTTCTTATCCGATTCTTGCCTATAGTGTCTAATCTGCGCGAATAACTTCTACCCGATAACCGTCTGGGTCTGTTACAAAATAGTACCGTCCCGGATTACCTGGCAAACCTGATAAATCAGTTGTTGGATAGCCTAACGCTTTGTGCTTTGCATTATCTCCTTCTAAATCATCCGAAGAAAGTGCTAAATGTGAAAAACCATCCCCAACCACATAAGGACCGTGATCATAATTGTAGGTCAGTTCAATCTCAAATTCATCTCCTGGAAGCGCCAAATACACCAAGGTAAACTTATGTTCCGGATAATCTTTACGGCGTGTTTCCTTAAAACCAAAGGCTTTTTCATAAAATTCTTGAGACGCTTCTAAATTTTCAACACGCAAACAAGCGTGCAACATTTTTTTACTTGCCATATCAAACTCCTTTTCTAATCTGTCATAATCATTATATCATAATCACACATTTTTTTCTTACCTAAAGGATGTAAAATGTAAAGAAACTACCGACGACTCTACAACAGCTATCGTTTCTCACTCCCACTACGAAAAGACCTTACTTGAAATGAAGATACACTGTTTTCGAAATAGGAAAAACCCACTGGACCATTAGAGTCACGTTTTGCATCAAAGGACTTAAGACTTGAAAGCTAGTAAGGAAATTTGCAACACAAAAAGCCTCCCTAAGAGCTAGGCTAGATTTTTTCAATGAAAAATACCTTACTTAGCAGCAAGTTGACGATTTTTCAATGAAGATTAACTTCGCTTAGAAACTAGGCAAACATTTTTCAGCAAGGAAAGTCTTAGCTAGAAATTGATATGAAACAAACCTTGGTTCCTGAAAACAGATTAGTGCAACAATTGGTCAATACTTCTATCTGTTTTTGAGTCTCCCAAAATCATCTAAAACTGGATTACGTTACTCTCACTCTCCCAAAAGAGAGTCATACGAACAGCTTCAGATAATATTCCATACTTATTCTGATGATTATTTCTCTAAGCTCTGTTACAAGTTCACACGATTTTTTAGCTATTCTTACAATTTATAGATGTTATCGCCATTATATTACAGCAAATTCTTTAGGAGGCGTAGTCATTCTCCTAGGAGTAGAGAAATTTCTCCATAAAAAACAACCCTAACATTCGTTAGGATTGTCATTCTATTATTTTCCAAGGTAGTATTCAGCTACTACGTTTAATTTTTCGTCAAATTCAAATACAAGTGGTGGGAAGTTTGGAATTTCCACATCCATGATTGCATCGTCTGACAAACCTTTGATATGTTTCACAAGAGCGCGGATTGAGTTCCCGTGTGCTCCAACAAATACGTTTTGACCTGATTTAAGAGCTGGTGCAATTTTATCTTCCCAGAATGGAAGAGCACGCTCAAGCGTTACTTTCAAGTTTTCAGCATCTGGAACAACTGAATCGTCAAGCAAGGCGTAACGACGGTCAGTATGTGCTGAATACTCATCGTCTTTTGCCATTGCTGGAGGCAATACATCGTAAGAACGACGCCAGATGTGCACTTGCTCATCACCAAATTGTTCAGCTGCTTCTGCTTTGTTTTTACCAGTCAAACCACCGTAGTGACGCTCGTTCAAACGCCATGATTTTTCAACTGGAACCCACAATTGGTCTGCTGCTTCAAGAGCAAGGTTGGTTGTTTTAATCGCACGTTTCAAGACTGAAGTGTAGGCTTGGTCAAATTCGATGCCAGCTTCTTTGATTAATTTACCAGCGTCGATCGCTTGTTGTGTCCCTTTTTCAGACAAGTCAACATCTGCCCAACCTGTGAAAAGGTTAGCTTTGTTCCATTCAGACTCACCGTGGCGAGCAAACACTAATTTTACCATTTGTTTGTTTCTCCTTTTATTTTTGAGGAATACCTCTTCTACTTTTCTATTCTACACAAAAAGCGAGAAAAAAGCTAGTCCTATCCAAATCTGTTTACGCTTACATTTTCTCGAGATAAAAAATCAGCCCTAAGACGGAGATTTATCCCTATTATTTACTTTAAAAAATGGTATAATGGTAGGACTGAATACGACACATTCACAATTATATGGCCGTTTCGTTTTCATTTATTAGGTCGTTAACTCGTCTTGCCTAACCCCCAGTTATGCCTGCGACTCGTTGCCTAGTACTAAATCAAAGCGAAACAACTATATATTCATTTCATTGCTAGTTTATAGCAATGTGAGCTCAGCTCACTTCATTATTAAACCTAATATTTATAGGAGTTGACATGACAAAAGTTGCTATCGTATCTGCTTACCGCTCTGCCATTGGCAGTTTTGGAGGTAGCTTAAAAGATATTCATATTGCAGATTTGGGAGCCCAAGTCTTAAAAAAAGCCATCACTGAACAACCTATCCCCCTTGAACAAATTAACGAAGTCATTATTGGAAACGTCCTAAGTAGTGGACATGGTCAAAATATTGCCCGTCAAATCGCTTTGAAAACAGGACTTCCAGAAACCGTGTCAGCTTATACGGTTAATAAGGTCTGCGGATCAGGACTAAAATCAGTGCTTCTTGCGGCTCAATCTATTTTATTGGGTGACAATGACATCGTTGTCGCAGGTGGAATTGAAATCATGAGTCAAGCACCCTATCTCTCCAAACAGAGTCGCTTCGGCAGTAAACTTGGACATCTCCAGTTTGAGGATTCTCTTTTGACAGACGGTCTAACAGACGCCTTCAGTCAGGAGCACATGGGGATTACTGCTGAAAATATCGCTGAAAAATATGGCATCAGCCGTGAAGACCAAGATCGCTTTGCTCTACATAGCCAAGAAAAAGCTGCAGCGGCCATTGAAAATGGGCGATTCATTGACGAAATTGTACCAATTCAGCTGCAAACACGCAAAGGAGAAACGATCTTTGCAGTCGACGAATACCCTCGTCTCAGTTCTCTTGATAAACTGGCTAGCCTACGACCATCCTTCAAAAAAGAAGGCACCGTAACGGCTGCGAACGCCTCTGGTATCAATGATGGATGTGCTATGCTCGTCTTAATGTCTGACGATAAGGCTAAAGAGCTAGGTATCTCACCACTTGCTTACATTGAAAGCTATGCTACAAGTGGACTAGACCCTGATTATATGGGACTTGGTCCTATCTCAGCTAGTCAAAAAGCACTGGCTAAAGCAAACAAAGCAATAGCTGACATTGACCTATTTGAACTCAACGAAGCCTTTGCTGCCCAATCCATTCCTGTCATTCAGGAACTAGGAATAGAACCTACTAAGGTAAATGTCAATGGAGGTGCTATTGCCCTCGGTCATCCGATTGGAGCAAGTGGCAGTCGCATTCTCGTCAGCCTCATTCACGAATTACAAAAACGTGGTGAACAGTTGGGACTTTGTTCGCTCTGTATTGGAGGAGGACAAGGAATTTCCCTTATCATTTCAAATGCACAAAAAGGATAACGTATGAATATTGGTATTGATAAAATCGGTTTTGCGGCGCCTAGCTATGTCCTTGATTTAGCTGATTTAGCGCTTGCGCGACAAATTGATCCTAATAAATTTAAAGTCGGATTATTACAAAGTGAAATGGCCGTAGCGCCTATTACCCAAGACATCGTAACTCTAGGAGCACAAGCTGCTGCTGCTATCTTGACAGACGAAGATAAGGCAGCTATTGACATGGTTATTGTCGGTACAGAATCCAGCATTGACCAAAGTAAGGCTGCTGCTGTCTTTCTTCATCAACTCCTAGATATTCAACCCTTTGCTCGTTCTATCGAAATCAAGGAGGCTTGCTACGGAGCAACTGCAGGGCTTAGCCTAGCAAAAAGTCACATTGCCCAATTTCCCCACTCGAAAGTTTTGATCATCGCAAGTGATATTGCCAAATATGGCATTGCTTCAGGTGGTGAACCAACTCAAGGAGCAGGAGCTGTTGCCATGCTAGTCACTGCAGATCCAAGCATCATGATTCTCAACAATGACAATGTCTGTCAAACCCGTGACATCATGGATTTTTGGCGTCCGAATTATGACAAATATCCTCGAGTTGACGGGAAATTCTCAACAGAACAATACACCGATTGTTTAACAACTACCTTTGACTATTATGTTGAGAAAACCGGTAAGAGCTTGGCAGATTTTGCTGCCATGTGCTTGCACATTCCCTTTTCAAAACAAGGATTGAAAGGGCTACAAGCTATCTGTCACCAGGATGAAGAAACCCTCAATCGCCTCACTGAGCGCTTCCATGAAGCAATTGTCTACAACAAAGTCGTAGGAAATATCTATACTGGATCTATTTTCTTATCTCTGCTATCGCTTTTGGAAAACAGCCAATCCCTAAAAACAGGTGATGCTATCCTCTTTTATAGCTATGGTAGTGGAGCCGTTTGTGAAATCTTCAGTGGAACTCTCGTCGAAGGTTATCGCAATCAACTATTGACAGATCGTCTTGATCAACTAAATGCTCGGAAACGTCTAGATGTCACAGAATATGAAGCTATTTTCTTTGAAGAAATTAAGCTAGACGAAGCGGGAAATGCAATTGATTTGCCACTTGACGACACGCCATTTGCCCTTCAAAATATTGAGCAACACAAACGCATTTATCGTAAAAATTAGAGGAAACGGCATCCTCTTGGCAGGGCCAAGAGGTGTTTTTTGATAAGGAGGGAACATGTCTCTTTTTTCAGGATTTTATAAAAAAACAAGGGAAGAGCGGATTACTATCGCTGCTGAAACGCGTCAACTTTCCCAATCTAGCATGGACATTCTCCTAGCAGATCAAAATCTCTCAGAATCCGTTGCAGGAAAAATGGCTGAGAATCATCTTGGAACCTTTGCACTACCTTTTTCATTTGTCCCCCAGTTGGTCGTAGACGGAATAGAATACAGTATTCCAATGGTAACCGAAGAGCCGTCTGTAGTGGCTGCTTGTTCTTTTGGAGCTAAAATCATTTCTAAGGCTGGTGGATTTAGCAGCCACATTTCCGAACGCCTAATGATTGGACAAGTTGCTCTCTACGATGTCCCAAATAAAACAGAAGCGCAAGCCGCTATCCTCGCCCAACAAGATCTCTTGCTTCAGCAAGCCAACCAAGCACACCCATCAATCGTCAAAAGAGGTGGAGGTGCGCGACAGCTGACCGTTGAGCAAAAAGATGATTTTCTTATTGTCTACCTCCATGTTGATGTTCAAGAAGCAATGGGAGCTAATATTCTTAACAATATGCTAGAAGCCATTAAAGAACCCTTAGCTGCATTAACGCAAGGCAAAGCACTCATGGCTATCCTATCCAATTATGCGACGGAATCTCTCGTAACAGCTAGTTGCCGCATTCCAATCAAGCAGCTTCATATTGAATCTCACACTGCCTTAGAAACAGCTCAACGGATTGCCAAAGCCAGTCAATTAGCACAAGTCGATCCTTATCGTGCAACCACTCATAATAAAGGCATTTTCAATGGAATTGATGCCCTTGTATTAGCTACCGGAAATGACTGGCGAGCTATTGAGGCAGGGGCTCATGCCTATGCCATCCGAAATGGACAATATCGTGGCTTATCAACTTGGGAAATCACGGATGAAGATCTCATCGGCACACTGACTATCCCACTTCCTATCGCAACAGTTGGGGGCTCTATCGGCCTGAATCCAAAGGTTCAAGTTGCCTTTGACATCCTAGGTCAGCCAAATGCAAGAAGGCTAGCGAGTCTCATCGCTTCTGTTGGGCTCTGCCAGAACTTTGCTGCCTTACGTGCGCTTGTAACCTCTGGTATCCAACAAGGTCATATGAAACTCCATGCCAAGTCTCTTGCCATGCTAGCAGGTGCTCAGGACCACGAAATCGACCAAGCCGCCCAGCTCCTTCGTCAAGCCCCACACACCAATTTAGAAACCGCCCAAGCGATTTTAGAAACTATTCGAATAAAAGCAGAAAAGCCATAGAAACTAATTTCTACGGCTTTTCTTTATATAGTGGATTGAACAAGACAAGGAGCTATAGATAGAACTGGCGTTCATCAAAGCGACTGAACGATGTCCTAACCTTTATTCTATTCACTATACAATACTCTCCATGCGTACTTTCTGCGGTCTCAGGTCTAACCGCTGATAGAAAGCAACAGCCTCCTCATTATCACTCCAAACATCAAGTGTCACATTGTAGCAGTTTTGTTCCTTGGCAAAAGTTAGTGCATACTCGTACAATTGCTGTCCTATTCTTTTCCCTCTCATTCCCTGCTTCACACACAAGTCATCAATAAAGAGGGTCTTAACCGTTTGCAAAACAGAATGCTCTTGGCTTACTATTTTACAGAACAAATGACCAACAACCTCTCCTTCGACTTCATAGACAAAAATTGGTTGGTGGGGATTGATTAGCAACTCCTCTAATTCTTGTGCGGAAAACTTTTGACCCGTTTCTTTGAACAAATCAGGCCGTATCTCATGATGAACAGTCAGAATCTCTTGTAGTAAGGCAGTTAAGGCTGGAATGTCTGTTAATTGTGCTTGGCGAATCATCACGCTCTCCCTTTCATTTTCTTTCTATTATAGCACAAGCAAGAGGGACTCAATCCTGAATTTTAAAATCGATTTTGCCAATTTCGCTTTCTAATTTCTAAGCTTAACTATTAACAGTCCACTAGACTCTTCATACCCTACGAGGTTGACTAAATTTGTAGAATGTTGATTTATCAACGTTTTAGAAATCAGACAATCCTCGCTTTTTGATTTCCCAGCTCAGGTACCAATAGTCAGGAGAGTGACTATTGATTTTGAAATTGAAATTAAAATGCGAATGAACAACGTAAAAGAAAGTATCCTAAAAAGCAATTATAGAATAAGTTGAGCACGCCGATACTAAAACAACTATTCAAATATATACTCATGTCACCAAGAAAATGAAGCCAAATGTGATCAAAATCTTAGAAAACTACTGATTTTATGCCCCAAAACATACCAAAAAGCCCACTGCACAACGCAGAAACGTTGATACAGTAGGCTTTTTTTAAGTCAAGCTTATTTAACAGCGTCTTTAAGAGCTTTACCAGCTTTGAATGCTGGAACTTTAGAAGCTGCGATTGTGATTTCTTTACCTGTTTGTGGGTTGCGACCTTTACGTGCTGCACGCTCACGAACTTCAAAGTTACCGAAACCAATCAATTGAACTTTTTCACCTGCTGCAAGGTAGTCAGCTACTGCTGCAAACACTGCATCTACTGCTGCTGCTGAATCTTTCTTTGTCAATGAAGTTGCTTCTGCAACTTTTGCAATCAAATCTTGTTTATTAGCCATTTCGCTAAGTCCTCCAATTAATTTTCTGAGTTATTACTCACCCTAATATAGTACCTAATTTTATCCATTTGGTCAAGCTTTTCGCACAATTTATTAGCTTTTTCTATAAATATCAAAAATGAGCTGATTATTGTAGAAATCAATGGTATTGGCTTTGACGTATACTTTGTGAGCATTTTCAATTTCTGGCAGATGAATAGTCACGGTTGCTTTTTTGGAATCAATCTCCACAAAGTCTGGTAATTGTGACTGATTTTTAAGATAGGCTAGAATTTCTTCCTTTGGCAAGGATAAGGTTCCAGCAGATATTTCGGATACTGTCAGGAGGATACTGCCGTCATTTAATTTATTGGGCTGAAAATAAATATAAAGTGGAATAGTCAACCCCCAAACCTTATAGGTCCCTTCAAATAAAAGAAATTGACTCGTAGCTGTTACTGTATAGGAAAATGTATCTGTTTGGTAATCCTTCAAATAAGTATCTAACATAGTATTTAATTGTTCTTTATTAGTAGTAAAGGTGCCTACTTTCTGGTCTTTGTCAGAAGCTATTGGTGTAGCTAAGTGGCTTTTCTCTTCTCGACTAGTTGTCATTCGTTCTACTACAACTATTCCCAAAGCAAGTAGAGCAGATACCAAGAGAAGAAAGGCCCATTTCCACTTATTCATTTTTCCATTGTTTTTTTGTTTCACGAATAGCCTCCATAACTGCTTGATTCATGATTTCATACCCTGTATTGTTGGGGTGAAAACGATCTTCTTCAGTGAGTAGATTATTGACGACTTGACTGGGCGAGCTAGCCGACTGGCTAATCCCTTTTTCTCCATCTAAGCCCTTATAGAGCAACTCATTGATAGGAACAAAATAAACCGCTTCGAGAGATTCTACTGTGTCTTTTGTCGTCTGATTCCAATTGTCCACAATCGTCTGCATTTCTGTCAAATCAGGGAAATTGAGATAGAAAGGATTATAAATACCAACAACATAGATTGGTAAGTGAGGATTATCTGCCCTTGCCTTGTCAATAATCTTGACCAAACGTTTACTGTAGTCCTTTGCCGCCTCATCAAAAATAGCAACATCCAATTGCGTGATATGCTCTAAAATAGTCCTACGCAAATCATTTCCCCCAACTGTTAGGGTCATTAGGTTTGCCTTTGCTAAACTTGCTACAAGTTCCGATTCTTCCAGTCTCTTTAGAATCTGCTGGCTAGTATTGCCGGAAACGCCGTAATTGTCATAAGAAACTTGATAGCCGTATTGGTTTCCCAAACTTTGAGCTAGGAGTGGGACAAAGCCACCTTGACCAGTCTTATCCCCTACCCCTTGGGTCAGTGAATCGCCCAGCGCGACATAGTAAAATTTTCTAACTTCTCCTGTCCCATTCTTACTCTGTTCCAGACGGGGTTGGGCTGTTGGAATCAGGAATTGAAAGAAAAAGAGAAATCCCAGCAAGCTGAGAAAAAAGAATAATAAGTGATGTAAATATGTTCGACTATTCATAGCGTACTAGAACGGCCCAGGCATCTTCTCCTGTATGAGTTTGAATAATAGATCCTGTTTCTAAAACAGAGATATCCATTGCCACCAAAGGCTGTAAGACTGCCTTCATTTCCTGAGCAAAATCAGGCTCCCCTGCATAAGAAATACCAATTTCTGCTACCTTTTTAGTCTCCAGGATCTTGATCAATTCATCTAACCACTTTTTGAACGTTTTTGCTCCTCGTCCCTTGGTAATTGGATTTAATTGATGATTTTGCAACTCCATCACGACACGAATATTCAAAAGTGAGCTAATCAAGCCTGTCACACGGCCGATTCGACCACCCTTGACAAGATTTTCTAAGGTTGAAATCCCAATATAAAGCTCTGTTTTTTGACGAACCTCTTCTACCGCAGCAAGAATCTCTTCTTTACTAGCACCAGCTTTGGCCAAACGCGCTGCTGTTACTACTTGGAATTTTGCTGCCTGATCGGTAAAACCAGAATCAATAACTGTTACATCTACACCTGACAAAGCCGCTCCTTGACGAGCTGCTTCTACTGTTCCTGATAGGGCATGTGATAGAAGAATCGAAATAATTTGACTACCATCTGCTGCGAGTTTTGCAAAGGTTTCGGCAAAGACTCCCACCGGAGGTTGACTTGTTTTCGGTAGATGTTTACTATCTCGCATCAATTGGAGAAACTGGCCTTCTTCTAGGTCGTTATCTGAATAAACAACACCATCAACCATAACGGATAAGGGAACAATTGTAATACCTAGTTCTTCAACTAATGCTGGTTCAATCGTTGTACTAGAATCTGTGACAATTTTTATCGTACTCATATCTCTTCCTATTCCTTCACATTTATTCCTTCAATTATATCAAATTTTTCCATTTTCAGCTATCGAAAAGAGGTAGAAAAAAATGCTCCTAGTGGAACATTCTTTCAGTAAAAACGTATCATTTTCTAATCATCACTGGCGACAAAACCGTCATTTGGAATGGCATAGTGCTGGGCAATCTGACCATCGGTAAAGAGAATACCATGCAAAACACCGCCATAAACAGCGCCACCATCCATCCCAATCTTTCCATCAGCGGTCTGCCATAATTTGGAACTCTCCATAGGCTCTCCTGTCAAATGAGTAGTCGGTGTATGTCCAAAAACAATCCCTTTTCCAGTCTTGTTTTCCGCTTCATGGAAAGGAGCTCGAAGCCAGACCTTTTGATAATCAGTCGTATCTTGCCAATTGTCCAAGGTCAAATCAAGACCAGCATGAACAAAAATCAGCTGCTCCGTCTCAACATGAAAAGGCATTTGTCGGATAAAAGAAACCAAGTCCCCTGCTTCATTCCTGATCCGCTCGGCATCCAACACACTGTCTACTGGAGCATCCAAGGGACGACCCAAAATCGAGTTAATGGTCGTATCTCCACCGTTTCGTTTGTAATGATTATAACGCTCTTCTGGATTATCTAGCCAGGCGAGAAACATATATTCGTGATTGCCAGATAAGCAAGTGGCGCCTTTGGTATCCACCAAATACTTGACACGTTCCAGCACCGCTCTGCTATTTTCCCCGCGGTCAATTAAATCTCCTAACAAGATCAACTGATCTTCTTCATTCCAATGTTGAAGAACAGACTCCAGCATACCAGCTTTTCCATGGACATCTCCGATGACAAAATAGTTAGACATCTTTCTTCCTACCCTTTCTTTAAGAGTTCTTTTGCCTGAGTGAGCGCAGCTTCTGTCACATTTTCACCCGCCAACATCTTAGCTACTTCCTCAATCCGTTCCTCAGTCGTCAAGAGACGAACACGGGACACCGTTGAGTGGTCATCACTGATTTTCTCAATAAAGAACTGATAATCTGCAATGGCAATGACCTGAGGCAAGTGAGAAATAGCAAGAACCTGCCCATGACTCCCAATTTTGTGAATTTTTTGAGCAATGGCTTGAGCGACACGACCAGACACACCTGTGTCTACTTCATCAAAGACGATACTGGTCTTACCTTCCTTGCGTGAGAAAGCAGATTTAATTGCCAACATCAAGCGAGACAATTCTCCTCCACTAGCCACCTTAACCAAGGGTTTAAAATCCTCACCAGGGTTTGTTGAAATGTAAAATTCAACCTGTTCATTTCCCTCACGACCAAATTTAGCCTTGCTAAAGCGAACCTGAAAATCAGCCTTCTCCATATAGAGTTCTTTCAACTCCTGCTTGATTTCTTGCTCCAAGCCTTCTGCCAAGAGATGACGAGCAGTAGCTAATTCTCCAGCTAGGCGAATCAATTCTTTTTCGCGATGTTTCAATTCACTTTCAAGGTGTTCAGAGGAGACCTCCGACCCTGTTAAGAGTTGGTATTCCTTGCTAATTTGCTCCAGATAGTCTAAGACATCATCGACTGTGCCTCCGTACTTACGGCTAATACTATAGAGCAAATCCAACCGTCCCTCAACCTGCATCAAGCGATTGCCATCAAAATCTAGTCCATCAATGATTCCTTCCAAGCGCTTGGTAATATCTTCTAAGACATAGTAGGCTTCAGAAAGACTGCCAGCTAGTTCCTTATAACTAGCATCAAACTCCTCAATGGACTCCAAATCATGCATGGCAGAACGGACATTGGTCAGACTGGAAAAATCTTCATTGTCTAGCATCGTATAGGCATTTGCCAGCGTATCTGCAATCTGCTTATAGTTGAGCAACTTTTCCCGCTCTTGGCTCAGTTCCGTATCCTCACCAGCTCGAAGACCTGCAGCCTCAATCTCTGCTATCTGGTATTCCAGCATCTCAATACGGGCTTTATTGTCCTCTTGATTTTTCTGAATGGTCAAAACTTGCTTACGCAAAGATCTATAAGCATCAAAAGCAGCCTTGTAGTCCGCTTTCAATTGGAAAAAGGCATCGTCCCCAAATTCATCTAACATGGCAATATGGTGTTGCGGGCGCATCAACTCTTCCTGATCATGTTGCCCATGAATATCCACTAAGTGCTGACCAATAGCTTTGAGGACAGATAAATTGACCAACTGACCATTGATTCGGCTAATACTGCGACCATTTTGCAATATCTCACGCCGAATAATCAGCTCATCTGACACTTCTAATCCCTGTTCTTCCAAGAGCTCCTGTAGACTTCTACTCTGCTCAATCGAAAACAAACCTTCTATCTCAGCCTTTGGCATCCCATGGCGAATGACATCCGTCGTAGCCCTGCTTCCCAGCATCATATTCATAGCGTCGATAATAATCGACTTTCCAGCCCCAGTTTCTCCTGTCAGGACTGTCATGCCTTGCTCAAAATTAAGGGAAATTTCCTCAATAATGGCAAAGTTTTTAATGGAAATTTCAAGTAACATGGCAACCTACCAATTTTTTATTGTTTCTAAGACATCCTGTGCCTGACTCTTGTCTCGTAAAATGATTAAAATCGTATCATCATCTGCTAAAATGCTAAAAATAAGATGGGAAAAGGCTTCGACAATCTGATTTTTTACAAAGGCCGTACTTCCTGGGACCAACTTCAAATTAAGCATATGATCAAGCATTTCAGAAGATAAGACATTTTTTTCAACTAATTTAAAGCTAGCTGCCTTAGTTTTTGGAAGTTCATAAATATAGCTATTATCCTTTAAAGGCGTTTTGACAATTCCTAATTCTTTGATGTCGCGTGAAACAGTTGCCTGTGTAGCTGTCAGTCCAGAATTGCGTAGATGTTCTACAATTTCTTCTTGCGTTCCAATCTCGAAATCTGTAACAAATCTTCTAATTTTCTCTAGGCGTTCTTTTTTACTCATCTCTAAATTCCTTATGCGCTTGTTCTACAATGGTTTCAATCACGGAAGAAACATGATTGATAGCTGGACTTTCCTTTTTCAAATAGGCTAAAAATTCCACATTTCCATGACCACCCTGAATTGGTGAAAAATCAAGAGCTTTGACTGAAAAACCGGACTCTACTGCGAATTTTGTCACCTTGTCCAAGACCATGCGATGAACTGTCTTGTCCTTGATAATCCCATTTTTACCAATCTGCTCTCGTCCCGCCTCAAATTGCGGTTTGATCAAAGCAACAATATCACCCTCATCTGCTAAAATCGTTGCCAAAGCTGGCAAAATCAGACTGAGTGAGATAAAGCTGACATCAATACTCGCAAATTGAGGTGTCTTCTCAAAATCACTGACGGTTGCATAGCGGAAATTAAACTGTTCCATGCTAACAACTCGCTCATCTTGTCGGATTTTCCAAGCCAATTGATTGGTTCCAACATCCACAGCATAGACTAGGCTAGCACCACTTTGCAACATGACATCAGTAAATCCGCCAGTTGAAGCTCCGATGTCAAGGGTCGTTTTATCCACAACCGATAAGCCAAATACCTGCAAGGCTTTCTCCAACTTGAGTCCGCCACGGCTAACGTATTTCAGCTTCTCACCTTTTAACTTTAACTCGGTATTGTCATCAATCTTTTCACCTGGCTTATCATAGCGCTCCCCATTTACAACAGAGATGACTAAGCCTGCCATGACACCGCGTTTGGCTTGCTCTCGTGTATCAAAAAGCCCCTGTTTATAAGCCAATACATCTACTCTTTCCTTAGCCATGTAATCGTAAACTTTCTACTATCTTTCGAATCTTTTCTGCCTGAAAGGCTGTTTTCTTCTCCAGGTCTTGCAAGAGTGTCTCTACCTTATCCAAACTCATCTCTAAGAAATCCTTTGCTTCTTCTAAACCAAGAAGGGCTGGATAGGTTGTTTTATCTGCTACAAGATCCTTGTTTGGGGTTTTGCCCAGTTCTTCAAAACTAGCCGTCACATCTAAAATATCATCCCGCACCTGAAAAGCAAGGCCAAGCCATTCCCCTGTTTCTTGTAAGAGAGATTTTAGTTGACTATCTGCTTCCATCATCACCCCTGTAGCTACAAAGGGATAGGCGAGTAGTTTTCCCGTCTTATGGGCATGAATCGCTTGCAATTCTGCAAGATTTAACTGCCGTTTTTCCCCTTCCATATCAAGGACTTGTCCACCAACCATGCCAAAGGTTCCAGCAGCCTTAGACAAGGCCACAATCAGTTCTATCCGAATCTGACTAGGTAGCTCTGCCATTGCCACCAAAGCATAAGAGTCCAAAAAGAGGCTATCTCCAGCTAAAATGGCCATGTCCTCACCAAATTTTTTGTGGCTCGTCAAGCGCCCTCTGCGATAATCGTCATTATCCATAGCAGGTAAATCATCGTGAATCAAACTCCCTGTATGGATCATCTCAAGGGCAGCAGCCACCTGCATATGGGCATCGGTCAGCCTAATCCCAAATCCCTCTAGCAACTCCAAGAGCAAAAGCGGACGCAGACGCTTGCCACCTGCCTGAACGGAGTAAAGAATGGTTTCTACTAACTGAGGGGCGACTGGCTTTGTAGCATAAAAGTCCAAGATAACCTGCTCAAGCCACTTTAATTGTTCTACTTGCTTCATTCCATATCCGTTTCTGTTCCATCTGCTTGCATGACCTTCACCAAGGTCTTTTCTGCTTGATGCAGTGTTTCTTGCAATTCTTTGGAGAGTTTCATCCCTTTTTGGAATGCAGCAATCGCATCTTCCAGTGCCACATCTCCACTTTCTAAATGTGTTACAATCTGCTCCAAATCTGCTAAATTTTCCTCAAATTTCTTTTGTTTTGACATCCTTTACCTCAACTTCTAGGTGACCATCTCGTAGCTGAATCGTCACATTTTCTTCTTTTTTCACCTTATAGACACTATCAATGACTTGACCATTCTGCTCTAGTAGCGCATATCCTCGTGCCACAATCCGACTGGTATCCAGCAGTAACAGACTGTTTGCCAAGCGCTTAACTTCTGCAACTTTCTGATCATAGATGATAGCAGTATTGCTCCGTAACAATCGTTTCTGCTGGGCTAATTTCTCCTGATAGAGAGCAATTTTCTGAGCTGGCGAGCATGCAAGCAAACGCTGAGTCAACACTTGAGTCTGTTTTTCCCCGCTATGTTTATATTCGAAAATCGATTGTCGCATGCGCAGTTGTAATTGATCTAATTTTTGTAAATAGGCATCATACAGCCGTTCTGGCTGTCGAAATATCACTGAGTGAACTAATTTCTCTAACCGTTCACGATGATAGACCAACCGATTTCCCATAGCTTTACTCATCCGATTTTCCTGCTGTTTGAGATGAGATAGCAAATCTAATTTGGTTACAGGTGTTGCCAATTCCGCTGCTGCTGTTGGGGTTGCTGCACGCCTATCTGCTACAAAATCTGCTAAGGTTGTATCTGTTTCATGGCCCACACTTGAGATAATCGGAATTCGTGATTCAAAAATGGCTCGGACAACTTCTTCTTCATTAAAAGCCCACAAATCCTCAATAGAACCACCTCCACGCCCAATAATCAGCACATCAAGGTCTGCTCGCTCATTCGCCCTACGGATATTTTGAGCAATCTCGGTCGCTGCACCATCTCCCTGCACCTTGGTGGGATATAAGACAATCTCGCGACCTGGGAAACGCCGGCTAACCGTCGTAATAATATCTCGAATGACTGCTCCACTAGGACTAGTCACTACTCCAATTTTTCTTGCAAATTGCGGAATGGCTTGCTTGAACTTGTCTTGAAAAAGCCCCTCGTCCCCCAATTTCTTTTTTAACTGCTCAAACTGAATAGCAAGAGCACCAATTCCGTCTGGTTCAGCCTTCTCAATGATAATGGAGTAACTGCCACTCGGCTCATACAACTGAACCCGGCCAATGACATTAAGCTTCATGCCTTCTTCCAACTCAAAGCCTAGCGATTTATAAACACCTGCCCAAACAGTTGCCTGAATCACTGCCTTTTCATCCTTCAGCGAAAAATACTGGTGACTCGGTCGCTTACGAAAATTAGACACCTGACCCGTCAAATAAACCCGCTCTAAATACGGATCCCGATCAAACTTCAACTTCAAATACTTGGTCAACGATGACACCGACAAATAATCTGGCATAAAACTCCTTTCACTAAGATATGAGGGCGTTAAAAAAGCGAATGAAAATTAGGAAACATGACGAAGAAGCAGAACTTCTAGGAATGTTTATCTATTTTCCGAGCTTTTAGCCCGAATTCAATTAAACAAGATACGAGGGCGTTAAACAACTCCTAGACAAAATAGGAAATCGAAGCAGGTTGTCTTGCAACCAATGAGATTTATCTTTTTGCCAGCGAGTTGTAGCCCGAATTCAATTAAACAAGATATGAGGGCGTTAAACAACTCCTAGACAAAATAGGAAATCGAAGCAGGTTGTCTTGCAACCAATGAGATTTATCTTTTTGTCAGCGAGTTGTAGCCCGAATTCAATTAAACAAGATACGAGGGCGTCAAACAACTCCTAGACAAAATAGGAAATCGAAGCAGGTTGTCTTGCGACCAATGAGATTTATCTTTTTGTCAGCGAGTTGTAGCTCGAATTCAATTAAACAAGATACGAGGGCGCTTAAAACATACTGTATACCCTTAGGGCATCCGTATCTGTAAAGCGAGCAAGCTCGCAACAGCTACAGAAAAATTAGGAATCTTGACGAAGAATCTCCTTGATTCTAGGAAAGATTCTCTCTAAAGGGAGGCAAGACTGCAACTAACTAAAGCTAGAACAGCTCTGTCTTTTTTTACACAATACCTAAGCTATATTCAGCACAACAAGATACAAACTTTTCTTGTATTTTCCGTTCTTTATTATACCAAAAAGAGTGGAAAATGACTAGGAAAGCACCATCTAGTCATTCACCTGCATGCTGATTTACTAATAACAATACAGACCATTCCCTGTAGATTATTTGTATGAAAAAAGCACCTAGATCGCTCTAGGTGGTTCACCATGTTCCTCATTAAATAAATATATCATTATGAGGAATGACTATCTTAGAATAAAATACTCCTCTAATTAAGATTGACACCCAATCCATTTATACTTGTTAGAAAATCATTCTAAGTTTCAATTTTGGAATCAGTTGAAACAGCACAGCTCTAAAACGATTTGAAGCGTTTTTGTAAAAATACCATTGTTTTGGAATCAGTTGAAACAGCACAGCTCTAAAACATATCAACTGCAGCGCCTTTGGGGGTTCCTGTTTTGGAATCAGTTGAAACAGCACAGCTCTAAAACTCCAGAGGGCGACAAAAGCTAGAAGTCCGCGTTTTGGAATCAGTTGAAACAGCACAGCTCTAAAACAAATTATACCGAAATACAAAACAAAATAAAGTTTTGGAATCAGTTGAAACAGCACAGCTCTAAAACTGTGATGTAATAACTGGTAAATCTATTATAGTTTTGGAATCAGTTGAAACAGCACAGCTCTAAAACTGCATTGTGTTTAGACACGGTGATATACCGGTTTTGGAATCAGTTGAAACAGCACAGCTCTAAAACTTCAACAGTCGAATCCCGCTATTAATGGTGGTTTTGGAATCAGTTGAAACAGCACAGCTCTAAAACGTTTTTTCTTGTGGTAATGACTAACTTGTAGTTTTGGAATCAGTTGAAACAGCACAGCTCTAAAACAGTATCGGAGTGCTTGTCTTTTTGGGAAATGTTTTGGAATCAGTTGAAACAGCACAGCTCTAAAACAAGACTTAACAATAATTGATTTTTTCGTAAGTTTTGGAATCAGTTGAAACAGCACAGCTCTAAAACTAGGAGTAAATACTTTCTTAGGAATTGGAAGTTTTGGAATCAGTTGAAACAGCACAGCTCTAAAACTCGTCCAATCGTAAATTGGATAAAAATTATGTTTTGGAATCAGTTGAAACAGCACAGCTCTAAAACAAACCGCAGTCAAGACCTCGATTTGCCAGTGTTTTGGAATCAGTTGAAACAGCACAGCTCTAAAACAGCTAATTGAGGAGGTGGACGATGATACCAGTTTTGGAATCAGTTGAAACAGCACAGCTCTAAAACGAGGAGTGACATCAATTGGTGCTGCCTTCTGTTTTGGAATCAGTTGAAACAGCACAGCTCTAAAACGTCCCGAGCGTCATCACAAGCGGCTTATTGGTTTTGGAATCAGTTGAAACAGCACAGCTCTAAAACCAACCGTATTGCGACTGATGCAGATTATCGGTTTTGGAATCAGTTGAAACAGCACAGCTCTAAAACGTGATTTGGACTAGCTTTTTCTGCTCGGTCGTTTTGGAATCAGTTGAAACAGCACAGCTCTAAAACAGCCGCTTCACTCACCACGTAATTCTGGCCGTTTTGGAATCAGTTGAAACAGCACAGCTCTAAAACGCCCTCGAAGATTTAGAAAGCGGCATCGCAGTTTTGGAATCAGTTGAAACAGCACAGCTCTAAAACCATTGAACAAAAGTTCAAGAAAAAAATTCAGTTTTGGAATCAGTTGAAACAGCACAGCTCTAAAACCGTACACCGATTGCATAATCGTAGTGTGGCGTTTTGGAATCAGTTGAAACAGCACAGCTCTAAAACTAGATATACACGTCCGTAGGCTGTTATGTAAGTTTTGGAATCAGTTGAAACAGCACAGCTCTAAAACTCGCCAAACGTTGAGTGTGAGGAGAAAAAATGTTTTGGAATCAGTTGAAACAGCACAGCTCTAAAACACAGGCTGGTATTCTCCAAGAACTGTAACAGTTTTGGAATCAGTTGAAACAGCACAGCTCTAAAACCATCTCCAATGTTGTACTCGTGCTTGGTATGTTTTGGAATCAGTTGAAACAGCACAGCTCTAAAACTAATGCTTGTTATCCCCAATCATGGCAATCGTTTTGGAATCAGTTGAAACAGCACAGCTCTAAAACTTGACAATCTCACAAAACAAGCGATTGTCCGTTTTGGAATCAGTTGAAACAGCACAGCTCTAAAACCGCCTTGCGTTAGCAGAAGCAGAGAAGCTAGTTTTGGAATCAGTTGAAACAGCACAGCTCTAAAACGCCCCTATATTCATTTCTTTTTTTGGTTGAGTTTTGGAATCAGTTGAAACAGCACAGCTCTAAAACATAAGGTGTATTATATTTTTGTAAGCTAAAGTTTTGGAATCAGTTGAAACAGCACAGCTCTAAAACAACTTGATAAAGTCTCATATGCTACAATCTGTTTTGGAATCAGTTGAAACAGCACAGCTCTAAAACTCTCCGACATGCGCAAGTGACAATCATTAGGTTTTGGAATCAGTTGAAACAGCACAGCTCTAAAACAAGGAAAGACGGAAGGAGCTGACCGTGAAAGTTTTGGAATCAGTTGAAACAGCACAGCTCTAAAACATCCCGCTGAAGATAGAAACAATATAGTCCGTTTTGGAATCAGTTGAAACAGCACAGCTCTAAAACTGCTGTGTCAATAGCTCGTCCAGATATTCGGTTTTGGAATCAGTTGAAACAGCACAGCTCTAAAACATTTATGTTGACGGTAAAAACCACATTAATGTTTTGGAATCAGTTGAAACAGCACAGCTCTAAAACCTTGACGTGCACATGAATAACTAACGGAACGTTTTGGAATCAGTTGAAACAGCACAGCTCTAAAACATCCGCTTGGGACGGTTTGACTCGTATCTTGTTTTGGAATCAGTTGAAACAGCACAGCTCTAAAACGGTTCGTAGCGTGGCAACATACTATCACCAGTTTTGGAATCAGTTGAAACAGCACAGCTCTAAAACGATAACGTCGAGCTACTGAACCGAAAATTAGTTTTGGAATCAGTTGAAACAGCACAGCTCTAAAACAGTCAGTACTTTACATTAATAGAATTAAAGGTTTTGGAATCAGTTGAAACAGCACAGCTCTAAAACGCAAATACCGTTCCATCAATCCAGCTTCAAGTTTTGGAATCAGTTGAAACAGCACAGCTCTAAAACTGATTGCCGTCAGGCTTTTTTACTTTTTTAGTTTTGGAATCAGTTGAAACAGCACAGCTCTAAAACATCAGTTAATGAATGAAATAGAGCTCTTGTGTTTTGGAATCAGTTGAAACAGCACAGCTCTAAAACTAGAGATGCTGTTATTGAATGGTATCGCAGTTTTGGAATCAGTTGAAACAGCACAGCTCTAAAACTATTCCACCAAACACTCGATTCCACGCAAGGTTTTGGAATCAGTTGAAACAGCACAGCTCTAAAACTAACTCCTGCGCATGGACCATCGTACAGCGGTTTTGGAATCAGTTGAAACAGCACAGCTCTAAAACTATCCAGTTTGAACGAAATCGTATCGTCAAGTTTTGGAATCAGTTGAAACAGCACAGCTCTAAAACAGTTTAGGGCAAGCGTATATCGTTCCTTATGTTTTGGAATCAGTTGAAACAGCACAGCTCTAAAACAAACATCTTGGAAATCGTACGGCAAGAATTGTTTTGGAATCAGTTGAAACAGCACAGCTCTAAAACTCTCCGCTATTGACCAAAAAGCTAACTCTAGTTTTGGAATCAGTTGAAACAGCACAGCTCTAAAACTCTAAATCGCCAAACTTGTGAATCCGTACTGTTTTGGAATCAGTTGAAACAGCACAGCTCTAAAACATGGTGTTCTTAAACCAGTAGAAGCTAGAAGTTTTGGAATCAGTTGAAACAGCACAGCTCTAAAACTACACATGCACATCAGAATATGAGTGTCTCGTTTTGGAATCAGTTGAAACAGCACAGCTCTAAAACAAGAGGATAAGGCTAGAATAGCAATGGTTCGTTTTGGAATCAGTTGAAACAGCACAGCTCTAAAACATGCGTATTTGGATATCTTTTGGATTGATTGTTTTGGAATCAGTTGAAACAGCACAGCTCTAAAACTTATGATTGCCCTTTCGTCATATGCTTGCGGTTTTGGAATCAGTTGAAACAGCACAGCTCTAAAACTGAACTGTGCAGACCTGCTCATCTCATTGCGTTTTGGAATCAGTTGAAACAGCACAGCTCTAAAACTCTTTCAAAGTCCGCTTTGTTTGACCGTGTGTTTTGGAATCAGTTGAAACAGCACAGCTCTAAAACAGATAACGATGTGGTTTATGTAAATGAAGAGTTTTGGAATCAGTTGAAACAGCACAGCTCTAAAACTATTCTTCAGTATAGTTTATAAATATTTTGGTTTTGGAATCAGTTGAAACAGCACAGCTCTAAAACTGAAGGCTTATCGTTATCAGGCTGTTTTTGGTTTTGGAATCAGTTGAAACAGCACAGCTCTAAAACCTCGTAGAAAAAATTTTTTACTAGATTTCGTAATCGCGCCATTCGTCTCAGCTAGACTCTCGTTCCAACCGATTCCAACTATTCTATCTTATTATACCATATGTTCAACAGTTAAGAAATAATCTTGGTCAAGGATATATTGTGGGAAATCGTATAATTTCTTAGGCTCTAAAAACAAGACTGTCTGATTCGATAAGCTAATATATTCTAATAGCTTCACTAGCTCTGTTCTTGTTAAATAAGCTCCAATATTGAAAAAGACAAGTATCCGTTTTTTCTGTAGGTAGTTGTAGATTTGTAAAATTTCAAAACATTTTTCAAAAATTGTATCGCTCCTCGTCTCAATCTGTACTCCTAATGCCTTGATCAACTCTAAAATAGTAATCTCATCATATTCTAGATCCAATTCATTCTCCAAACATTCAAAGGCAATCAAATCTGTAATAGTTGATGCTAATTTCTCAATCATAGATTTCACTTCAGGTTTTTCATTCAACTGATGTTCAATTCCAGCATGAACCAATTTCAATAAAGTTGGAGAATTGATATCATAGCCTAAAATATCCGTCACCAGCATTAGCTCATTCCCCGATAATGCCTTGTTTTTCTCATCAAAAATCTTCAAATCGTTATTTTCAGGATACTGATAAAAATTTCTGATGATTGCCGCATAAAGACTCGTGTCTTCAACGACTAAAATCGTAGGTTGACCAATCGAAAGCGCAGTATCTAAAATAGGCATGTTAATCTTCAACATGATAATCCTCCCCTAGAAAGACAATCCGATTTTCCGTATTTGCAATACTGGTATTCTTCTCTCCATGCAAGTAAATCATCCTAGCAAACTGCTTCTCTGTTACTGTCAATAAGCTAATATGACCCTTTTGAGGATTATTTTCTCTCAAACGACCAATCATGGCTTGATTTGCCGTTCTATTTAACAGGAGCTTGCTATAAATTGAAAATTGATGCATGATAAATCCCTCACCCAGCAAAAATTTTCGGAATTTACGATAAGCCTTTCGCTCATCAGCAGTATCGGTTGGCATATCAAACATTAATATCATCCGCATATATCGATAACTCATATCCTAAATTCAGGAACTCCTTTACCTTCCTTATTCAATGCTTTGACAACTTTTTTCGTATAATCACTTACGATATTCGTGAGATACATATCTTTTCCCATATAAGCATAGGTCTCGGAAAACATAGAGAACAACTCACGTTTAATATGGACAAACGAAGAAGTCCGATTTTCATATACAATCCGATCCACAATCGGTCGAAAAGGTTCCATAATATCACTTGCGAAATTGAACTGATTAAATTGGTTGGCATGTTTCAAGCCGAATTGTGTCATACACCCCGTCACAACTACTTCACGTGCAAACAAACTCAGCAATAGCGTATATCCATAATCGAGTGCTGCATTGAGATCATTGTCTATCTCCCTCGAAAAATCATTTCCAAATAAGCGATTAAAATAAACTCTCGCCGCATGTCCCTCACGATTTGTCGGATCAAATAACTCTAACTCGCGATGGAGCTTCATGAGTGACTCAGATTTTTCATAGAAACCACATACTCCTAAAAAATATCCTTGATTCAGAATTTTCTGGGAAATAATCTCTGTCCACACATACGCCTTTACTTCTTCGTCCCAAGCAATCTGCTTTGATAATTGCAAGCTCGAATCATGCCGACCATAGTAAGGCATGAGCATAGCTGTTGGTAAACGTTTATCATCGCAAAAAATCACTAAAATATTCTCATCTACCAAACGCTTTATCAGCATCGTTGATAACAAAATATCTGTTGTTTCTAACAACAAGATGTCAATCTCAGACAGGTGAATCAACTCTGTCCGAGATGCATCTTTAAAAATCAAGTGATTATTCTTATAAGATAACTTCGAGTGAGTATTGACTACTACCGTTCGCCAGCCCATTACTCTCCTCCTAATTTACTCAAATCAATCCGAGTTTCATAAAGACCAGTAACTGACTGCTGAATAAGAGTCGCATCCAAACACTCTTTGGTAGAAGTGTAGCGTTTCCGGTCAACTGTCTGATTAAAGAATTTAAAGGCAGCTGGTGCTCCAAAAGCTGTAAAGGTCAACAGATTGACAAAAGAAGAAGTGAATTTCACAATATCGTCTGCATCCGCCTGATGATATAGTTTCTCAATTTGTTGCCATTTATCTTCTGCTAAGACATATTTCTCTGCAAACCTACCTATGTAATCAAGTAAGTCTTTAAACCGTTCCATGTTCTCTGTCACATACTTGAGATGATTTTCTTTATCATCGTGCTTTTCAATCCTTTGGGCGTGATAGAGTAAGGCTACCAGTTCTGCCGGCAATACCATTTGATTGCCTTTTTGCAATTCTGTTGCACTAGCTAATAGGCGTCGTCGTCCATTTTCTAATTCAAACAAACTATATTTAGGCAATTTGACAATAGTATCTGCTTGGATATTATGATACCCTCTCTTTTCAAGAAAAGCGACTGGATTTTTTTCAAACGCTGACCGCTCCATGATGGTAATTCCAACCAATTCTTTCACAGTCTTTAATTTCTTTGTCCTGCCCTTTTCTACATCTGCAACAACTAGAACAGAGTATGCAACTGTCGGCTCTTTAAAACCACCATATTTCTTTGGATCAAGGAAGGTCTGTTTAGTTTTTCTAGCAATCAGTTTAGCAGAGTCTCCTTTTGGTTGAATGGTTTCTTTAGAAAAACCTCCTGTTTGGACTTCTACCTTTTTCACCACATTGACTTGTGGATAAGAAAGGACTTTTCGAACAGTTGCAAAATCTTTTTGCTTATCCCAAATAACCTCACCTGTTTCTGGATCACTCTCGACAACTAGACGTTCAATAACTTGCCCATCTGCTAACTTAATCTTTATTTTGAAGAAATTCATCAAGTTTGAGTAAAATAACTTCTTGGCTGTTGCCTTTCCAATTTCAGATACATCATTGGACTTGGTGAAAAATTTACGAATATCCTGCTTTTTATAGTCTCCATAGACAAATTCTGGCGCTAACTTTGGATATTTTTTCAAGAGAGCTGTACCAACAACTGCATTTAAATAGGCATCATGAGCATGATGATAATCATTGATTTCCCGAACCTTATACAATTGAAAATCCTTACGGAACTGCGATACTAGATTTGATTTCAAGGTGATAATCTTCGTCTTTCGGATTACCTTACCAGCTTCATCTTTTTCCTTATTCCAGCGACTATCTAAGATTTGAGCAACGTGTTTGGTAATTTGTCGAGTTTCCACTAATTGACGTCTGATAAAGCCAGCCTTATCTGCTTCTGTCAAACTACCACGCTCTGCTTTTGTTAAATTATCAAACTTACGTTTCGAAATTAAACCAGCCTTCTGCAGTTGTGACCAATAAGATTTCCTTGCACGAACCACTTCTATGCTTGGAACATTATCTGACTTCCCACGATTTGCTGCAGAACTTGTCAAAACTCGGTTATCCAGCGAATCATCCTTGATAAAACTTTGTGGAATAATGTGATCAATATCATATTCACCCAACTTATCACGATCCAACGGATTACCCGTATACATATCACGACCATTTTGAATGTAATAAAGAAACAGACGATCATTTTGAAGACTTTGATTATCTACATCCTTGATATTAATTTTTTCTTTACCATCCAGTTTATTCATCCCATCTTGTAGTTTTTTCAAGCGTGGTTGTGAATCTCGTCTTCCCCTGTTCGTCGTCTGATTCTCACGCGCCATTTCAATGATGATATTTTCTGGCGCATGCCCTCCCATCACTCGAACTAACTCATCTACAATTTTTATACTTTGGAGGATGCCTTTTTTTATGGCTGGACTACCTGCTAGTCCACGTACGGTATGAGCTAAACCATCCTCCTCACCAATTACCTGTGCCTTGTCAATGATTTCTTTGAAATCCAAATGATCGTCATGTATCAATTGCATGAAATTCCGATTTGCACGACCATCATCAATAAGATAATCCAAAATCGTCTTTCCAGTTGCTTTATGGCGAATGCCATTGATGAGTTTATAAGACAACTTTCCCCATCCTGTGTAATGTCTACGCTCTAGCTTTTTCAATTGCTCTTTCGTAAGCTTATCGCGATACTTCTCAAGACGCTTGCGAATTATCTCCCTATCTTCAAATAAAGTCAAGGTATGAATGATGTCTTCTAACACATCTTGATTAGCTTCATCATCTAAAAAGGATTGGTCTAGAATCTTCTTCAAATCATGATAGGTGCCTAGGGAAGCATTAAAAGCATTATTGTCCTTATCCAGACCCGTTAAATCAATAATCCTAAATTCATCAAATTCTAAATGTAAATAATTTAGCAGTTTTTCTTTCGTCACTTTCCGATACTTTTTGAATACACGATCAAAAATTTCTTGTTTCATATTCGTATCAAAAAATTCTGCTTTCCCTTGCTCGTTGATGTATTTTACTCTTGTCAACTCATTATATACGCTAAACGATTCATAGAGGAGACTATGCTTTGGAAGCACTTTTTCTTCTGGTAAATAAAGATCGTTTGACGTCATCCGAGTGATAAATTGCTCTGCTGACTGTCCCTTGTCAATCACATCGTCAAAGTTCCATGGAGTGATATGCTCATCTGACTGATAGGAAGCCCAAGCAAAACAGCTACCCTTGCGTGCCAAAGGTCCAACATAATACGGAATTCTGAAGGTTAAGATTTTCTCAATTTTCGCTTGATTTTCCTTCAAAAATGGATAATGCTTGCTTTGGCGACGTAAAATTGCGCGCATTTCCTGAAGATGGATTTGATGAGGAATCGATCCATTGTCAAAAGTACGTTGCTTCCTCAAAAAATCCTCACGGTCAATTTTGTCCATAAAGCATTCACTTTCTTCAATTGTTGATAAAATTCCTTTTAGATAACGATAGAAATCTTCTTGTCTGACCCCTTTGTTAATGTAGCCAGCGTAACCATTTTGACTACGGTTTTTAAAAATATCTGAATACCTATCTGGTGCATTATTCTTGATAAATGCCTTCAACTGAGCTAAATCTTTCTGGTGTTCCTCATAGCGATTAACCATAGAAGCAGATAGAGGAGCTTTAGTGGAAGTATCATTTACCGTCAAAATTCCTGATAATAAGATAGCATCGTAGAGTTTCTTGACGCTAGTAAACAGATCAGCATACTCATCCCCGATGTTCCCTAACAGCTTCTCTAAGTCCTCTTCGTACGTATCTTTTGAAAATTGCAACTTGGCATCTTCAGCTAGTTGAAAATTCGATTTAAAGTTAGGCTGTAATCCGAGAGCTAGTGCCACCAGATTTCCAAAAAGAGTATTTTTCTTCTCCATTGGATACTGTTTGATTAAATTTTCCAATCGGCGTGATTTGCTTACTTTTTCAGTAAAAATCTCCTGTACATCAACTTTTATCTCTCCTAGATGACTCTCCTCAACTAGTCTGTCATACTCTTCTATAAACGTATTGAATAAACGTTGAATATCGACATTTTCAACTCCTAGCTCACCCTCAATCAAGAAATGGCCACGAAACTTCATCATATGCGCCAAAGCAAGATAAATCAGGCGTAAATCAGCTTTCTCTGTTGAATCCGCCAAATGCTTTCTCAAATGATAAATCGTTGGAAAATTTTTGTGATACTCTACCTCATCTCTTATATTACCAAAAATAGGGTGACACTCTTCTTTTTTATCATCAGCATCCAAGAAAGACTCTTCCAGACGATGGAAAAAAGCCCCATCTACTTGATTCATTTCTTCAAAGAAAATCTCCTGCAGGTAACGAAGACGATTTTTCCGACGTGTATAACGGCGTCTCGCAGTTCGTTTTAGACGTGTAGCTTCAGCCGTTTCACCATTATCAAACAGTAAGACGCCCAGCATATTCTTTGTCACAGACTGCTTGTCTGTATTTCCCTGCACTCTAACCTTTCGAACAGGGACTTTATAATCATCTGTAATCACTGCCCATCCGACACTATTAGTGCCAATATCAAGGCCAATTGAATAGTTTTTCTTACTCATACTTTCCCTCCTTTATATATGAGAATAGATTAAACAATGACAACCATTATTAGGTTAACAATCTCCTTAGTAGCTTTATAAACCCCTTGAGACACTTTAATAACTCTCCAAACTCCAACCAATCAACCTTTTAAATTTATATTTTTAAAGCCTTATAACATAGCCTTATATAAGTGATTATAACACAAAATACACATAAATAATGAAAAAATAGTTATAATTTGATAAAATATCAGAAAAGCTATGTTATAGTTTTAGAGCTGTGCTGTTTCAACTGATTCTAAAACGGCTGATAAAACACTTGCAAAAGTTGAAAAAATGCTGTATACTATAGTCATTGGAATTAGCTGAGACAGCACAGCGTGTTAAAATAAGGCTTAGTCCGTATTCAACCTCGAGAGGGGTCGCACCGATTCGGTGCTTTTTTTGTTTCCGCTTTCATTATACTATATCTAAAAAAATTATGATAGCTTTATATAAAACAAATTACAATACTAATGGAATACCCATACAAAAAAACAACCAGCCGTCTTGACTGGTTGTTTTTCGGAGATTATGAAAAATATTTAGGATTGATATCAGTATACCCTAGACTGATTTTTCGGACATCGGTCTTAGGGCTGATTTACCGATTTCTAATTAACCAAGGTCAAGAAATCTTTTGCAAGCTTGATAGGTTTGCTCTAGGAGCATGGTAATGGTCATAGGACCTACTCCACCAGGTACAGGAGTAATATAGCTTGCTAGCTCCTTAACTTCATCGTAGGCTACATCACCAATCAACTTACCATTCTCATCACGGTTCATACCGACATCAATAACGACAGCTCCTTGCTTAACAAAGTCCTTGGTCACAAAATGGCCACTGCCAATGGCTACGACCAAGATGTCTGCTTCACGTGCTACTTGCTCAAGATTTTCCGTTCGTGAATGGGCAATAGTTACGGTCGCATTCGCATCTAAGAGAAGTTGGGCCATGGGTTTTCCAACGATGTTACTCCGACCAATCATAACCGCCTTTTTACCTGCTGGATCGATTCCATATTCACGCAACAACTCCATAATTCCTGCAGGAGTTGAGGGAATCATAACAGGGTGTCCGCTCCAAAATTTCCCCATATTCATTGGATGGAAACCATCCACATCCTTACTTGGATCAATAGCCAGTAAGACAGCTTCTTCATCCATATGAGCAGGTAAAGGCAACTGAACCAAAATCCCGTGCCACTCTGCGGCCTGATTATAGTGAGCAATGACTGCCAACAGCTCCTCTTGTGTCGTTGATGCTTTCAAACGCACGACTTCACTGCGGAAACCAGCTGCTAGTGCTGAACGCTCTTTATTACGGACATAAACCTGACTGGCTGGATCATCACCTACCAAAATAACGACCAAGCCTGGCTCTATGCCTACTTGCTCTTTTAATGCTACTGTTTTCTCTGCCAATTGTTCCTGTAATTTAGCCGCCAAGGCTTTCCCGTCCATTCTTGTCATATTCATCTCCTTTTCATATGTTTTTCATTATATCAAAAATGTGCGTCCAACTCTAGCACTTTTTTGCTAGTAATTGTCATAGCCTTTAGCTATAAGTAAACACCGCTGAACACCAGTCCAGCGGCTGTCTTTATAATACTTTTGATAAGAAATTCTTCGTTCGTTCTTCCTTGGTTTCTTCGAAGATTTGCTTCGGAGTCCCATCTTCTACGACAACGCCACCATCCATAAAGATAACACGGTCAGCCACTTCTCTGGCAAAGCCCATTTCATGGGTGACAATCACCATGGTCATACCAGATTTTGCCAAATCTTGCATAACGCTTAAAACCTCTCCAACCATTTCGGGATCAAGGGCTGAAGTCGGTTCATCAAATAATAGGACATCTGGATCCATAGCTAGCCCACGTGCAATCGCAATCCGCTGCTGCTGACCGCCTGATAAACTCTGAGGGTAGGCATGAGCCTTATCCGGCAAGCCAACTTTTTCTAGCAAATCATAGGCAATTTTTTCAGCTTCACTCTTTGCTAATCCCTTGGTCTTCATCGGTGACAGGGTAATATTGTCTAACACCGACATATTAGGAAAAAGATTGAATTGTTGAAAGACCATGCCCATTTTTTCTCGCATCTTAAAAATATCATTTGACTTATCCGTAATGTCAACGCCTTCAAAGGTCACCGTTCCCTTGGTCGGTACCTCAAGCAAATTCATTGTTCGCAAGAAGGTTGATTTTCCACTACCGGACGGTCCAATGATCACAACAACCTGACCCTTCTCAATATCCAAATCAATCCCTTTTAGCACTTCATTCTTCCCAAATGATTTATGCAGATTTTTGATGGAAATAATTGTCTCACGCATGAGTTTGCCCTCCTTTGTTTAACTGTCTCTCAAATGCTTGAATGGCTAAGGTCAGCACGCTGGTCATGACAAGATAATAAGCTGCCGCAAACAAGAGAGGTGTCAGGGTCAAATAGGTCGTTGCCGCAACAGTTGTCGCACCATTCCACAATTCCATTACACCGATTGTTGACAAGAGGGAGCTATCTTTTAAAATGGTCACAAATTCATTCCCCAAAGCTGGTAAAATATTCTTAATAGCCTGTGGCATAATGACTGATTTCATAGCTTCAAAAGGACGAATTCCTAATGAATAAGCTGCTTCTAACTGTCCCTTTGGAACGGCATTGATACCAGCCCGTACCGTTTCCGACACATAGGCACCACTATTCATAGAAATAACAATAATCCCTGGCAACAAGCGTGACAAATCAACAGATAAAATTCCCAATTCAAAAGTCGGTGCCGTTATATTCATCACGGCAAAGGAAATCATGATTTGTACTACCATAGGGGTACCTCGAAAAATCCAGACATAGATATTGGCCAACCAGGCTAAGGGGCGGAATTTGCTACGCTGAGCAAAGGCCAGCAAAATTCCTAGGATACTCCCAAAAAATACAACCAAAGCTGCTATTAAGAGCGTAACAATCGCTCCATAGTTAAAATAATCCCAATACTTGGGAAGAAATGAAAAATCCATTTACGAACTCCTTTTCAAACTGGATGCTTCTTATTATACCATTTTTGAATAAAAATACAATAGTTTTGTTTAAATATTCAATTCACAAAAAAAGCACCGCAGTGCTTTTCATTCTTCATCAGAAATTAGTATAGTAATTCATAAATTTCCATTGCAATCAAGTCAATGCTGTCAAACGTATAGGTTTCACGCGCTTTTACATCACGAAGAGTAAAGACTGAACCATTTTCTTCATCGAAACTGTAAGCAACTTCCGCAACGACAACTCCGTCACGTTCAAAATTTCGTTTTAAGGTTCCACCGTCTGTTGCCATTGATTCTAAACGATTAATAATTCGCACTAAATGTGATTCCATATCACTTCTCCTATTTCTAAGTATCTTCGTTACAGGAGTATTCTACCATATTTTCAGTAAAAAGTCTTGCTTTATCCATTTTTCTTCTGTCTTTCCTCTCACTTCTTTCTCATTTTAGATAGCAGATTCTTGCAATTTAGCCAAATCTTGTTATAATAAACTTATATCTGACCTTTATTGACTATTGTTTTTTACAGCACGAAAGCCCATTTTCCTGCATTATCTTCAATATCTCTAAAGGCAGAATTTCTCACAGAAAAGAGGGATTGCCCATGCTTTGTCATAACTGCAATATCAATGATGCAACCATTCATCTTTATACAAATCTAAATGGAAAACAACAACAGGTGGATCTTTGCCACAATTGTTACCAAATCATGAAAACTGACCCCAATAATGCTATTTTAAAAGGACTAGGAGATCTAGCGAATCCAAATAGTATGGATCCCTTTAGCGAATTCTTCAATAATATCGGAGGGATCCCTGGACACACACCAGCTGGAAAGAGTCGCAACCAGACACCTCCAACACAAGCAGGCGGTGGCAATCGTGGCAATAATAGTGGACCAACTCCTCCTCCCCAACAACCAAAGGGCCTCTTAGAAGAATTTGGCATCAATGTCACTGAAATTGCTCGCCGTGGGGATATTGACCCTGTTATCGGTCGAGATGAAGAAATCAAACGTGTCATCGAAATTCTTAACCGTAGGACCAAGAATAATCCTGTTCTAATCGGAGAACCTGGGGTCGGAAAAACAGCTGTTGTTGAAGGTCTAGCTCAAAAAATCGTGGACGGAGATGTCCCACAAAAACTTCAAGGACGAGAAGTCATTCGACTCGATGTGGTTAGCCTTGTTCAAGGAACGGGTATCCGTGGGCAATTTGAAGAACGCATGCAAAAGCTCATGGAAGAAATCCGCAACCGCAAGGAAATCATTCTCTTTATCGATGAAATCCATGAAATTGTCGGTGCTGGTTCTGCCGGTGACGGTAACATGGACGCAGGAAATATCCTAAAACCTGCCCTTGCTCGTGGGGAAATGCAGCTAGTCGGTGCGACAACGCTCAACGAATACCGAATTATCGAAAAAGATGCCGCTTTGGAACGTCGTATGCAACCCGTTAAAGTGGATGAGCCAAGTGTGGACGAGACCATTACCATTCTAAAAGGGATTCAAAGCAAGTACCAAGACTATCATCATGTTAAATACACCGATGAAGCTATTGAAGCGGCTGCCATTTTGTCCAACCGCTACATTCAAGACCGCTTCTTGCCTGATAAGGCTATTGACTTACTAGATGAGGCAGGTTCAAAGATGAACTTGACGCTGAATTTCGTTGATCCAAAAGAAATTGATCAGCGCTTGATTGATGCTGAAAATCGCAAGGCTCAGGCCACCCGTGATGAAGATTTTGAAAAAGCAGCCTACTACCGCGATCAGATTGCCAAATACAAGGAAATGCAAAAAGCGACAATCAGCGAGGAAGATATCCCTGTGATTACCGAAAAAGAAATCGAAGCGATCATTGAGCAAAAAACCAATATTCCAGTCGGTGATTTGAAAGAAAAAGAACAATCGCAATTAATCAATCTTGCAAGTGACCTCAAAGCACACGTTATTGGTCAAGACGATGCCGTTGATAAAATTGCCAAAGCTATTCGCCGCAATCGGGTAGGACTTGGTGCACCAAACCGTCCAATTGGAAGTTTCCTTTTCGTTGGACCCACAGGGGTCGGAAAAACTGAGCTATCCAAACAACTCGCCATCGAACTCTTTGGCTCTGCCGATAGTATGATTCGCTTTGACATGTCCGAATACATGGAAAAACACGCTGTCGCAAAATTAGTCGGAGCCCCTCCAGGCTATGTCGGCTATGAAGAAGCAGGACAATTAACCGAAAAAGTCCGTCGCAATCCTTACTCGCTTATTCTTCTTGATGAGATTGAAAAAGCCCACCCTGATGTCATGCACATGTTCCTTCAAGTCCTTGATGACGGTCGCTTGACAGATGGCCAAGGCCGCACGGTTAGCTTCAAAGATACTATTATCATTATGACCTCAAATGCCGGAACAGGCAAGGTAGAAGCAAATGTCGGCTTCGGTGCTACTATGGAAGGACGTACCCAGTCTGTTCTTGGTCAATTGAGCAATTTCTTTAGCCCAGAATTTATGAACCGCTTTGACGGTATTATTGAATTCCATGCCCTCAGCAAGGAAAATCTCCTTCATATCGTGGACCTCATGCTCCTTGATGTTAATAAACGCTTGGCAACAACTGGTCTGACACTCCATGTGACCGACAAGGTCAAGGAAAAATTGGTGGACTTAGGTTATGATCCAAAAATGGGAGCCCGTCCGCTTCGTAGAACCATTCAAGAACACATCGAAGATGCACTGACAGATTTCTATTTGGAACATCCAGAAGAAAAAGACTTGCGCGCTGTTCTAACTAGCAAGGGTGCTATTTCAATTAAAGCAAAATAAGGCTACTTTATCCGCTATTTATGCTATAATGAGAAAAAATCATCATAGAGGAAGACCAATGACACAGGCAACATTCGGAAAAAAAGAAACAGGGGTAACCTATCAGAATCGCTACGGCGTCTATGCCGTCATTCCTGATCCACAAAAAAAACATATCATTCTCGTGCAGGCTCCTAACGGTGCTTGGTTCCTACCAGGAGGAGAGATTGAAATAGGAGAAAATCACCTGAGTGCTCTTGCACGTGAACTAGTGGAAGAACTGGGATTTACAGCAGAGATTGGCGACTATTATGGGCAGGCAGACGAATACTTTTATTCACGCCACCGAGATACCCATTATTACAATCCTGCCTATATCTATGAAGTGACCAGCTACCAAGAAATTGGACAACCACTAGAAGATTTTAACCACCTCGCTTGGTTTGATATTGAGACAGCCATTGAAAAGCTCAAACGCGGTAGCCACAAATGGGGCATTGAACAATGGAAATTGGCTCATAAACTAGATTAAGGCTAGTCAAATCATCCTAAGAGTGCTATAATAAATGCAAAGAATGATTGGAGGTCACGCATGAAGATCATCAATACGACAAACAGTCAAGCACAACTCGTACAAAACCAGTTAGCAAATACCGATGCCTTTCTGGTGGAAACCTATTCTGCTGGGAATACGGATGTTATTTTTACCCAGGCGCCCCTTCACTACGAACTCTTGATTAGCAATAAATACCGTGCAATTCAAGCTCTTGAAATCGAACGCATCCGTGACTTCTTCCTCAAGCGCAAAATTGACACCACTATCATCAACCAAGCCGGTATCCAAACCATTCATACCGACCGTTTGATAGAAATGTCTATTCCAATTGTGAAATAAAACGAACCATATAACAACAAACACTATCTATTGGTTCCAAAAGGATAGCATTCCATTTTAAACAAAGAACTGACCTCTAACATACAGAGCTCAGTTCTTTTTATTATAGCTTCAAGCCAGATTTTTTCTCTACGAAAAAACACTAGCTGTGCTAGTGCAAAATGTAGACAAATACTATAAATAGCAAACAATTTAAACAGTAGAAGTAAAATGAGATTGTAATTTAACTCTTAGAAAAGCTTCTTTTAATGCTGTTTTTGGAAGCTTTTTTATCGAAAGAAGCAAAAAAAGATTGAAGAAAATAAGCAAAAATGGACTTTGTCTTCAATCTGAGAACTGATTTCCAGTTCTTTTTTTATAGTATATTCTCAAATGTGTCACGGACGTCTTGCGGCCAGACGCTTGATTGGACTTCACCGATGTGTTTTTTGCGGAGAAGGAACATGGCAAGGCGTGATTGGCCAATTCCTCCGCCGATTGAAAGTGGGAAGAGTCCATTTAAAAGTGCCTTATGCCATTCAAATTCCAGTCGATCTTCATCACCTGTAATAGCTACCTGGCGTTTGAGGGCTTCTTCATCCACCCGAATCCCCATAGACGATAATTCAAAGGCAGATTGCAGTTGCTCATTCCACACGAGGATGTCTCCGTTTAAGCCCTTGTAGCCATTTTCAGACGGCGTTGTCCAATCATCATAGTCAGGAGCCCGTCCATCATGCGGTTTTCCATCTGGTAATTCACCACCAATCCCAATGAGGAAAACAGCACCGTATTCTTTCGCGATTACATTTTCTCGTTCTTTAGGCGTCAAATCTGGATAACGCTCTGCCAATGCTTCCGAGTGAATAAAGGTAATCTGCTTAGGCAACACCGCTTCAATATCATAGCGAGCTTCAACAGCTAATTCAGTCAACCGAATGGCCTTGTAAATCAGCTCAACGGTTTCTTTCAAGTAAGCTAGGTTGCGCCTACCGTTTGGAATGACTTTCTCCCAGTCCCACTGGTCTACATAAACCGAGTGAATCGGGTCAAGTGAATCTTCATCTGGACGAAGGGCTTTCATATGGACAAAAAGACCCTCCCCCTCATTAAAGCCAAACCGTGCAAGAGTGTGACGTTTCCATTTCGCCAAAGAATGGACGACCTCATAGGTCGCATCAGGAATCAACTTGACATGGACAGTCACCGCATTTTCAACCCCTGACAAATTGTCCTGCATCCCATCACCGACACGACTCAAAATCGGTCCTTGCACTTCCACAATTTCTAACTTGTCCTTGAGATATTGGGTAAAGGTATTTTTGACAAAGGAAATTTCTTCTTGCTGGTGGATAAAACTCTTCTTCATACTCCATAACCTCCAAAAACTATATTCTTATTATAGACTTTTTAGGGAAGATGTAAAGTAAAATATTAAATTTTCTGATAATTTTGTTACAGCTTGCTAAGTCACTCCTTTAGCAAGCTTTCGAGGGCCTTCCGGCATTCTGGTGTGGCTAGGCGTGGTCCTCTTACTGCTTTAACTCCCAAATCCTTCATCAGCAACAGGGGAAATTCACTATCAGACAGCTCTCGAAGCAGTTCTAGCTTCATATAAACCTGATTTCCCTCAGTGAGATGAGCCTTGCTTACCCGACAGAGATAGCGAATCGCTTGAATCGGTTTTGTCATATAGATACAAACGATATCCTTTGGCTTAATGTTCGGTTTTTGAGTCCATAAAATCTGTCCCTCATTCCGCAATTCCGTATCAATATCATAAAGTGCGGGATTGGCAGGAAGAATCCAATAGCAAGTCTCCGTTAGGGACTGTGCACTTTTCGGTGCAACCAACTGGCGACTCTTTTCCACCAAGGCAAACAAGTCCTCATCTGATAAGCTATCGTCTAAACTGATTGAAATCCAGCTTTTTTTGGACATGTGATAGGCAGGATAAATCCCCCCTCTTCCTACTATATTCTCTATCTGATCTGCTTCTACTTTGACATTGATGATGTCAATTTTTCCTTCTTTATCTGTTCTCTTCAAGACTGTCCACGGCACTTGGGTCATCAAGCCATACCATTTTTGATTCCCAGCATGCCGTAGGGTAGCAATGTCTGGCGCTTTGCTAAAAGGATAATCTGGCTCTTCTTGGAATCGTTTCTGAATATGCCTTATAAGGCGATTACCTTGAGGAGATTGAAAGGGCTCTTCTTCTGCACATTGTTGGACGATTTCATGAAGAATCGCAGCGTAGTTTTCTCGTACTTCACCGACAAATGCTCCAACCGCACGTTGAATGCGAAAGGCATGGTATTCCTCATCCATATCTACATCCCAGACCTGCGCCATAGCTTGATCAGGGACTTTTACCCGTACTCGCGCTTCAAAATGCCCATTCATAAAAGGCTGATGAACTGCCCACCAACCATCTGTTTCTTGAAAACCGTAGGCAACTAAACGCTCTTTCTGCCAGATTTGATTCTTGAAAAAAGTATCTTCAAACAGCATCTTGCTCTCCTTTCTTTCTAAGACTATCGTGAATTGAATAAATTTTAGGACATCGTTATACTCTATAAAAATCAAAATCTGACTAGGCAACGAAATCGTAGCTAGAACTGAAGTTCAGCAAGGTGAGTTAACGACGTCAGATTTTAATTTTTGACGAGTATAAGTCGCTTTGCTTCAATAGTCCAGTAGACTGTTGAAGGTTGGAAATAGGGATTATGGAGTAATCCTCAATTAATGCCAGTTCCATCTGCAACTCCTTGCCTTGTCCTATTCCTTCATAAGATACGAGGGCGTATAAAGCACAAAGTGAAAATAGGAAGTCTGACGAAGAGCCAAAGGAGAGTTTGCTCTGCAAACTCCTATCACTCACCTCCAAAGGTATACTATACCTTTGGAGCTAGGAAGACTTATCCCTAAAGGGAGCCTCAGCTGTAACCAGCTAAAGCTGGACATCTGCGTCTCTTTTTTACACAGCTCTTAGTCCGTGTTCAGTTCTCAATCCACTATATTTTTGGACTTATTTCTGCTAGAGTCATCATTAAAGAAGTGACTGTGGGAACTCAAACCAAGAAGGAACAACGAGGAACATCGGTTTTTGTAATCTTTCGATTAGCCCCTGTCAGTCCTGTAAAAAAGAGTGCGGAAGCGTTCAATCGACATTCCCCACTCTTTTCTCAAAATAGCCTTAATGAGCTGTATCATCCTTTTCTTTTTCTTCACCATTTTCCATGGCTTTTTTAAAGGAGGAAATCATTTTACCAATGGATTCGCCCAGCTCTGGTAAGCGTTTTGGTCCAAAAATCAAGAGGGCACCCAAGACCAAGATAATCATTCCCGGCGCACCAATATCACGTAAGATTCCCATAATAGGTTCTCCTTTTTTCTTTTTTTCGATAGAGCCATTTACTGATACCAACACTTACTTCATAGATGAGGATAAGGGGAACCGTCATGGCTAAATCACTTGTAAAATCAGCTGGCGTGATGACCACTGCAATCACGAGCAAGGTAAAGTAGGCATGTCTTCTATATTGTACCAAAAATCGTGGACTAAGGATACCAAGGGAGGTCAAAAATGCCACTAAAACAGGTATTTCAAACAAAACAGCCATCGGGATTGTCGTATGCAATAAGAAAGCCAGATAATTTTGTGCTGTTAATTGCGTATCAAAGAGCCCATCTCCGAATGACAAAAGAACCTGTAAGAGAGCTGGACTAACCAGATAAAACCCAAATAGTAAGCCCAAGGCAAAGCAGCAAAAGACTGCTGGAATATACCAGAAAATACTTCTGGCTTCTCCTTTATCAAGCGCTGGAACTACAAAAGCCCAAACTTGATAGGTCAAAAACGGCAAGGTCAGCGTAAAGGCTAGGAGGCTGGCTATATTGATATAAATCCATAATATATCGTTAGGACCCAAGACAATCAATTTCTGAGAAAATCCCTGAGTCAAAAACTGGTAAATACTTCTCGAAAAATAGAGACTGATCAAAAAACTAACGAAGAAAAAGGATAGGGTCCAAATAAAACGGCTCCGAAATTCGGTCAAATGCTCGACAACGGTTAGTTCTTGTTTAGTGTGCATGATGTTCTCGATTCTTCCACGTTAAGCAAGCAATCAAGAGGATGAGAAAGACCTGTGGTAGCAGAATTTCTAGACTTGGATACAGACCAATCATATCTATTGTTGGAATCCCTCTCACTACATGACTCGGCAGGATATTGGTCAATTGTAAGGCATGGATACTAACTCCCAACATCTTAAAGGCAAGGGCATAAATCAGCCAAGTCAGATAGAAAAATACCTTATGTGGCTTGATTTTGCTCGTTGTTTTCAGCATGACAACAGCTAAGAGTAAAAGGACTAAAAAGGCTAGACTAATTCCTAATAGAAAGTCATTGAGGCTAATCTTTGGTAGGATACCTGCATAAAAGAGAATGGTTTCTGCCCCCTCACGAAAGACCGCTAGAAAACTCAAGGCAAACATTGAAAGGAAACTACCGCTTGCCGTCACCACCCGCATCCGCTGCTCCATATAGGCATTCCACTTCTTGACAGAAGATTTACTGTGGAGCCAAATACCAATGACAACCATCATCACAACCGCAACAATCCCCACCAAGCCCTCAATGATTTCACGATTGGCACCAGAGGAGAGCCTTGGGAAAAATTGGTGCAAGGCAATAGCCAACAAGGCACTAGCTAATAAACCAACGACAGCTCCGCCATAAACCCAAAGCAAGCCTTTTTTCTGCTTGCTAGCTTTTAGAGTAGATACTAAAGCCATCACAATGAGAAGAGCCTCAACTCCCTCCCGTAGAAGGATTAGCATCGCATCGAAGACATTGTAGCTGGCTGAGGGATCGATGCTTGCCAAATCAGCAATTAACTGGGCTAGTTTTTCTTGATAAGCCTCTTCGTCACCGCGTACCATGATAACGGGCGACTCACTCTCGACACGAGTGTAGAGACTTGGATTCCGTGTACTAACATCTCCTTCAATGGTCGGCCAAATGGTGATAAATTCCTTCATCAGAGAAGCCCCTTTGGTCTTATCACCCGCTTCAAAAGCAGTTTGTGCTTGCTTGAGCAGATCAATCCCATCTGTTAAGGTTACATCCGTTGCAGCTGTAGCTACCTCTTGACCAGCTACAAAGGCTTGAATAGCATTTTTTAAATCATCAAATGATGTTTGAATACTGCCATAGTCTACAGGTTCTGTTTCAATACTACTGCGTAAGAAAGAAATGGCTGTTTCAATTTTTCCGTAATGCCCTGTGCTAGTATCACGAACAATTCGCTCATTCACTGTCCACGTACTATTGAGTTTTTTGTAGTTCTCCTTGACACTGTCAATCTCCTTGCGCTCAATCGCTTCCTGCAAAAGGTCAAAGGCAGGAGATAACTTGTTCATCAGTTTTTCTTTTTCAGCAGTAACATCAACAGGATGTTGTTCCGCTTCAAAGTCCAACAAGGCTTTAGAAACAGCCACTAGTTTTTCTTCTGTCGGTTCTTGTTCCAATTCCGCTAGGCGGTTGGTCACCATCTGACCAGCCTTGGAATCATGGTTTTCAACCTGGGCAAAATCCGTCTGTAACTGGGCAATCAACTGACTAGCGAAAGCCTGATCTCCTCTTTGCAAAGCTCTCGTTGCATCTGTAATAGTGATAAAGAGGTGACTATAGGAATCTGTCGCTGAAACAGGTCTTGCAAAAAAGACGAGAGCAAGAAAGGCAATAAGCGCCAGTTTATTCAAATAAGGCTTGACCAATGTACTCTCCTTTTTTCACGCCTGCAAAACAAGCAAATAAACCACTTCCAACATGGGTGATGTACTCGTTTAACTTGTCTACGTTACCTAGATTATGTTGAATCGTAATAAATTGTTGGGGATCTTTCTGAAAAGAGATAAATAACAAACCTGAGTCAAATTGTCCTGTTACCTCATCAATACCATCTGAATAAGAATAGGCGCGACGATAGATTTCAACACCTGTTTCCTTTGCTAGTCTGACATGAGAATCAACTGGTACAAGGGGTTCTCCCTTATCATCTTTTAAGTCCAAATCGACTTCATCAAACTCATCTTTCTTTCCAAAGGGTGCACCGCTTTCTTTATAGCGACCAAAGGTATTTTCCTGTTCATTTAGGCTGGTTCTGTCCCATGTTTCCAGAAACATTTGGATACGGCGGACTGCCATATAGGTGCCTCCCCGCATCCAGTTAGAATCCTCACACCAGATGATATCCTGAAATTGCTCTTTTTTCGTCGCATTTGCCGTGCCATCTTTAAATCCAAACAGGTTTCGTGGCGTTTCCTTACGGTTGCCAATCGCTGCAAAACCAGCTTGACTCCATTTCATGGTTACGAGGCTGCGACCTTTTCGGACGAGATTTCGGACAGCATGAAAGGCAACTTGTGCATCGTCAGCACAGGCTTGGATTACAATATCTCCTCCAGTATAGGCTTCCTTGAGCTGATCCCTTGGAAAGACTGGCAAATCTCGAAATTCTTTTGGTTTCTTACTTTCCAATCCTAGCTTGGTCAAGAAAGCGGGTGAAATCCCAAAAGTAAGAGTCAGGCGGTGAGGGTTCAGACCAACCGTTTCCCCTGTATCAAATGGTGGAAGATAGCCATTATCTCCATCTTCTTTTACTAGCTTTCCAGTCACTAATTTCTCACTGTAATCTGTCCAATCCTTGAACATCTGAATGACTTCAGCCTTGTCTGTTGAATGCAGGTCAAGCACAACGAAATACACATTTTTCTGGGTTGGAGTCACGATTCCTGCCTGATGTTCTCCATAAAAAGAAATGTCTTCTTGTCCGTCTGATTTTGCAGTCTCGCCAGTCACTTTATGTGCGAAAAAAGCAGATGCCCCAGAGGCTCCGAGCGCAAGCCCAGCTCCTCCTATACCTGCTTTTTTTAAAAATTCGCGACGATCCATTTTTTTATCAAACCATTTTTCGTCTTTTGTCATTTCTTACTTCCCGTCCAAGATAATCCCCATTTGAGAAAGTGGCTCACCGAGTTTTGTCACAGCCTCAGCTAGTTTTTTGGTGTCTTCTGTACTCAAATCTGTGTAGAGTTTATAGTGCGTATCATCTGTCATGTATTGATCCAGCAGACCATTCACATTCTTGAATTCTTTTTCAAGAGTCATAACGAGACTAGCATCTTTGTTCTCCAAGCTTGGCTTAAAGAGTTCAAAAATCTTCTCTGCTCCTTCGATGTTGGCTCTGAAATCATATAAGTCTGTGTGGGAATACACTTCTTCTTCCCCGGTAATCTTGCTTGTGGCTACTTCGTTGAGCAAATCAACTGCCCCTGTCAGCATAATCTCAGGTGTCACTTCAACAGTCGCAATTTTCGCCTTCAATTCCTTGATGTCATTGACCAATTGATTCGCATACTGCTCCGTACCTGTTGTGGTATTTTCTTCCCAAAGAATCTTTTCAATGCGGTGGAAACCTGACCAACCTTCCTCAGTCTTATTCTCTTCCATGTAGTCAACCAAGCGGAAATCAATTTTCACATCTGATTCGCCAAAACTTTCAGCAATCGGTTCTGAACGCTCATAGGCCATTCGAATGACTGGATAGACTGTTTTCGCTTCTTCTAATTTGCCATCTTTGAGTAATTGGGCAAAATTTTCCGTATCGGTCAACAATTGTCCAATCTGCTCTTCTACAAATGCCTTGTAATCAACAGTTGCTTTATCAAGCGCTTGTTGGTCCACTTGAACCGCCGTGCTTTCACTTGTCGCCTGTTTTTCTTGTGTCGTAGGCGCACACGCTGTCAATAGGACTGCCGATAATAAAACAATACCAAGTTTTTTCATTCTAACTCCCTTTCATTAAAAACCTATCTCCATTATAGCACAGTTTTTCTCATTTTCAAGCAATTATCTGACAATTATCATTTAATACTCTATTACTATCAGTACCATTCTCCCCTCCTGATACTACAGATTTCAGCAGTATATTTTTAGAATTACCCAATAAAAATAAGGAGATTCGATAGATAAATCTCCTTATTTTATAGCAATATTAACCTTCTTTCAGCTGAACACCATTAGCAATCAAGCGCTCTACACTCACCTTACCAATCCCTTGCAGAGCCAACAAATCCTTTTTCTTAAACGACTGAAAATCTTCTGGTCGAATCAAGCCTTCTTCAAGCAAGGATTGAACGGCTCCACTTGGTAAACCTGCAAATAGCGGATTGCGTACTGTATGAAGCTCAAATTCTTCCTGATAATACTCTTCATAGTGCTTTCGTAACCATTCAAAGACAATTTCTGTCCCAAACAGAAACTCCTCTAATCCATCGAATAAGGAAAGACTTGAAATTTCAAAATACCCCTCTTTTGCCATCGAAAACATCGTACGTGCACTTTCTACATCTCTAGAAAAGTCAAGAGCAGGTAAGAAATTCTCATCCAGATCTACCATTTTCTTAAAGAGACGCTGGGCATCCAGACTCCGTTCTGTGATAATCGCCAACACAAGGAGTTTCCCAATCATCTCCGCATCCTCTTTGTGTTCTTTCTGGTTTGCAAATTTCACAGCCTTGTCCCATTGGTAAAGAAAACAATAAAGTACCATCATCATGTACCGACTTCCCAAATTATCACTAGGGTTCATCCGATAGAGTTCTTCAAAATGTTTCAAAGCCTGTGGATACAGTTTTTGGTTAAAATACTGAAAAGCCAAACGATTTTTCAAGCGCATATAGGGCCGTTCTTTGAAATTCACCCAACCAGATCGGTCTCCTTTTAACCACTTTTTCCGCTCCTGACTCTCGAATTCCTTGAGTTGGGATAATACTTCCAATTGGTTAACTGACTCTACTTCCAACTGGGCAATCTTTGCATCTACATTCTCTTTGTCTCGTTCCAAAATTTGCTGAGCGAGTTGTAAACGTCTTGTATCCTCTCTTTCGTAGGCTAATTCTTCCAGCAAATCAGACAATTCCATGAAACCGACCTGACCTTGATGTTTTTTTCGATTTTGCTCATTGTATAGGTTCATATAAGCTGCGACCGCTTCTTCAACACTTTCATATTCTGTGAGGTGTTCCTCTAAAAATGTTTCAACATTGCCAAATAATTCCTCTGTTAGATGACTCATTCCGTTTTCCTTTATTTTTTTACAAAAACAATGCTATTTTTTCAATCCATTCATCAGCTATGTTCAATTGCTTGACAAATCAGTTGAACAGTCGCCTCTAAACTCAGCTCAGCTGACAGCAAGACTTCTTCTTCCCAGCCAAGATAGTCCTTATCAATCCACCACCATTTCATATCCTCCGGTGTAAAATCAGCTCTTTTGGAACGAGTAGCATGCCGCTTAACCGTTTCTTCAAAGGGGATATCATAGTAATAGGCATAGACACGAGGAGCAAACAGCTGATGCAATTGCGCTAGCATCTCCCCATAAATATCAGCTTCATAAAAGCCTTCAACAATGACCAGCAAATCCTCTGCATGCCCGAAGCGTGCAATGGTTTCTGTTAGCCCAATGGATAAATTCCTTGGCTCAACTTTTTCTTTCAACATGGTTCTTCTAACATTATCTTGAGAAACCACCAAGGTTTTACGGCCATAGTGATGTTGCAAGGCCTCTGCCAGACTCGTCTTTCCTGAACCAGAATTGCCGCGGATAATGACCAAGGTAGACACTAGCTTACTCCTGTCATCAAGCGAACGTATTCTCGCTTGATACAACGATTCATCACCACATCGTCACGACCTGCAGTTTCTAAAATAGCGGCTGCCTCTTCGTTTTGAAGCTCTAATTGGGCCCAGAAAATCTTGGCATTTGTTTCAACAAACTCACGTGCCACATCTGGCAAAAACTCGCTTCTACGAAAGACATTCACGATGTCAACCGCTACAGGAACATCTGCCAGAGTTGCATAGACCGTTTCCCCTAAAATCTCGCTGCCAGCTAGACGAGGATTGATTGGGATAATCTGATACCCCATGTCCTGCATAAATTTCGCAATGCGGTTGCTGACTGTTTCTTCACGATTGGACAAGCCAACCACTGCAATGGTCTTGCTATTAGCTAGATAACTCTTCACTTGTTCATCTGTTGGATTTTGAAATTCGTACATGGTACTTCCTCCTTTTTCTTTATTATATCATGAAAACCCTCACATTTTGCAAAAATAAAAGGCCTGAAATCAACAGATTTTCTGTCAACTTCAAACCCTTTAACTACCATTCACATTGTCCACTCTTGGCAACATGAAGCTAAAATCGTTCAACCTAATGCGCTCATTTTCCCATTTCTAGGCTCGGAACTAAAGCACCTCACCAAGTTACTCGAGTACTAACACTTATAGGCACGAGGCTAAAATGATTCACTGAACTACCCTCGCTTTCGGGTTTCTGGGCTCGGGGCTAAAACAGTCCACTGGACATTACTCCCGCTTTCCTATTTTTAGGCACGAGGCTAAAACAGTCCACTGGACTGTTTTACTCCTCGACAAACTGGCTGTTGTACAGATTGGCATAGAAGTCATTTTGAGCCATCAGAGCATCATGATTGCCTTGTTCAATGATATTGCCGTCTTTCATCACTAAGATGAGATCAGCATTTCGGATAGTGGATAGACGGTGAGCGATGACAAAGGACGTACGGCCTTCCATCAGTTTATCCATTGCCTTCTGGATCAATTCCTCTGTCCGTGTATCAACAGAGCTGGTTGCCTCATCAAGGATAAGAAGGGGAGCATTTTTCAGCAAGGCACGTGCAATGGTTAGCAATTGTTTTTGCCCGACAGATAAGTTTACCGTATCATCTAGCAGGGTATCGTAGCCTTTCGGCAAGGTCATGATAAAATGGTGAACTCCGACTGCTTTTGCTGCTTCGATAACCGCTTCATCTGAAACATTGCTTTGGTTGTAAATCAGATTTTCCTTAATCGTTCCCTCAAAGAGCCAGGTATCTTGTAAGACCATACTAAAAGCATCATGAACTTCAGAACGTTTCATATTTTTGGTATCAATCCCGTCAATCAAAATACGGCCTTGATCAATGTCATAGAACTTCATCAAGAGATTGACAATGGTCGTCTTTCCAGCTCCTGTTGGTCCCACAATAGCAATTTTTTGCCCGGCCTTAGCTGTTGCGGAGAAGTCATGGATAATGGTCTTATCAGCAGAATAGCCAAAGGAAACGTGATCAAATGTAACATCGCCTTTTATAGTCCTGAGTTGTTGTGCCTTATGGCTGTCCACCTCCATTTCAGGCTCACCCAAGAATTCAAACACACGACCCATCGCAGCGCTAGCTGATTGTAAGACTGTCAAACCTTGGGCAATCTGAGAAAGGGGTTGAGAGAAGATTCGAACATAGACCATGAAGGCCACAATCGTTCCCATGGTTGCATTGCCTTTCAGGGTCAAGGCTGCTCCTGTCACTACAACCATGACGTAACCAAAGTTCCCAATAAACATCATCATGGGCATCATAATCCCTGAAATGAATTGGGATTTCCACATACTTGTGTAGAGGGCTTGATTGAGATGCTGAAACTCTTCTTTTACAATACGACCCGCATGATAGCTAGCAACCACCGAATGCCCAGAATACATTTCTTCTACATAGCCATTAACATTGGCAAGATTGGTCTGCTGACTTTTGAAGAAGCCCTTTGCACGCCCCATAATGATTCCCACAAATACAAAGCCAAACAAGACAGAAACAATGGTGACAAAGGATAAGGTCACATTGGTCTGAAACATCATAATCAGAGCTGCCACCAAGAGAATACTAGAAGACAGGACCGTTCCCAAACTCTGGTTGAGGGACTGACTAGCCGTATCCACATCATTGGTGACACGGGATAAGGTATCACCTTGCGAATGACTATCAAAATAACGGAGAGGAAGTTTGTTGATTTTTTCTGCAATCGCTGTCCGCAACCGTTTTGAAAAATGCTGAACAATTGTTGAAATAGTAAAGGCTTGCGTATAGTTGACAAGCGCTCCAATTCCGTACAGAATCGCTAGTAACATCGCAATTTCTGACACCTTATCTGTGTCAATTCCTGTCATTAATCCCTTGGTAATCAAGTCTGTAATCTCACTTAATTTATTCGGACCAATCACAGTAATGATACTGGAAATAATGGCTCCAATGATTGCAATCACAAAAGGAAGTTGGAAACCTTTGATATAGGGTTTCATTTGGTTCAATAAAGAAGTTTGTTTATTTTCCATTTTCCAATTCCTCCTTCGATAATTGTGAGTAAGCAATTTCTTGGTACACTTCATTGCTGGCTAGTAATTCTTTATGGCTTCCTTGACCGACCACTTTTCCATTATCAAGAACCAAGATTTGATCCGCATCCATAATAGTTGAAATCCGCTGTGCAACAATCAACTTAGTCATACCAGCAGTACGCTTTGCGAGTTCCTCCCGAAGAGTACGATCCGTACGATAATCAAGAGCTGAGAAGGAGTCATCAAAAATGAGAATTTCAGGCTTTCTGGCAAGGGCACGTGCAATGGCTAAGCGCTGACGCTGTCCTCCAGAAAAATTGCTACCAGACTGGGCCACATGAGAAGAAAGACCATCTTCTTTTTCCTCTACAAAGCCTCTAGCCTGTGCCAAATCCAAGGCCTCCCAAATCGCTTCATCACTGAGTGGACTTTCCTTGCTTTCCCCAAAATCAATATTGCTCCGAATATCTCCCGTAAACAGCACGGCCTTTTGTGGGATATAGCCAACTTTAGCATGCAAATCTGCTGCACTATAATCTCTTACATCAACGCCGTCCAACAGAATCCGTCCTTCACTCACATCATAAAAACGTGGAAGCAGATTGACTAAGGTTGATTTCCCAGAACCTGTCGAACCAATAAAAGCAACTGTATCACCTGCTTTGGCGGTAAAGTTAATCTGCTCAATAACCGCCTCTGACGTATCAGAATAGCGGAAGGTTACATTTTCAAAGACAATTTGGTCTACATTTTCTTGTCCCACTTGCGACACTTGAGGCGAAGTAATGGAAGATGTCAAATCCAAAACCTCGTTAATCCGCTTGGTCGACACCAAGACACGAGGCAAAATGATAAACAAGGCACTCATCATCATAAAGCCCATCACAACCTGCATGGCATAGGACATAAAGACGACCATATCGCTAAAAATAGGCAATTTGTCCATCAACTCTGCTTCATTGATTAGGTAAGCACCAATCCAATAAATAGCCAAGCTCAAGCCACTCGAAATTGTCATCATAACAGGATTCATCAGCGCCATCAAGCGACTAACAAATAGGTTCAAGGCGGTCAATTCTTCATTGGCTTGGGCAAATTTACCATCCTGGTATTCTTCAGCATTGTAGGCACGTACCACACGAATACCTGATAAGCCTTCACGTGTCACACTATTGAGACGGTCAGTCAATTTTTGGACAATTTTCTGTTTTGGAAAAGCAAGGGTTACTAGAATGGTCATCATGACAAGATTGATCAATACTGCCACAATCACCGCCCATAACCAATGATCTGATTTTCCTACAATCTTGGTCAAGGCCCAAATCGCCATAATCGGCCCACGAGTCGCCACCTGCAAGCCCATGGTAAACAAGAACTGAATCTGGGTAAGGTCATTCGTCGTCCGTGTCAGCAAACTAGGAATGCTAAACCGCTTGATTTCGGCATCTGAATAATCCAAGACACGGTAGAAAATATCCTTACGCAAACGAGTTGTAAATCCTGCTGCTAAACGGGAGGCGATAAAGCCCACCATGACCGAACTGGCAAAACTGGCCAAGGACAAACCTAACATCTTTAAACCCGGTTTCCAGAGGTCCGAAGTGGTCGTATCTGGCAATTGCAAAAGTTTGGTGATTTCGGACATATAGCTCGGCACTTCTAATTCCAACCAGACGGTCAAGCACACAAAAGCAATACTGCCTAAAATCATCAACCACTCGCTGATTTTTAATCGTTTTAATAATTGACTCATTCTTTCTCCTTTTGTTCAATCTTCTCTAAATTTTGATGAAGTTGCCGAATCACCTTAGACAGAATCTGTAAGTCTTCTTCCGCAATTCCTTCGACCAACTGCTTGCGCATCTCCGCCCAAAAATCCCCCATACGCTGGCTTTTTTCTCTAGCCGAATCTGACAACCGCACAATTTTCTTTCGCTTATCAATCTTTGACGGTTCTACAACGACAAAACCGTTTTTCTCCATACGCTTGATGAGATTACTAGCCACCGATTTTGAAATCTTCATCTTCTGTTCGATATCCTTGATAAAGATTTCCTCTTGATTATGCAGGGCCAAATAATGCAAGACATGCCCTTGCGGCCCAGCTAATAAATTCATATCATATTCCTTAGCAAGGGTATGGAAAACCGCACCCATTTTATGAGAAAGTTGCTTAAACTCTTGAAGTGGATCTGTTGTCATGGTCATCTTCCTTTCCAAATTCGTTATCATGGGAACAATTTTAGCACGTTCTCAATAGAAGTCAAGAAAAAAGTTTCTATGAGAACGATTTTATCTTAACAATATACTCATAGTTTTGAAAGAGTGTCTCAAAAATGAAAACAACTCCTACCTCCACTTACTTCTTTTCCCCTGAATAGTTATACATATCCAACTCCCACTCATCCTTTAATTTTTGACTGATTGATGATTCCGGTATTACTTGCGCAAAAAAGAGAGCCTGTTGATAAGCTTCTTTTGCGACCGCTAGCTCCTTCCGAAAACAAAGGGCACACTTCCATTCCAGCAGATAGACAACCGCCTTCTTCTGATAATCCTGAGTCAGCTCCATCAGCTGATGTAGCAAGGCAATGACTTCCTCATGTCTATAATCAGAACCGTATTCAATAGCAGCTGTTAGGGAAGCAATCAAGACATCCCTCAAGATAAACCATTCTTCAGCTTTCAACTGTTCGTCTTGTTTCAACAAACAATTCGTCACTTGTTGATAAAAACATTTGTCAAATAACTCTCTCTTTACTTGACAAGCCAAAAAATAAACATGAATGAGCAATAAATCGTTGATACTATAGCATGTTCGCCGCTTTACTTGTTCAAAATAATCATGAAATATTTGTGTCTGTTTAATTGGTTCAATACCAAAGCACATGCGAATCCGACATCTCAATATCCAAATAATCACACGTTCATCTTCTGGTAATTGTTCGTAAAATCGAGTTGCCATTTCGTCAACATAGTGTACCATTTGAGTCAATTTTTCCTCATCTCCAAACGTTGCCAAACGCAAGGTCAAGTATTTCAATTCTAAATAATCCTGTGGAGGAGCGCTATAATACTTCATCAATTGAAAGGTTGGAATGCCTAAACGGGAAGCTATAAATTCGATTTTCGATAACGTAGGCTTTGAATAGCCTAATTCCAATCGTGTTAATTGTCGAATCGACAACTCCGCCTCATCCCCGCATAAATCTTCTTTTGTCCATCTTCTTTTTAAACGTAACTCTCTGATAAACTGTCCAAAATCCATCTATTGTTCCTCTCCCTACTTTAAAAGGAGCTTTGCCAGCTCCTCATTTTCTTATTTCATGTCGCTTAGCAGGCTGTCCACCATTTTAAACCACACAAAAATGTATACAATTCACGTGTCATCTTTTTCCTCCTTTCTGTTCAGATAGATTGATTATACATGAATCCATCTGCAGTAAACAGGACAGAAATGTCACGACTGGCGTAATCCCTTATTGACAAACTGTTCTCGCCATTCTTCAAACTTCTGTAGGACTTCTTCATGACCAATTTCTGAAAGAGACAACTGTATTTTCTTGTACCATCTTTCCGCCCACTTTCGCTTTTTTAACCAGAGAATTTGGCATTCCTGTAAACGAATAATCGGTAGGTGTTGATAATCTTGCGTTTGTTTCATGAGTTTTTTGACCTTTTTCAATAATTGTCCAATCCCCTTACAATAACCATTGTTCAATCCAACAGCAATGCAGGTCACAGCAACCGTAATCAAGAAAAATACTTGCTCTATGGGCAGATAAGCATCTTGATCCATTAAACAGGTCAAAAAATGTTGATATACATTTGGATCAAATAGACGATTATCCAAGTAAAGGCAATAAAAATACAATTCTAAAATCAGCAAATCATTGATTTGATAGACTGTTTTCTGCTTTACCTGATGAAAATATTCCTCCAACATCTGATTGCCAAATACTGTTTTTCCAGTCGCAAAAACATCAATCCAAGACTGCAAAACATCTACAGCAACTTGTTCATCTTCTGGCAACTCATCATAATAGTTCTCATAGATTTCTGATAAATACTGCTCTTTCTGTTTGATAAGTGTTGGTGGACCAAATAAGCCTGTTCTCATCAGCAAATACTTCAAATCGATATATCGTTTTGGAAGTTCCGTATAATCTTCCATCAATTGATAAAGTGGAACTCCCAAACCATCAGCCAAATATTCAATCTTTGTCAAGGTTGGTTTAGACTCTCCTTTTTCCAAGCGAATGAGCTGGCGTACAGATAATTCCCTTTCATCACCACACACCATTTCTCTTGACAGTCCCTTTTCTTGACGTAAGTCACTAATAATCTGACCAAATGTTTTCTTTTGACTCATTTTCCCCTTCCTCCTTCTTCATTCATCTCAAAATGCAAAGAGACTGGACCGTAGCCCAGTTTCTTGTATTTTTATGAATCATGTTGTTATAAAGCCACAATACCTGAAGTGGAGCCTTTTACCTAGACTATTCTAACAAATTTACAATTTCCCCTCAATCTATTTTCAAAATAAATAGAAAATTTACACAAAATATACAGACAAAATACAGTTTTATGAAAAAATATTCATCTGAACGATAGTCTAGCTGCTACCGTAAGTAGGGGGCTAAATCCTCAAAAAGAAACGGAGTGTCTAAAATAGCTGTCTTTTGAACACTTTATGCACTTTCTTCTTTTTTAGCAAACTGACTCGTGTAAAGGTCATAATAGAATCCTTTATCTGCCAGCAGACTTTGGTGATTTCCTTGCTCAATGATTTGACCGTCTTTTAAGACGAGGATCTTATCGGCTTCTTGAATGGTCGACAAACGATGAGCAATGACAAAACTAGTCCGCCCCTTCATTAAATTCTTCATAGCCTTTTGAATCAAGAGTTCCAAACGCGTATCGACCGAACTCGTTGCCTCATCTAGAATCAAAATTTTCGGATCAGCCAGTAGGGCACGTGCAATCGTTAGAAGCTGTTTTTGTCCCAGCGAGATATTGCTTGATTCTTGGTTCATTTCCATATTGTAACCACCTGGCAAGGTCCGAATAAAGTGGTCCACATTTGCCGCCTTGGCTGCAGCGATAATGTCCTCATCAGTTGCCTCCAAGTTTCCAAAGCGGAGATTTTCCTTAATCGTACCCTCATAGAGCCAAGCATCTTGCAAGACCATCCCAAATTGCCTGCGGTATTCCTGACGAGATAAATGCCGAATATCGTGTCCATCCACCGTAATGGCCCCATTTGTGACATCATAAAAGCGCATCAATAGGTTAATCAGGGTTGTCTTTCCTGCTCCTGTCGGACCAACAATAGCAACCATTTCCCCAGGTTTGACTTCTAGGTTAAAATCACGAATCAAGGGTTTATTTTCCACATATTGGAAATCAACATGCTGGAAGCTAACCTGTCCAGTCAGGTCATGTGTCAATTGCTCTGTTACCTCCATCGGCTCATCTGCTTCATCGAGGACTTGGAAAATCCGTTCAAGTGATGATTTGGCACTTTGTAATGGGCCCGCTAGTTGTGTCAAGGTCTGAATTGGCTGACTGACCTGCCAGACATATTGAACAAAGGCCTGCATATTTCCGATTGTTAAGGATCCTGCAATGACCTGTAAACCACCGACAACCGCCACAATTAGATAGGTCAAATCAGACACAACATGGAGAATCGGCATCATCAAACCAGAGATGAAACTGGCTTTGAATCCAACCTGTTGCAAGCGATCTGTAATGGCTTGAAAATCCTCTGTTGAGGCTTCCTCACGACCATAGAGTTTCAAAACATTAAAACCCGATAAATTTTCCTGCACAAATCCGTTAAGTCGACCTAAAATAGCTGCCTGCTCCTTAAAATAGGGCTGAGATTTTTTGAGAATCAATTGAGCACCTAGATAGGTCAAGGGAATGCTGACTATGACAATGAGGGCTAATTTCATATTCAAAAAGAGCATCATGGCAACTGCAAGCGAAATCGTAAAGACCGCATTGACCATCTGAAGCACGCTCTGTTGAAGGGCATTTGATACTGTTTCCACATCACTGGTAAAACGTCCCAGAAGATCGCCAAATTGTTGCTGATCAAAATAGGATACCGAAATCCGATTGATTTTTCGACTTAGGTCATTTCGCAAATCCGCAACCGTCTGCTGTACAGCATTGGTCATAAAATAATTAGAATAGTAGGCGCCAATCTCATAGAAAAGAGCACGGATGAAATAGAGCACCAATATCCAAAAAATATACGTCACATTGATACCAGCACCCGCTACACCTTTTGCCATCTCCAACAGATTTTTTGTCAATTCAGTAATGGCAAGTCCCAGTACAAACGGTTCCAAGACACTCATGACGACACTTAAAACCTTGAGGAAAATGGCTACAAAAAGCGCCAGTTTATATTCTTTTAAATAGCTCCATAAACGAGCAAAGCTAGATTGTTTCATGTTTCCTCCTATTCTTCTGTTAATGATTGGCTATTCAGCTGAGAATTGGCAATTTCACGGTAAATAGAATTGCTCTCCATTAGCTCTTCATGTGTCCCACGACCGATAATTTCTCCCTTATCAAGAACGATAATTTGGTCTGCATCCATAATAGTTCCAACACGTTGAGCCACGATTAAGACAGTCGCATGTTCTGTTACTTCTTTCAAACGACGCCGCAAAATCGCATCTGTCTTATAATCCAAGGCTGAAAAAGAGTCATCAAAGATATAAATATCTGGCTCTTTGACTACCGCACGCGCAATCGACAGGCGTTGCTTTTGTCCACCAGATAAGTTACTTCCCCCTTCTGCCAAGTGGGTTTCAAATTGCTCTTCCTTACTTTCAATAAATTCACGTGCCTGTGCAACATCTGCAGCCTGGTGCAATTCTTCCTGACTGGCATCTTCTTTTCCATAACGCAGATTTTCAGCAATGGTTCCTGTAAACAAGAGAGCCTTTTGCGGAATAAAACCAATCTTCTGACGCAATGCCTTGAGATTATATGAACGTACATCCACACCGTCTACCATGATTTTTCCAAGCGTTACATCATAAAAACGGGGAATCAACTGCACCAAAGAAGACTTGCCAGAACCCGTTGAGCCGATAAAGGCAATGGTTTCACCTGGTTTTGCCTTAAAGGAAATATTGTGTAACACAGGATTTTCTGTTTCTCCCGGATAGGCAAAGGTAACATTTTCAAATTCCAAATACCCTCGGGTTTCTGTCTCTCTTACCCCATCCTCATTTGGGTTAATCGAAATCGGCATATCCATGACTTCTTTCAAACGCTCACTAGAAACAGCAGTCCGAGGATACATGGTAAAGAGATTTGACAAGAGCAAGAAGGACAAAAGAGCATGGAAACTATACTCGATAAAAGCTACCAAATCCCCAATCTGCAAATCCCCTCGACCAAGTGGGGCTAGGGCAAACCAGACAATCGATACAATCATGGCAATAATAATCTGAACAAAGAGCGGTTCGGTCAAACCAGTCAATTTGAACAAACGATTGGAATTTTGAGCATAAATGTCATTTTGCTCCGCAAAGCGCTCTTCTTGAAATTCCTCTCGTGCAAAGGCCCGAATAACCCGCAAACCAGTCACATTTTCACGCGCGTATTGATTGATTTTATCCAAGGTTTTCTGTTGTTTTTCAGAAAGCGGACGAGTCTTCACCGCCACATACCAGACAACAAGTGCTAAGAATGGCATCGCAAAGGCAACAATCCAAGCCATAGACGGACTGGTTAGAAAAATCATCATCACACTTGACAGCATCATCACAGGAGTAATCACCCCTAATTTTAAGACCTGCTCTGCAAACTGCATTAACACAAAGGCATCGCTGGTCATGCGAGTTACCAAGGATGAAACCCCAATTTGCTCGTACTCATGATGAGAATATTCCTGCAACTTGGCATAGAGATCATTGCGCATATCCCGTACCATGCTGGTCGTTAATTTACCAGCTGCATAAGACAAGACAATGCGCCCCAAGGTTCCAAGAACAATCACAACCAACATCATCATCGCCCAGAAATACAAGCGCTCCGTATCTCTATTATTGACACCTTCATCAATCATACGCGCTAAAACTGTAGGTAGACCAAGATTAACGACTACAAAAAAGATTGCCCCAATTAAATCCAAAACTAACCATTTGGGGTATTTTTTCAAATAAGACCAGATATAGTTCATTTCTCCTCCTTCTTTGACGAACAAGAAAAAAGCACTAGACAGCACTTTTTTCACTTTATTTTCCTTCAGTATAACAGAGTTTTTAGGGAAACTCAACTGTTCGACTTTCTAAAAGCCTTCTCTTTTTCATTGATTCAAGGAAAGTCCTTCCAGATTAACAATGCCTGCATGGGCATAATCCTTTCGCAGAAAGGCCTGGATATTTTTCATATTTTCTCTCACACCATGTAGAAAGGCTTCTTGCGAATAAAAAGCAATATGCGGTGTCAAGAGGACATTTTCCATTGCCATAAACGGCAAGGTGGTCAAATCAGGATCCTCAGTTGATACGACATCCAAAATAGCATAAGAAAGCGAACCATCAGACAGCGCTACAACCAAATCATCTTCCTTCACAACCCCTCCGCGAGAAGAATTGATAAAGACTGGAGCTTTTGTCGCTAGGCCAAATAAGGATGCATCTAGTAATTCCTTGGTCTGTTCATTTAAAGGCAAGTGACAGGAGATGTAATCACTCTCCGCAAAAACTTCCTCCAGCGATACCGCTTCTACCCCTGCTTGAATAAATACTTCTTTATCTACAAACGGATCATAGGCAATGACACGGCAACCAAAAACTCGAAGACGCTCACTAATTAGCCTTGGAATATTGCCAAAACCAATGAGACCAACTGTTAGCGAGGACAGACGTCGCATATCTGGAAAGAGTTGATAGTCCCATTTTTTATCAACCTTAATCGATTGGTTAAAATCATGCAAACGCCGGTTGTGCATCAAAATGGCTGCAACAACATAGTTAGCCACTTCGTCGATACAATAACTAGCAAGATGAGACACCGGCAGATTCTTCTTGGTCGCATACTCTAAATCAACACTGTTAAAGCCAATGGAGCGATAAAGAACGAATTTCAAATTAGGCAAACTTTCCAATACCCGCTGTGTCAGAGGCTCATAGACTGCAATCACCACATCTGCATCCCTAGCATTTGCAATAATCTCCTCCTCCGTCTGGCTCACACGCACCTCAATGGTCGCATCAAGTCCCAATTTACCTATCACTTCCTGCTCATACTCTAGCATATCATCTTCAAACAATCGAATAATTTTCATAGGAAGTCCTTTCTCTTTTTTCAACATCCTTATACTCTATAAAAATCAAAATCTGACTAGCTTCCACAATTGAGAATTGCGAAAGACTGGAAATAGAGCGAGCAAAGCTCGTCTCCACTGAACCACTAGTTCGGACTAATGCTAGCTAAGGATTATTGCATAATCCTTATTTCCAACCTTCAACAGTCCACCGGACTGTTGAAGCAAGGTGAGTTAACAACGTCAGAATTTGATTTTTGACGAGTATTACCACCATTTTCCATATTAACTTTAGTATACCATAAAACCAAGCTATTTGAGCTTGGTTTATAGTAATATCATTTATTCATTAAAAAATCGTGTTTCTCAATTCAAACTAGCAGCTACTATATACTTCCGATTATGCTGATTTAATATAGCAATCAGAAGATATCACCTATTGCAACAATACTTGTCTCTAATCTCTCAAATAAATGCCAATGCCAATCTTGGTCCATTTGCCCTTTTGCTTCTTATCTTGAATTTTTCCGACAAGAAGCTTCCCTGCATCCATGAGGCGGGCAAAAATCACATTATCTTTCTTGGGAACATAGCCAATCTTCTGCCCTACTTGGGTTTGAATGTTAATCGCTTCTGAATCGTAAGGATTTTCAGGTTCTCTAATAAAAACCAATTCCATCCCAATCTGCAAATCAGGTTCAATCTCCTCAAACGTTTCAATATGCATGACACCCGCAACATAGGTATCAAAAAGAAAAATATCACGCTCAAAAGGAAGTCTAAAATCGATCTCCACATTCTTCTGATGAAAGAGACTAACCAGATGATTTTCCTTGTCTAACTTCTGCAAATCCATTTAGTCTAACAACTCCTTGATTCTCTTTTCATACATTTCTTTTGCATGGAGAAAATCTATTTTTGCTTTCTTCACTATCCCTTGACGTTCCAAGACCCATTTCTCATCTTGCAAGAGGTCCTTGTAACGATAAGGGTATTGGGATTTGATCTCTTCAATCTGCTCCTCAAGTTGCTGTATTTGTGTTGCCAGCTGGACAAGCCGTTTTTTCAATAGCGCGTGGCTACTCACCCTGTCATCGTCAGCTCTATCAGCTAACAAGTCATAAATCATCCGAATAGTTTCTATATCAGCTGCTTCATAAGCGACTACAGCTGTATGAAAAAGCTTTAGCTCTTCGTCTGAAATATCAGGATGTAAATCAGGATGGAGCCACTTGACAATCTGATGATAATATTTCTTTAGGTCTTTTGTCTCTTCCTCTGTCAATACTGAAGATTGACTACGTTCAATTGCTCTCGCAATTTCCTCAAACTGCTGTGATAACTGCGCCAAATACTCCCTAAATTCCTCATCAAGCAAGTATTCGATTGCATCTAAATCCACCTTTTCCTGACGGTTTTTCATTGCTTGAAGCATTTCACATTTGCGTTTTGCCCGCAAATAATCGCACTGCGCCTGAAAAGCCTCGTACTCCAAGCGACCAATCTTAAGCAGAAAATCCATCTCAATATTCTTGCAGATATGGAGTAACAAGTCATCCCGCTCAGATAATAGAACAGCCAGCCTCACCTTCAATTCAGCTAACTCCTCCTCAAGCCTTCCCTGACTCGCCAATCGTATGATCGCTTCTGACATAAAAATCCTCGTGCTCGTTTTTCATTCATAAACAGTAGAATACTGATACAGTTACAACTCTGCCCTTGTCAAGCTACCATTTTACTAACCCTGTTTTTGAGGAAACAAGGGAATGACATTCTCAAACTTAGAGATACTCTCTCGGTAAGGATCAAAAAATTGGTCATCAAATCCAAATAGTTGGCTGATGTACTTAGTCGAAACTTTGGGGTATCTTGTTAAATCAGATAAAGTCAGTAAATGATGAGATAAGATAACATCTAGAATACTTCTAATTTTACTTGGATGCTTTAGAGGAATATCTCGATCCAACGGTTCGACCACTTTATAGTCTTTTTTGGAAATCTGTCTATAGAAATATGCATTTTGTTGAGGCGTCAGCAATCCTAATTTATAAGCTCTATATTCTAAAGCCTGAATTGACACATTATATTTTTGCTTCAATAAAACATACTGATCAGGATTACTGGTCCGTTTTCCAACCAAGGACTGAAAATCATGCAGGAATGTTTTTTCCGGTAACAAGAAACAGGAAGCAAACTGATTTGCTTCTCCTTCCTTTTCTTCTAATTCAGCTATCGAAAGCTCCTCAAAATCAACTCTTTGATGCAATAGCAAATGCCCTAACTCATGCGCCAAATCAAAATTTCGACGCACTGATGATTTTCCTACTCCTAGTATGATAAAGGGCCGCCCCTTCTTTGACCATGCACTGTAAGCATCCGCTTGCCCATTAATTAATCTTTCTGAAATATAAATCCCTGATTTTTCTAAATGATAGAGAAGATTACCATTATCAGGAGCGATTTCTAATACATCACGAGCCATCATTGCAATCTCATGAATCGCCACACCATCTTGAAAAAGTTGATTGGTCTGATGACACAATTCATAAATCGTTTGATGAGGAATCTCTACAAACTGTTCGAGATAATCAATCATCTGATTTAATTTTTCAAGGTAAATACTCTGGATACGAATCGCCTTTTTGGCTTCCAAATCAGCGTTTCGAAAAGCAATCTGGCTCAAATCAAATTGAGGCAGCTGCTCTTCTTCGTTAAAATAATCAATTGATACATGGAAAAGATGCGATAAAGTCATCAGGTGCTTCATTTTAGGCGATGCTTGATTGTTTTCAAACTGCCAGATTGCCTGCTCACTCACCTGCAATTTTTCTGCCAATTCAGAGCGACTCAGCCCATTTAATAAGCGCATCTCCTCCAAAATATGACCGTTAAACATGGAACATCCCTTTCTAATGCAACTATCCTTGTTTCTGAATAGCTACCCGTGGTACAATACCAAACTCCTCAATGTCCTTGATGTCAGACAAGTCAGTCAAACCTTGATACTTATCGTCATTGAAATCAATTGCACTTGAAGCGATATATTCAGATAGATCTTGTAATGGTAACAACTTTCCTTGACGCGCATCAGGCATAACCACCTGAATCTTTGTCATTTTATAATCATTGTCTACTTGATGAGTTAAAATCAAAAAATGATCAACATTTGATGTATGTTGAGATAAGGCTTTCATTTCCTCATCTTGAATGAGTTCTAATTGAATATTATCTAATTTTGTGTTACTGTCAGTCTCTTCAAGCTTGACTTGCTTTTCAATAAATTCGTTATTGATTTCTGCTAGCTCAAATAGATAGCCTTTTTTCTTAGTGGCTACTTCTGGAAAATTTTGCTTCAGACGAGCTTCGCCCTTGATAATAAGCAATACATTTCCCAACATTTCATTCTCACTCTCAAACTCGATATACTCCCAAGACTGACCAGCATGTTGAACAGTATAATTCGTGATGAACGGTAAGTCGGCTTTGGAAAAAGCATCATCAATATAATTTGGCTTTGTCCATGCATAGCCCGCAGAAACTTTCATTTCTACTTTCGCCTTTAGTCGTACATCCAAATAAGTCTTATAGCCCTTCAAAATGGCGTCTACAACCTGTTGTCCCTGCACTTCATTAAAAACTGGATATCCCATATATTACCTCATACACTTTTCTTCTATTTTAAACTTTTTTATAAAATTTCGCTACAAAAAAATGCGATTTTTTAAAGTTTAGTATTTGATTTGAAAAAATGTTTTTTTTTGATATGATATCAATAAACGAATGGAGAACATCATGTCACAAAAAACAATAAATGTTGTTGCTGCTGCCATCCTAAAGGATGGGAAATATTTTTGCGCTCAACGGCCTGAAGGAAAATCACTAGCTGGCTATTGGGAATTTCCAGGTGGAAAATTAGAAAATGGTGAATCATCCGAAGAAGCACTTGTTCGAGAAATTCAAGAAGAATTCGCATCGGAAATCAAAATAATTAATTATGTAAATGAAGCTTCCTATGATTACGAATTCGGAACAGTCATCATGAAAACTTATGAGGCTGAATTAGTATCTGGAGAGCTCCTCTTGATAGAACACCAAAATTCAACTTGGCTGGCACCTAGCGAATTAAATACCCTTAATTGGGCACCTGTTGATCGCCCAGCCGTTGATATATTAAGCAAAAAATGAGATTCACAACGAATCTCATTTTATTGTGTCGTTAAATAGTGGAAAAGGTCAGCTTTGACAGGTTCTTTTAACGTAAAGAACATGCAGACAACACTTTCACCAGCTCGTTCCATTTCCTCCGCACTTGCCTCAATATATTCCAATGGACCTAAATAGTAAAAATCCCCACCTTCGGCATCATCCTTGATAATAAATAATTCCAAGCGTAAGCCATTTTCTTTGGAATCAATAATGTATTGCACATCTGGAGACTCTAAGGTTCGCTTGTTTTTAGAGAACCATCTCAGCGTTGATTCACTGAGTAGCTTGTCCTCATACTTGATGGTATCACTGATATCCTCACTCTTATGATAAGTAATGAAAATTGGACAAGAATTAGTTTCTTTATCAATCTTATAACCACCAATATTGAGCGGTGGCTCATCATGTTTGACATTTAATAACTTGAGAACTTCCCGGCGAGAATACTTCTGTCCAAGTGTAAATATCTCTGGATAATCTTTCGATTTCAACAATCCGGTTTCGATAACATCTCTAAAAAATGCCACATAATCAGAATTCATACGAAGCTCTTCAACTACTTGCATATTCAACTGATAGGTATCGTTAGTCTTTACTACCAATGGTTGTGTACCAAAGCGTTTTTGCTCCTGAGCCTTCAAAAAAGACAAATCCAACACACCTTCAACAGAGTTAATCACATCACTTGAAGTATCCAAATCTTTCTGAATCAACCTTTCAAAATAGGTGTCAAATGCAATATGACCATTATTTTCAATGAGCAACTGCAATAAAATCAGTTCATGCTTACGCTTACCACTTAAACATTCAAAGGTGATAAAAGATAAGAAATTTTTAGGAAACTCTTCAAAAGATACTACTTGGTCACCAAACTTAGTCACCACATCTGCATAATCTTTAAAGGCATTGTTATTAAAGAAAGTCAGTGGGTCAATTCCATTATAAGTCCAAAAGTCTTTCAAAAACGGTTGACGCCCCAGCTTGTTCTGCAAATCCACATAACTATCCCGCAGAATTTTCATACTAGATAAACTAGTGTTGGTAATCGATACAAAAATCTGCTTCCGAGCAACTTCCTCAAAATTGATCGTTGTCAAACCACTAATCAAATTGGCTTCACGCACTTCGCGACGATAGTTATCCTTGTTCATCGATTGATCGCCAAATAAGGCTACTGGAATTAAGTAGTTATTACGATAATTTCCAATAAAGTCAATAATTGTCACATAATCTTTCGAAGGATGCTTGCGAAGTCCACGACCAAGTTGCTGAATAAAAATGATACTTGATTCTGTATTACGAAGCATAACCACCTGATTCACACTTGGAATATCAATCCCTTCGTTGAAAATATCAACTGTTAGTAAGTAATCTAACGCTCCGTTTTCAAGCTTTCTAACAGCTTCTTCACGAACTACTTGGCTATCATCACCGGTTAAAGCTTGTGTACGAAGGCCTCTCTGATTTAAAAGAATCGATAGTTCTACTGCCTCCTTTTTACTAGAGCAGAAGATCAACCCATGAACAGATTCACCACTATACCCATAATAATTGATTTTTTCTAGAATATGATTGACACGCTCCTCAGAAATCAATTTTGAAAAATCTATATTTTCACAAATGGGCTGACCGTCAACCACAATATCCGTCACCCCAAAATAGTGGAAGGGACATAGCAAATCTGCATCCATGGCATCCTGCAGGCGAATTTCATACGCAATATTGTAATCAAAAAGTTCATAAATATTTTGTCCATCTGTACGTTCAGGTGTTGCGGTCATTCCCAAAAGGAAAGCTGGTTCAAAATAGGCCATCACTTTCTTATACGAATCTGCACCAGCCTTATGCACCTCATCAATCAAAATATAATCGAAAAAATCTCGAGCAAAACGCTGTAAATGCTCATCACGCGAAAGAGTTTGTATCGTCGCGAAAATATATTTCTTGCCTGAAAAATCTATACCTGACTTGTAGAGACAAGCCTCATCGTTAGAAAATCCAAGAACCCGTTGAAAACTTTCTAAAGACTTACTCAAAATCTGTTCACGGTGAACAATAAAGAGTACGTGCTCTGGATTTACCTGTCTTACATCAAAGGCAGACAAGTATGTTTTCCCTGTCCCTGTCGCAGAAATGACCAGAGCCTTTTGAGCGCCATTATCGCGCACTTCCTGCAAAGCAACTAGTGCTTCTTTCTGCATCTTATTAGGGTTAATCGCCCCAACTTGATAATCAACTTTCACCTCTTCTTCCAAGGTCACCACCTGAATCATAGATTTGCGCTTTCGTTTATATGACTCAATGATTTCAGTGGTCAGTGGTCTTGATAAATCCCATATACGCTCAAATTCTTGCTTCGTTTGATAGAGCAAATTCCCATTATCCGTCGAATTGAGCTTGATATTCCACTCATAATTTTGTTTCAATGCTGTCGCAGTCAAATTAGATGAACCGGCAATCAGAACTTGTTTGTGCTCCTGCTCAAACAAGTAATATTTAGAATGAAGTTGCATGGTTTCATGAGAAATCCGGGTTTCTACATTCGGTAGCTTTAACAAATCATACATAGCCAAAGGATCATTAAAATCAAGGTAGGGCGAAATCAGGATCTTTCCACAAACACCACGTGCCGCCAAATCGGCCAACTGCGCTTTAATCATGGAAATTCCAGACTGCGTTACAAAGGCTACAGAAAAATAAAATGCTCGACTCTTCAGTAATTCCTCCTGCAAATCTGTCAAAACAAACCGCTTTTCCTCTGCATTATTGATTAACATCTTAGGCGCATAAGTCCTGTCCCTAAACTGCATTCGATCAATAAACCCAAATTGAATTGACTCTAACATCTGAGCTTCAAAAGATAATCTCATAAAAATAGTCCTATCTCATTTGATAGAACTATTATCTAATATATTGAGAGGGATGTAAAGAAGAATTGATGAAGAAGCACTAATTTATTTACAAAAATCAATTAAAGTATTAAATCATTTTGCCCGTTTAACAGTAGATTTTCAAAAAATTGTGTCAGTGGCTGACTATTCTTTTGCAACATTTTGGCGTTGTCTAAAACCAAAGCATCTCGAAAGAAACGAGCATTCTTTTGAAAAGGTTCATTATCTACATCAAAACCAAACTCTCGCAAATATTGAATCAGAAAAACAATAACAGCCCGTGTATTTCCTTCTCGAAAAGGGTGAATCTGCCAAATGCCAGAGATAAATTGCTGAATATGAGCTACTATCTCTTCTTTAGTCAAGCCTTGATAGGCAAATTTTTTCTCTTGAGTAAAATCGTAGTCTAAAGTCGCTTCAATCATCGTATAGTCTGCATAGACGACACTATCACTACCTAGCACATATTCTTTTTTCGAAATATTAGTCCTACGAAAAGTACCAACTGGAATCTCATCAGGAAAAATGTCTTGAAATAGCTCCTTATGAATGGACAGGAGAGTCCCTGGACTAAAACTAAACCCCCTGCGTGATAAAAGTTCTGCTATTCTCAAGGCCACCAAATCAGCCTCTTGTGTCTCAGCACTCACTTCCGCATGATAGCGTCTAATCTCCTCATGAACATCTTGATAAGTCAAATCTCCCTTAGCCTGACTCTGAGCAAGTTCTATCATGTAGGCTGAGGGTTCAAGACCATCAACCTTTTGCAAACCAAACCCAGTCTCCCAAAGATCTAGCTTCGTTTGGTAAGATAAGCGAGGATTATCAATACTGTACGTTGGTTGCATAAACGCTCTCCTTGTTTTTTGTTTATATGATAATCTAAATATAATCACATCAGCATAGACCAAAGGAATCCATGCCCATTGACACGGATATTCAACTGATAAGTCATTCTAGCATACTTATCAGACTCATTAGCATACACTATGATAAATTTGTTAGGTAGGCATCGTATTATAAACTTAATTTGTAAACTAATATAGCATAAAATCACTCTAGAAGCTTTTCTCTTATTCTAATTATCTTTTCTGGTAAATAGCTAGGATATTGAAAAATAGAGGCTATTATTATTTGATTATCTACAAAATCCTCATTTAAAATTTTAAACATATCCTCAATATTTTTTTGATCAACCTCTCGACCACTCGGAGAGTCTAAAACAATCGGCAGTTTGAAATCTAAAAATTTTTCCAATTCTAGAATATATGAAAGTTTAAAACAAAAAACTAATTTATGTAAAATAGTCCCACTATAAGATTTCAAATCAGAAGTTAGAATGAAATCTTTCTCTGAATTAAGGTAATCCTGAACGCCTAGTTTATTTGCAAAATACATAATACTCTCATAAATATCTTGTGTAATCTTATTTGAAAGATAGTTATTTCTTATAATTTTTAACTCTTTTTCCCTTTTCTTTAAGCGCTCTAACTCCGAAACAATCACTTCTTGAGGAGCAACAAGAAGGTTTAACCTTTCTTCAAAAAGCTTTAACGGATTTTCCGGGACAAATAATTTTTCTGAATGATTTATCTCAATCTTAAGCTTTTCTTCACGATCATTTAATTTGTCAATTTCTTTTTCTAGATGATAAATTCTTAATTCAATTAATTCTTGATAGGTGCCAAAATCTTTAACATACTCTTTTTTTAAAAGAAATTCCTCACCCGAATTTGGAGCTTTTATCAGTAAATTTAAATTTTCTATATATGATAAATATTCTTCATTCTTTTTAAGAGTTCCTTTCAAATCATTCCTTTTTAATTCTAGACTTTTCCTCTCCCCTTTTATAATTGATACCTCATTCTCTAAATTCAATAACTTTGTTGTTTCAAAATTAGATTCATTTGCTATTTGAATATTTTCATTTTGAAAATCAATTATTTTTTTTAGTTGCTTTAACTTGGATATCTCTTTACCAACTTCTTCTAATTCGATATTTAAAGATTCAAGAGCATCTATCTCGGATAATCCCTGAATTAATTGCTCAATTTTAAACTTAATTCCTCCGATGACAGTTCCTCTATTTAGTAAAGTCCAACCTTTATCTTGGTCTAAATAAATTGCTCCCAGAATATTCGACAAAACGTCTTGGTTTTTTGTATTAAAAATTTTTTGAAGTATAAATTCCAAATCATTAGGCATATTGAGTTCCCACTCTTCAGAATCAATAAATTTCAATCTAATTTTTTTATCTTTTCGATGAATCTCACAGTTTCCATTTACAGTCTCCAAATGTAAACGTGTCTCTAACTTATTAAACTTAATCTTTTTAGTTGAAGGAATACTATATCCTATAGAATAAAATAACAGACGAAGTAAAGTTGATTTACCGACACTATTAATATTGCTATAAATCGCTGTTTTATCTCCAAAATAAAATGTTTTAGAATAAAAGCCATCTTCTATTATTAAATTATTAAATTTCATCCAAAGCCATCCTTTCTTTAATAGTATCTATCTCAACTCTATTTGATAATATTCTATATAAGGTAACCTTTATTATATTGTCTATAAGCTCTTGATTGATATTGGCTGTTTTTTGTAAAAAATAATCCTGATATTGTTGGAAATTCTCATTAGTAAAATATTGAATTTTTTGAGTTTGAGGCATTTTTGGGTTATTCATTACATATTTCTTATAATCTCCAACAAGTTGGCTAATAAATTGGAAATTTAATTGTTTTTCAGAAATATAATCAGAAAACTCCGTTTTAATTCGAGCTATAAATTCTTCTGGTACATCTAACTTTTCAAAACTTTGAGTTTCATCACTCTCAATACTAAGTAAAATTATAGTTAACCCTAATTCATTAATATTATAATCAAAACGCTTTGAAGCATTTTGGATAAACTCTTTTTGGAAAAAACCAAATATCCTGTTACATTTATGTCTTTCAACCCCTAAAGAGCAAAGCTTATCAACAACTTTTGCTTTTACTACCCCATACCTAGTTTCATCGTCTTGACCATGAAACGAAATTTTTAAAATAGACAATCTTTCTTTAAATACTTGTGGTCTGTCTAGTTTGATATTAGAATCTTCCATAATCTCATTCAATTTCTGTTGGAATTTTACCGGTAATTCACTATACTTATATTTTTTACGTAATCCTTCAAAAAAACTTTTTTGGATACCCGCCCTAATTGGAATCTCTATATTCGTACCATATGTTACTTCACTATATTCACCATCAACTTCATCTACAGCACGGAGTAACGAATTTATCGCATTAGTTAAATGTTTCTTAGTCGTAGAATCAGACATAGGGTCTTCTTGAGATTTTGCTTGTACAAGCATTGGTCTTTTTTCTGTAGAATGTCTATAATATATTTCAATATCTTCTGTTTTCCCCTCTACCTTAAATTTCTCAATTTGTTTAAGATCCTCATCCATCACTAAATACAAAGCCAAGTTAGCTTGGAAGTCCCAACCGAAAGCAGAGGGGGTAGCATTTGAACTAGTCATAAATTTAACCTCATTTAATTATTATCATTACAATTATACCACAAAACCCAACCATTTTAGGCTGGGTTTTCGTGTTTATGACGCTATTTCACCAACTTCTCCATCTCTGCAATGCGTTCTTTGGTCGCATCGTATTTGGTTTGGTAGTCGGCTTGTTTGGTGCGTTCTTTTTCAACGACTTCTGGTTTGGCATTGGCGATAAATTTCTCGTTGGCGAGTTTTTTACCGACCATGTCGAGTTCTTTTTGCCATTTGGCAAGTTCTTTTTCCAGACGAGCTAATTCTTCATCGACATTGAGAAGGTCTGCAAGTGGTAAATAGATTTCAGCTCCTGTGATGACGCTTGACATGGCTAGCTCTGGTGCGGTCAAACTGCCGTCAATTTCTAATTGCTCAGGATTTGTAAAGCGTTTGATGTAGTTGACATTTGCCTTAAAGAATTCTTCTAACTGGCTATCAGTTGGCTTAATTAAGAGCGTGATTGGCTTACTTGGGGCAACGTTGACTTCACTACGCGCATTTCGAACGGCACGAATCACATCTTTCAAGGCTTCTACGCCATTTGCCGCTGCAAGATTTTCAAACTCAGAACGAACTACTGGATAGCTTGCCGTTACAATGCTTCCTTCTGAGATTTGCCCAAAGATTTCCTCCGTCACAAACGGCATGATTGGGTGGAGCAAGCGCAAGATTTGATCCAAGGTGTAAAGAAGCACAGAGCGAGTCATGATTTTTTCTGCCTCATTATCGCTATAAAGCACTTCCTTGGTCAACTCGACATACCAGTCCGCAAATTCATCCCAGATAAAGTTATAGAGGATGTGCCCAGCAACACCGAACTCAAATTTGTCAAAGTTTTCAGTGACTTTGGCAATGGTTTCATTGAGGTTGTGGAGAATCCAGCGGTCTGTCACGTTTCCAGCCTCGCTTGCGGCTACTTTTGCAACATTTTCACGCGCCTCATCAAGATTCAAGCCCTCATTATTCATGAGAATGTAGCGGGAGATATTCCAGATTTTATTGATGAAGTTCCAGCTGGCATCCATTTTCTCATAGCTAAAGCGGACATCTTGCCCTGGGGCAGAGCCGTTAGATAAGAACCAACGGAGACTGTCTGCACCGTACTGGTCAATCACATCCATCGGATCAATCCCATTCCCGAGAGATTTAGACATTTTACGGCCTTGCTCATCACGAATCAAACCGTGAATCAAGACATTTTCAAACGGACGACGGTCTGTAAATTCAAGGGATTGGAAAATCATTCGTGATACCCAGAAGAAGATAATATCATAGCCTGTAACAAGGGTTGAGGTTGGGAAGTAGCGTTTGAAGTCTGCGTTGTCCTCATCTGGCCACCCCATGGTTGAAAATGGCCAAAGGGCTGAGCTGAACCAGGTATCAAGCACATCTTCATCCTGAGTCCATCCGTCACCTGCTGGTGCTTCTTCCCCAACATAGATGTCACCTTCTGCATTGTACCAAGCTGGGATTTGGTGCCCCCACCAAAGCTGACGTGAAATCACCCAGTCATGCACATTTTCCATCCATTGAAGGAAGGTATCGTTGAAACGTGGTGGATAGAATTTCACTTCATCTTCGGTCTTTTGGTTGACAATAGCATTTTTAGCTAATTCATCCATTTTGACAAACCACTGAGTAGACAAACGTGGCTCGACAACAGCACCGCTACGCTCAGAGTGTCCGACAGAATGCACACGTTTTTCGATTTCCACAAGGGCACCCAATTCTTCCAATTTAGCCACGACTGCCTTACGAGCTTCGAAGCGATCCATCCCTGCAAATTCACCCGCCAAGTCGTTCATGGTTCCATCATCGTTCATGACGTTGACTTGTGGTAAATTGTGGCGTTGTCCTACGAGGAAGTCATTTGGATCGTGGGCTGGTGTAATTTTTACGACCCCTGTTCCAAATTCTGGATCCGCATGTTCATCGGCTACGATTGGAATGGCTTTATTGACAATCGGCAGGATAACATTTTGCCCAATCAAGTCCTTGTAGCGTGAATCTTCTGGGTTAACTGCGACCGCAACGTCTCCAAACATGGTCTCAGGACGGGTGGTCGCAACTTGAAGCGCACGAGAGCCGTCCTCAAGCGTGTAGTTCATGTGGTAGAAGGCACCCTCGACATCTTTGTGAATCACCTCGATATCAGAAAGCGCGGTGCGGGCTGCTGGATCCCAGTTGATGATAAATTCCCCACGGTAAATCCAGCCCTTTTGATACAAATCAACAAAGACCTTACGAACAGCCTTTGACAAACCCTCGTCAAGGGTGAATCGCTCACGCGAGTAGTCAAGCGACAAACCCATCTTGCCCCACTGCTCCTTAATCGTTGCAGCATACTCATCCTTCCATTCCCAGACTTTCTCTAGGAATTTCTCACGACCGAGGTCATAGCGGGTAATGCCTTCTCCACGCAAGCGCTCCTCAACCTTGGCTTGAGTGGCAATCCCTGCATGGTCCATCCCTGGCAACCACAAGGTATCAAAGCCCTGCATCCGTTTTTGACGGATGATAATATCTTGTAGCGTCGTGTCCCAAGCGTGTCCAAGGTGGAGTTTTCCCGTCACGTTTGGCGGTGGAATCACGATGGAGTAAGGTTTTGCCTTCTCGTCTCCTGACGGCTTAAAGATATCTGCCTCCAGCCATTTCGCATAACGACCGGCCTCAACCTCGGCTGGATTGTATTTTGGTGATAGTTCTTTTGACATATCTTGTCCTTTCTATATTGTTTCAATATCCTTTAACTTTTGTAAAATAAGCTGTGCTGATTCATAAGCTGACAAATTTGTATTATTGATTTTATAATAATGCTTCAGAAATTCTGGTGACGATTCTGGATTAAATTGTGCGAAATCCATCGTCGATAAAATATCCTGTTCAGACCATTCAACATCGCGTTTCAAAGGCTTACACTGCATACGATGCTCTGTGCGATTTCGTCGAAGCCTCTCTTCTATGTCTGTCTCCAGTTCAACAAACAAAACCTCTCTTTTATAAGAGTGAAAAACATCTTGAATTTGCTTTAAGAAATCAAGGTCATGCGAATCATTAAAATTGATAACAACTGTAAAAATGAGAGAGTGAGTATTTTTAGCAAAGACTTCAAAAAAATCCATTCTAATTTTTTGAATCAATTCAGTAGCTGCTGAACCATATTCCATAAAGCGCATAACAAAATCAATACTATCATGGTTATGAAATAACGTCATCTTTGTCAATTTTTCAATTTCTTGACCAATTGTCATTTTACCTGACGCTTGGGCACCAATTATAACCAAATTCATGTTCTTACCTCCCACACTACCTCAATTTTCAGCCTATCTGGATCTTCAAAAAAGACAGCATAATGGTCTGGTCCTCCAGCATATGGGGAGTTTTCTTCATAGAGTAGGGTTACACCCTCCGAGCGTAAGCGATTGTGCAGAGAATCAACTTTTTCCTTAGTTGAAAGAGTAAATGCAAGATGATTGAGACTCGTTCGTTTCCTATGATAACTTGGCTCTTTGTAGTCTTCCTTGGTTTGGACAAAAACCAGATAGGAATCCTTATCTCGATAGCTAAAGCCCTCTTCCCACTCTTGATACAGTTCATAGCCCAAGTCTGCAAAAAGCTTAGCATAAAAGACACGGCTGATTGCAAGATTCGACACATTGATTTCAATATGATGGAGCATGATGTTTCTCCTCCCACTCTGTCCTCAACAATCCGTAAACCAATTCGTCTACTCGATTTCCTTCTAAGTCTTTATAGTTACGAATCGTCGCTTCTAAGGTGAAACCGAGTTTTTCAGCAACTCGCTTGCTTTGCTGGTTGGAGCTGTAGCAACGGATTTCGACCTTATGGAGATGAAGAAGCGTAAAAGCGACTTCAATCAGCGCAGCAACTGCTTCTGGCATATAGCCCCTGCCCCAAAAATCTGGATGAAGAAGATAGCCAATCTCAAATACATCATCTGCTCGGCGGTGATTAAAGTCACAAGAGCCTATGACACGATTGCTCCCTTTGACGGTGATTCCGTAGCCAGACGGTAAGTTCTCTTTGACAAGATTTTCGAGATACTTGCTTTCAATATACTTCCGTTCTTCCGTAAGCGTCGCTACCGGTGGAAAACCCGCTGGTAAGCAAACCTCAGGCAAGCTCGCATAGGCAAACAGATCTTCGACATCCTCCACGGTCCACTGACGCAGTATCAGACGATTGGTTTCCACTTTAGGCAATGATTTGCCATCATAAGCTTCTAAAATCTTTAGCATAACTTGCCTCACTTTCTCTCATCTGACACAAAAACGCCCCTGCCATACGACAGGGACGAAAGTTAATGCTAATTTCCGCGGTACCACCCAAATTCGGGCAAATGCCCGCTCTTATTCATCTTTCATATTCAACCTCAGCAACCCATACTGACATCTGTGCGGATTTCTCAGCACCACCGCTTTCTGTAACAGACAAACTCACTATCCCTCTGATTGGCTTTATTGTAACAGATTTTCTGAGAAATTGCAACTGCTTCTCCCTCAGCTAAAGATCAACTCAAGCAACTCATCTGCTGATACCTTGCCGAAATAGCGTGACAAATCAATTGTCTCTAAAACCATACGAATATCGTCTTTTTCCATTCGGTGTCCTATTAAAGCTTGCTCAACTTCTGACACATCACCTTTTCCAAAGAAATCACCATAGATTTTACAATGTGCAATCCGTCCCTTATCCATATCCAAGTGAATATCAATGGTTCCAGCTGCAAAACGACCATCTCGGTGGTAACTGTACTGTGGAGAATTGCCATAATTCCATTCCCAGTTTTTATATTTATCAGCGACCAATTGATTAATCGCAGCCCAATCGTCATCTGTCAATTCATAGCGTTTTGCTTGATCAAGGCTAGTAATTCCCAGCAATTTGCAGGTCATCAGATTTTTAAATTCATCCGTTGTAATAGCTTGGTACTCATATGCTAAAAAAGGACGAATACTGCCGACACGACTTCTAACTGATTTTATCCCTTTTGATTCGATTTTTTTCCTGTTTGGATGAAGCACTTTCTCCATTGCCTCAACATCAACATCTAACAAGAGAGAATAACCACCGTAGACCCGATTATTCGAAATCGTCATAGCAGCACCTGAGACTTTTTTGCCTTCAATCACCAGATCATTGCGACCAGTCTGTTCAACCTGAGTTACTCCCAATTCATTGAGGGCACGAATAGCAGGAGCATAGGCCCGTTTAAAATCACCAAAGATACCATTATCCTGAATCAGATAGCAGACATTAACTGCACCAGAATCAACATATACTGCACCACCCCCAGTATCACGGCGAACAAGCAAGATATTGTTTTCCTTGAGATAGTCTTCGTTGATTTCGACAATCGCATTTTGAAACTTACCAATCTCTACTTTTGGCTCACAATAATAAGGAAACAAAATATCATCATCTAAAAAGACATGTTGTTGAACATAAACTTGCATAGCAAGAGCAACTGCACCGTCCGCAATATATTTTCCATTGCGAATAGGTTCAATAAGGTACATCATTCTCTCCTTTCCTTCATAAAACATTCTTTGGTCTTAGCCATTAAAGTGGCGATATGACTAGTTAGTTGAACACTTTGAGGTCGAATAGCAGGTGGAATCCGATACTGCTTTTGGTTCAGGCTTACAAAGAGGGCAGCAGGATTTTCCTGTGTTTGCTTCTGAAAAGGTTGCTTAATAAATTGTGGTGTTGTATAGCCCACCCCAATCTCAAGATAGAGGACCTTTTGCCCCTTATGCTCTGCTAAAAAGCGGTCATATCGCTCTTTTTGCGCAAAGAAATCCGCATCCTCAACCATCCCTTTTTCTGCATTACGCTTATTGATTTCAAAAGGTGCTCCACACCTTGGACAATAAGGAATCAAATCCCGCGGAATCTTCATATCCCTTTGTTCTGCAACCATTTGGCGGATTAAATCATCATTTCGATAGGTCTGCTGGTGACAAAAGCGACTACATTGCCATAAGCCATACTCACCTTGAATGTGAAAGACCTTATTCATGTCGTAAGCAGCTGCCGCAAAGGCATTATCCGCATTGGTCGTAATGATATGATAAGCTGTTGTTTCAAGGATTTCCTTCAAATCCAGATAGGCTTGTCCAACAGGCTGATCCAGATAATTTAGAGTGACAAAGCGACTTTGAAAAGCCCAATATTCCTCTAAACTCGCAAACTGAAACAAACTGGCCTGCAACATATCTAGGAGGCCATATTTTGCAATAAAATCAGGAAAGGCGGTTTCAAACCGTTCTCCGATGTAGGTAAAACCGTCTGCGGCTGACATCCCTGCTCCGATTCCCACAACAACAGCATCTGCCTCTCGGATTAGACTAGCTAATATCTCAGGCTCATCCTGTGCACTCTTCAGCGCTTTCCACTGAGTCATGACTTCTCCTCTTCTCTTAGTTCTTTTTCATAATAAATAGCATCTTCTTCTGTGTATAAGGTAAAGATGACGGTCAGTGGATAAGCCGTTTCACTCAACCAATCGTCCACCGTTTGAACAGCAAGAGCCGCTGCCTCTTTTTTAGGATAACCAAATTCTCCTGTTGAGATAGCACAAAATGCCAAGGTTGCCAGACCTTCTTCACGCGCCCGATTAAGACAGGCTAGATAGCATTGTCTTAGGAGATTTTCCCGAATAGGAGAGGGGCTTTTCCCTTCTGGAATCCTTGGTCCTACCGTATGAAAAATCAACTGAGTAGGTAGGGCATACCCCTTTGTGACCTTTACCTGTCCTACTGGTTCTTTATGCCCTTGTTTTTTCATCAATTCCGCACACGCATTGCGGAGTTCTGCTCCTGCATAAAAATGGATAGCATTATCAATACAGCCATGATTGGGCAGAAAACAGCCTAATAACTCACTATTTGCCGCATTGACAATGGCATCTACCTGCAAATGACAAATATCCCCATAGTAGAGTAAGATATTGGGATGAAGCGTTTTTTCACAATCTGCTAGAGAACGCTGGTGTTTCTGATGATAGTCGGTTAGAAATTCTTTTTCACAAGCGAGGTATTCTTCCGAAAGAAGGCCAGCTGGTCGTCGATTGACCAAGCCTCGCCAGATAATCAGAAGTTCATCCCTATCCTCGCTACTTCCTTCTTCACCACCTAAGAAACCAATCATTTGCTTAATCAGTTGACATTCCCGTTCTTTACGCATCTTCGAGAGCTTCAAATGCTGCGACATCGACATCAGTCAACCTAATCAACCAATGCTCTGCCGGATCTGCTGAATTTAATAAGAGAGGCTGTTCCAATGCTGCTGTATTACGCTCAACAACCTTACCAGCTAATGGACTTAAAATCGCCATAACTGTTTTTGACGCCTCTAAGTTTAAAATTATATCGTCTTTTTCCAGCACATCCCCTTCTGAAAATTCCACATAGCCAATGGTTCCAATATCATCTTGTAATTCTGGTGTCATGCTGATGACATATTGTTCTTCCTCTTGTTCAATCCAAAGATAATTTGCAATTTTTTTCATACTATTTCCTTTCTTATTTATCATCTATTTCAATAGTCGCTAGCAGTTCCAAGGCTTTCATTCGATTAGTTTGATCAGGAATAAGAGGAATAAAAATAACTTCATCTGCTCCTGATACCGCAACTAATTTATGAACTGCCTGCTGAACCATAGCGACATCTCCAACCAACATTCGCATACGATTTGCTGCCATCTGAACTTTTTCAGCATCCGTCACGACATATGTTCTAGCTGTTTCCCCACTAGGATAATGGGAAAATTCATTAAAATCATTTTTCCCCAACATCCATAAATCCAAGGGACGAGCCAACTCTTCTGCTAGCTCCTTCGTCTCGGCAATCACAACAAACAAAGCTAGGAGGAATTTCCCTTGCTTCTGAGTAGAAGCTAGATGTCCCTCGCGGTAGGCTGTCCCTAATGTAGCTGCTGTTTCTAGAGGATTTTGAACGATGAACGGAAAGCTACCATAGGTAAAGCCCATCCCCAATCGTACAGCCTCATGAACCGAACGACCTCCCGTTCCTAAAACGAATAATTCGACCGAAGACTGGGACTTGGGACTGGCTGTAATAGCTACATCTTCATCCTTCAGATAACTCAATAATTTTTCTAACCAGATACCATATTCTCGACTAGTATAGGAACTGTTTAAATGTTGATGAACGAGAGCTGTCCCCAATGAATTGCCCAAGCCAATATCTATCCGTTCTGGATACAAGGTAGCTAGGGTACGGGCAATTTCTGCCACCTTATAGGGGCTATAATGTAAGCCCATAATCCCACCAGAACCAATTCGAATTGTCTTGGTTTGGTTGGCCAAATGAGCCATCACGATTTCTGGAGTGCTAATTGAAAAAGCAGGAAGATTGTGGTGCTCTGCAACCCAAAAACGATGAAAACCAAGCTCATCAGCCCGTATAGCTAAAGCCACTGTCGCCTGTAAGGCCTCCTCTGCTGTCTGTTCCTCATCAATAACCCCATAGTCTAAAATACCAAACTTCATGCTTCCTCCTTCTCATAATTGATAGCCAACTCTCGAAACAAACTACGCGAATCAGCAGGCAAGGATTCTCCATAATCCATTAACGGAACAATATCCTTAAAAGAGGCTTGAGGAATCGCTAAGGAAGGCAAGTCCGCAGCTTTAATCTTCAAATGAATATCCTGCGCTCGATTTTCTCTTATCTTTTGAACAAACTCAGGATCCACGATAAAGGGAGTTGAAGCTCCAACCAAATCCGCATGTGCCAAGGCCTCAATCGCCTTTTCAGGACTATTGATACCGCCTGTTGCCATAATGGGAATCTGTCCCTTCAACTGTTGATAAATCACTTGGTTGACTAATTGTCCTTGATAGCGACCAGTAGAGCGAACGCGATTCCGAAAAACATCATGTCCCCAGCTAGCAATCGCCAAATAAGCAAGAGGCACTCTGTCCATTACCTCCTTGACTAACTGGAGAAATTCGTCAATCGAATAGCCAATCTGATGCCCCCTCGTTTCCTCAGGAGTTGCTCGAAAACCAAGCAGAAAAGGACGTCTTGCTTCACTAACGATTACCCCGTGAACAGCCTCCAACACTTCAAAGGTTAACCGTGCCCTACTAGAAAAATCTTGCGCACCATAGTCATCTGTACGCTGATTGGAAAAAGTAGAGAAAAAAGTCTGAATAAGTAAGCGTTGGGCAGAAGACACTTCCACACCATCAAATCCAGCTTCAATGGCTCGTCTCGTTGCCTGACGGTAATCCTCTACGATAGCCTTGATTTGTTCAACTGTTAGAGCCTTAACATCGTGAGGAATAGGCGATTGCAAATGCATCGGACTTGGACCATAGACAAAGCCTTCTCGTGCTAGTGTATGCGAAGAAAAACGTCCCGCATGCGTCAGTTGCAAGATAGCTATTGCTCCTTCTGCTTTCATGGCCTGTGCTAATTGACGAAGACCAGCAATATCTTCATCCTTGGATACACTAAAGCCAAATTCAAACAATTGACCGTAAGGATTGACATAGGCTGCGCCTGTAATTTGCAAGGGTGCAGCTGCTGCTCGGCGCTTTGCATAAGCCAAATCATCCTGACTAACATAACCTTCCTTGCTAGAGGAATTAGTCACCATGGGCGATAGAACAAAGCGATTGTCCAATTCGATACCATCTCCCATAGAAAATGGTGTAAATAAGCGACTTATATCTACCATATTAACCTATCCCTACTTTCTGATGACGTTCTATTGCATCTCGCTTGCCTTTCGCAAAATCTGCTAAATTTTCCAAACTCAGACGATAGTCTATCGGTGTTTGTCCTAGGTTCTGTATCAACTGGTGTAACCCTCCCATAACATCTTCCATTCGAACAGGCTGAGCTAGCAAATCAGATAAGGTCGCCATCGAAGCAGGATTGACTTTTGGATAGGTTGGTTGGGGCACTGAATCCCCCGCAGCTACCTGGTAAAATTCCCGAATCAACACACCTCGTTCCTCCTGCTTACCAGATAGACTAATATAGGCTGAAATAGCAATACCCGATTTGATGCGCCTTTGCGCCAAGCCTGCAAATTTCTGACCTCTGATACTCAAATCGTAGGTCCCTGGACAGTAGGAATCACTTATTTCACGAACTTCTACTTCATGAGCGGCTACCGGGAGAATTTCCTTAAGACAGACTACCATAAGTTGATAGGCCTGTCCCATATCTAACTTTTTACCTCCCAGATGATCAGGGATGATTAAAGAAAGATTGACAATCCCTGCATCTGCTACAACAGCTAGTCCACCGATAGAACGAACAAGCGGTTGGTAACCATGCTGACGAATCAGCTCGACACCTCTTTCAAAATGGGGCAAACGGCAATCAGCCATTCCCAAAATGACCGTCCTTTCAAGAGGCCATAGATGCCAAATTAGTTGCCCTTTCTGTCGATCAATCTCCTTTAGAAAAACATCTGCCAAAATGAGCTCATCAATAGAGGCTGTAAAATGAGCTTCCGATGAGTGATATACTAAATGAGAAACATCAGCTAATGATTGTAACAACAGCAATGATACCCCTTTCATGAATCTATTTCCATTCTAACATAATATAGGCATAAATCAATTGATGGCCTTGAAAAATAAAAGAGAAAGTTTTCGATTAAAAAAGATTCACTGTGACTCTAGATAGAATGTTTTAACGAAAAATCGCTCACTTAAATCCTAGGCTAGCGGTTTTTACTGAAAAATCCTTTACTTGAGTTCTAGGCTAAATTCTTTCTCCAAAAAACAGCTTACTTAAATCCTAGGCTAGCGATTTTTACTGAAAAATCCTTTACTTGAGTTCTAGGCTAAATTCTTTCTCCAAAAAACAGCTTACTTAAATCCTAGGCTAGCGGTTTTTACTGAAAAATCCTTTACTTGAGTTCTATACTAAGATTTTCTCTGATACTCATTTAATTTCAAAAATGACCATTTCGTCTATTACTACTTATTTTTTATTATAACAGGAATAAAAAAATCTAGTTGTTCATTTCGAGCAACTAGATTTTTTTAACCTACAACAATGACGATAATACCTTCTAAAACAACAAGAAGAAGAGTTAAGAAATGGTGTTTTTTCATGTGATAATCCTCGCTTTTGTTTTTCTTTATTGTATGCTATTATGAAACAAACTACAAATTTTTCCCATATATGCGTGCAGGAGGAAGAGAGATGAAAAATTTTGGAGAAATTTTTAAAAAGTTTCGAGAATCAAGGGGATTACGATTAAAAGATGTCGCAAATGCTGGTATATCAACATCTCAACTATCTCGGTTTGAAAAAGGAGAGACTGATTTAACCATTTCAAAGTTTATGCTCATTTTAGATGTAATAAACATGCCAATTGATGAGTTTATGTATGCAGTTCATGATTTTCATAGAGATGAATTAAACGAACTCTTATCGAAAGTACGTCATTTTGTGTCTACTCGAGACGTAGAAGGAATGAAAAAACTTCTTTATTCTCAGATGGAAGCGGAGGAAAAACGTGAGAAATTTCATCAAATCAATATTATTTTATTGAAAATTCGCCTGCAAGATTTATCAGGAGAAAATTATTACGATGAAAAGGATTTAGAGAATTTAACTGATTATTTATTTAGTGTAGAATACTGGGGTTATTATGAACTTTTGATTTTTTCAAACACTTTAGATGTCCTTAAACATGATGTTTTCATGGTTTTAGCAAGGGAAATGTCTAGACGTTCAGACTTTTATAAAGAAATTCCTACTAATCGACGCTTGATTTCGACCATGTTACTTAATGCCTATATTACCTGTATTGAGCGACAAAATCTTATGGATGCATTGTATTTTGAGAAGCAATTGAAACAGTGCTTCTTTATCGAAACAGAAATTTATGAAAGACTTGTTTTTCTTTATGCTCAAAATCTTTATCGTTATCGCAAAACAGGAAGTAAATTGGCGATTATTGAAATGAAGAAGTGCATTGGAGCCATGAAGTTATCAGGTAGTGACCACTTGGCACAAACCTATGAAGGACATTTGAAAAAAATGTTAACCGAAAATGGTTAGTCAGCATATATGGGAAAAAATCACCTCGAAATGATGATTTGGTAAAATTATCATTAGAAATTCACTAGGTAACATAAAAGTAATGTACTAGTTGAGCTGTATTGAATTGTCTATAGTGATAGAAGTTATTACCATTATTATGAATTTTGAGGTATTTAAAATGCAGATACTCTCTCCATATATTTTAAGAAAGAAAACCGAAACAGGGGAGTTATTTTTTAATAGTAAAAATAATCACTCTTGCTTCATTACAAATGATTTATTAGATGCTGTTGAAAATGATTTAGTGGTTAAGAGGCAGTATGAAAATTATTTGAGTAAGTATAATTATTTTCAAGAAGAAAATGAATTTGAGAAGACAATAGATTATGTTAGAAATACTGAAATGGAGACATTAGAATTTACAATTTTAACACATGGAGACTGCAATTTTAGATGTAAATATTGTTATGAAAAATTTGAAAATATAAAAATGAGCGAGGAAACTGAGGCTGCGATAGTCGAATTTACAGAAAAATTATTAGCTGAATCTATGTTTAAATATATGCATGTATCATGGTTTGGAGGAGAGCCTTTATTGGGGCTAAAAACGATAAAGAATCTTTCAGAAAAATTTATGACTATTTGTTCTCAAAATGGAGTTGATTATTCTGCTAGTATAACAACTAATGGATATCTGCTTAATGAACGAATTATTCATCAGTTAATTTTAGGCTATAGCGTTAGTAGTTTTCAAATAACACTTGATGGAGATGAGGAAAGTCATAATTTTCAAAGAGTATTACACAATGGAAAAGGTTCATATAGTAAGATACTCGAGAATATTAGATGTTTACAAAATTCAAATTTGAATTTTTGTTGTAATTTAAGATTTAATATATCAAAAGAAAATTTCAATAATGTTAAGATTTTTTTGGGATCAGATGGGGAATCTTTTAAGCATGATAAACGATTTAGATTTTATTTTTATAACGTAGGTAGTTGGGGATGTGGGGAGCGTTCTCGAAATTATAAAGTGACATTGCCTGATCCAGATGCTAGCTTTGAATTATCAAAATTTGCTATAAAAAAAGGATATAATGTCCCCGCTGCTAGAGGTATAATAACGAATTTGTTCAACTGTTATGCAAACAGAAAAAATCACTATACTTTTAACGTAAAAGGTGTGATTCAAACATGTACTGTTGCCTTGTATTCTAATTCTAATATCTTTGGAAGTGTACATGGTAAATTTAATCATGAAAAATTTGACAGATGGCACTTGACTATAGATTCAGAATGTCAGAAGTGTCCAAATGCTTTAATTTGTAAGTCAGGCTTTTGCCCACCTAAACATAGAAGTAATAAACAAAGAACATTATGTAATCAAGTAAAAAAGAAAATTGATAAAAATCTTGAATTATTTATACTAAACAAGGAATATTGTGATTATCTTGATGTAAAAAGAGAGGAGGTGTAAAAATGATTGTAATTGAAAATAAGAACACTACTCAATTTGATATATTGGCAATGCGTGATCATTATTGCGATGAGGATGGAAATGAGTTTTAGTTTATTTTTTAATAATTAATTGCAATTTGGTGAGTCTGATTCAAAAGATAATCACTCTTAATAAGTAACATCAAATACTAGCTCACTAAAATATTAGATAGCCTCAGTTAAAGTTGGCTTGTGTACAACTATTATACTGAGGCTTTTATGAATATTCGCTTCATTTTTAGATAGGTTTATTTATGAAATTGCTAAAATATATAAAAACTAACATCTTTGTTTATTTTTTAATCGGAGTGTTTTTGAATAGTGGGATGATTCTCATTAAGCCATTACTATTGGATAAGTTGTTGAGTATTCGTGAAGGACAACTTACAATTGATACGATACTACACTTTATTATATATGGATTTTGTCTGCATTTATTTTTTTATAGCACGATGTTGTTAGCAAATTTTGCCAGTAATAATCTGCAACGCCATCTTCAAGTTCGCTTAAAAAATCAGCTTATTAATAAATTATTTTTACAAGAATCCTTTGTGTATGATGAAAAAGTTTCAATTGTTACACAAGATATGGAAGTACTGTATAACCGCTTCTTTTTACCTTTAGATATGATAGTCGGAAGAGTGTTTATACTTTGTACAACGATTACTTTTATTTTGGTGCAAAATTTTTGGCTTGGTCTAGTTTTTGTAGTCTTTTCTTTTCTTCGTCCTTTACCTCAATGGTTGATGAACAATCGTTTAATAGACAGTGGAGCAGATTTTTCTGAAAAGCAAAAGGCTTTCCATCTATCTGTAGGAGACTTTTTTAAGGGAGCTGATACGATTTATTTTTATGGTGCTATCAAAGAAAATTTTGCCAAGTTGACAAAAAACAATGAATGTTATGAGAACACTCGCTGGAAAAATGAATGGACTGGTAATGTCGTTTATTTTTTCAATGGGCCTTTAGAATTTCTTAGTCAGGTACTACCTCTTGCACTTGGTCTGTTACTACAAAAAAAGGGGGGAGAGCTATCAACAGCCAGTTTGGTCGCTATGTATATAGCCACAATGAATCTTAGCGGACCTATCCAAAAGATTATGTATAGTGTATCTGATATTCAGCGTTCACAGGCAGTAAAAGAAAAAATATTTTCTTTGCTAGAAGAACCTTGTTTAGAGGCATCTTATACGACAGTCGAATCTTTGGCAGAACTTGTTGCAGTCGATGTTTCAAAACAGATTGGAGAACAAGCACTCTTTTACAATTTTTCACTCAGATTATCGAAGCCAAGTAACGTTTTAATAAAGGGAGCTAGTGGTACTGGAAAGTCAACTCTCCTACGCCTGTTGGCAGGAAAGGTAGCCCCGAATAATGGTCGAATCTTCGTGCGTAACAAAGCTGGACAAGAATTTAATCACTATCAAGGAAATGTGGCTTATATTTCTCAGAATCCATTTTTCAGCCATGGGAGCATTCGGGAAAACTTGACTTTAGGTCAGGAGATGTCAGACCAAGAATTACTCTATTATCTAGAGCAGGTTGGTTTAACGAATGAAATCACAAATATTCTAGAGTATCAACTAAAAAATAACGGAGAAAACATTTCAGGTGGACAGCGTCTACGGCTAGAATTAGTCCGTTGCCTACTTCGGAAAAAAGATATTGTGCTGGCAGATGAGATTACAGCATCCTTGGACAAAGACAACGCACATCAAGTGAGGCAATTGCTATTGCAATTACCTATCATTTTGATTGAAGTTGCTCATCATATTGATTCAGAAACGGATTATAATCAGATAATTGATTTGGAAAGATATCGATTCAAATAAATATTGCTCTTTATCACCCACTACAGCCGACAAAGAGCCCTTTTCTTGTGATAAAATCTCCAAGTCAATCTTGTTATGATGTCGCTATCATACAAAAAAAGAGATAGCAACAACGCATGTTAAATAAATTAAAAGTCAGGCTCCTGATTGTCCTCGAAGGTGTAGCTGTAACTAGTTTTATAGTAATGAGGGGCTACATCTTTGGTTCTCAACCTGTCACAAACACGAAAGGAACCCACTGAAAAAGCCATCAATTTGATGAATTTTTCAGTGGGTTCCCATGAGCTATCTTCTTTTTCGGCAAAGCCCGAGCCTGTTATATGGCTCTTTACACCCTGAACATTTTCTAGCTTAAGTTTAATTGGTTTAGTTGGGTGCTTTGCTGGCTCCAGGCTCCAAGATTGCCCCTTTAAGATCTTTCACCTGTGATTTCATTGTGAGTTAGCTCTGTTGCCTGCAAGTATCCACTCAGCTTCTTCTTGATCTCAGTAACCGAAACTGTCTAACTCCCTGTTTATTCCATGAATAAAAAGAGCCTATCTGAAAAAGCAGTACGATCAAGCAAAATAGAGCAAAGAAATAGTTGACTAAGCCCCCTTGATAGGTTGTATACCAGATTAGGGTAACAAAAAGAGCTATCAAAACAAGATGAAAGAGATTCCGACAGATTGCGTAGAAGACGAGAGTTTTAGAAGAGCGAAATTCTTTTGCATCCCGATCAAACAATACCCCTATCAGCAACTCACCAATCAACTCTGCAAGCCAACTCATCCCTTAGCCCTCTCTTACTTCAAACCAGTCTTAATCCTTTAAAGCAATGCCTTTTTCTTTCAATTGCTTAATCGTTGCTGCACCGATACCTTTTAAGGCTACCAAATCTTTTTCTGTCCATGTTGCAAAATCAGCCACACTTTGAATACCTGCTTGGTAGAATGTTTCCAAACGACTAGCAGGAATAGCCTCAAGTTCTGGCAGTGCTTGGAAATCCTCTAGACTTGTTGCTGCCTGCTCCTTGATTTCTGCAACAGCTTCCTTAACTTGCTCAACAGCCTTATCAACTACTGTTTCAGCTACATCAACAACTTGTTCCAAACGCTCACGACCTGCTTTTTTCAATTTTGCCCATTCACGTTTTAATTGTTTTTTACGGTTTACTTTTTTCTTTGCCATTTTTCTCCTAATCTCCTTTTATCTTATCCTTAATAACTTCGTTTGCCAAACAGTTCATCCGGTAAATCATGGAATCCTTTGCCCGCAGCATAGTTAGCGAATTTTCCCTGAATAAAGCGATAGGCATCTACCTTGCTTTCATAGCGAATGTAGGCATCCGCTGCACGCTCATCCTTGTCTTCTTCCAAGACGCGGCGGCTTTCTTCCATAGCCATTTCATTTATCATCACTTGAGTATTGACCCAAGCCTCGAATTCTTTTAGAAATTCCTGTTCATAACTCATTCGTCAATCTCCCTATACACATCTGTTTCAATTGCCCGATAGGGCGCAATATCTTGAACATATTCCAAGACTCCTTGAAATTCTCCAGCCACATCACGCACAGCTTTGTAGGTCACATGAACAAATTGCCCACGAGATTCTGAATTGAACCACATCTCAAATTTGTCCTTGCGCCCCTCATGCAAGGCGGTGAAAATCGCTCGTACTTTCGGTAATAATTTAGGCGGATGACACAATTCCACATGCCGGCCAACCTGACTTGGCGTGCGTTTGAAAATCATCTCCTCGCTCGGTACCGCATCATTATAATACTGGAAAATATCATCCTTATTCACAAAGGTAATTTCCATGGGCAAATGATTCAATATCAAGTTCGCCTGTTCAATAGACAAATAGCCATTTCCAAAGGCCTGTGTTTCTTGTTCTGATTGCTTTTTAGGCGTAAAGGAAATGCTTAATTCTCCATCAGGTGTATCAATCCTATGATGAATCACCTGCTCAGTCCCTACGACTTCTGAAACAGCTTCTTCATTTCTCTCTGAGGTAAAGTTGTGTCTTTCCGGTGTCCATTTCTCTTTGGGACGAATAATCGCATAACCGAAGGTATCACTTTCTCCTGCAATTTGTAGCCAATCATCTTGCGTAAAACATTCGAGCAGAATCATTAGCAAAATCGATTCTTCCTTGAAAATCATACTTTCAAATTCGACTGCAAAGGCTTCAAAACTCTGTTTTAAAACCTCAATTCCTTGCTCTTCTAATTGCTGACTATCCGTTTGAACAATCGCAAACAAGTCCCGAATTTGGTCATCCACTCCCCACATAACCTTGGGTGGTGAATCATGTCCGTATTTTTCCATCAAGGGAAAGAACAGTTCTTCCTTACGACGATAATGGTTGTCAAACTGCCCTAACAAGGCTAGTTGGCGCTGCAAGCCTTTGATGATTTCCGTGCGAATGGCCGAATCTTCTGCCTGCTCATAACTCTCTAACAAACGACGAATCCGGATTAGAGCTGCTCGTAAGGCTAAATTTTCATCTTTAAAAACACGTACCGGATGACCCGCCTGATCTGCATCTGCCACCTCTACATGTTGAATCGCCTGTTTAAATAGATTGGCATGGACATCGCACAAGGACATGACATCTTCAAAGGTCACTCCCGAATCAGAATTCATCAATTCATGCTCCATGAGCGAAATCTCAATAGCAGATACTCCAGCAAAGGTTTGATTAAATCGTTCTTGGACACTATCCGGACTCGCCCCTTGGTGCAGGTCTAATAAAATATCTTTTAAGATATGAATGCGCTCATCTGTCATGCTTCTCCTCCAATGACATCATATCCATTCCACTCCAAGGTTGACTGGACTTGGGCCAAATCAATTCCCTTCATCTTAGCCCCTTGCTTAAGCGACACCGTTTTTCCAAGTGTCTGACGCATCAAAGGATTGGCAAGCGGAGTAAAGCCAAGTTCCACTAAAATTTCGAGTACCTCAGGATGCTCTTCAATCACTTGGGCTACAGGAAGGGAAAGATTAATCGTATTCATGTTTCCACCTTCATTTATTTTTTCCCATTATAGCATATTACAATGGGAAAAGGGAGAAAAAAAGGGAAGATTTACAGTAAAAAGCGCTTTCTTGCCTTGCTTTAATCAAAGGTTTTAGAGATAATGAGTAATCATATGATTACTCATTCTGTCCTTTTCACTAAAAATACTGATGATAAGTGCTCAAAAGATTACAAAGGGGGAAAATTATGATAAAATTAGAAAATTCTTATATTAACCTAGAGGAGAGAAAGATACAATGAGTGAGAAACACCATCATTCAACCAACAAAATGGAAAGGAGCCTGCAAAACCGCCATGTCCAAATCATGGCTATTGCAGGAACAATCGGAACAGGATTATTCCTAGGCGCTGGGCGCTCTATCAGTCTGACTGGTCCTTCAATCGTCTTTATCTATATGATCACAGGCAGCTTCATGTACCTGATGATGCGGGCAATCGGCGAGATGCTCTACCGCGATCCCGACCAGCACACCTTTATCAACTTTATCACCCACTATGTGGGAAAGGGCTGGGGCTACTTTGCCGGCTGGTCCTACTGGCTCTCGGTCGTCTTTATCGGTATGGCAGAAATTACTGCTGTCGCAGAATACGTCCAATTCTGGTTTCCAACTTGGCCTGCTTGGATTATCCAATTGGTTTTTCTTATCATTTTAGGCATGGTCAACTTGATTGCCGTCCGCATCTTCGGAGAAGTCGAGTTCTGGTTTGCCATGATTAAAATTATCGCTATTTTAGCTCTAATTGCGACCGCCATTTTCATGGTTTTGACAGGATTTGAAACACCGACTGGTCTTGCCAGTTTGACCAATATCAGCGACGGATTCAGTCTCTTTCCAAATGGACCACTAAACTTTATCGTCGCCTTTCAAATGGTCTTCTTTGCCTATCTGATGATGGAATTTATCGGGGTAACAACTGCTGAGACGGAAAATCCTCGCAAAGTACTACCAAAAGCCATTAAGGAAATCCCTGTCCGCATCGTCTTTTTCTATGGTGGAGCCCTACTTGCCATCATGGCGATTATCCCTTGGAGGAACTTAGCAACAGCTGGCTCTCCCTTTGTAACGGTGTTTGAATTAGCAGGGATTAAATGGGCCGCCGGCTTGATTAACTTTGTCGTCCTGACTTCTGCTGCCTCTGCCCTCAATTCGACCCTGTATTCTACTGGGCGACACCTCTACCAGCTTGCACATGATGCACCAAATGCCTTGCTCAAAAAATTCAAGATCAACACCCTATCACGGCAAAACGTTCCACAAAATGCCATTATCACCTCTGCAGTGGTTATCGCACTTGCCGCTGCAATCAGTATCCTTCCTGGCGTATCCGATGCCTTTACCTTGATTACAGCTTCTTCATCAGGTGTCTACATCGCTATTTATGTTTTAGTTATGCTCGCACATCTCAACTATCGCAAGTCTCAAGACTTCATGGCAAACGGGTACCTCATGCCTGCCTACCGCTTCTTAAATCCCATTACCATCGGCTTTTTCCTCTTTGTCTTTGCGACCTTGTTCCTCCAAGAAGCAACCCTTTGGGGAGCAATCGGCTCCACCATTTGGATTATCGCCTTTGGTAGCTATAGCCTTTCTAAATTTAGATAGTCAAAAGGCTTTTATCAGAAAATAAATATCAAAACGAACAAAGGAATATTTTCAACATTTGAACTCTCCCTTTGTTCGTTTTGATTTAGTACTAGGCAACGTGTCGCAAGCATAATTAAAATTAGGTAAGGCGCGTTAACAATATAATAGATGAAAACGAAAGACTAGAACCATGTAAACTTATAGCTCGTCACATGTTCAAATAACTGGTCTTTTTCGAGTAAAATCGATCCGAATCCTTCTACATTGCAGGCATTGGGTAGTCCTTGACATTCCAAACTAAAGGCACCATGAAAGACTGCCATATCCTGACTTGGAAAATTATAGGTATAAATCACAACTGCTGGTTGATTGGTTGTAACCGTCAAACGAATGCGCTGATCTGGACTAACCACCTCAACTGGCTCTGCTACCTGATTCAAGACCCAAGGATGATCATAGCCTTTAACCAATTGATTTTGCGGATGTTCCAAAGTAAATCCTTGGGCAAACGTTCCTCCAACTCGGAAATCAAATGGTGTCCCCTCAACAGACTCTAATCTTCCAAGAGGCAGATTATCCTCTCCTAATGGCGCATAGGTTTCAGCTGCAATGCGAATCTGGTGGTCAGCCACATCTTGCCGAACATCTCCGGTCAGATTAAAGTAGACATGGTTAGTCGGATTAAAAATCGTATCCTTATCTGATTGAGCTGTATAGGTAATTTCAAGTGTATTATCCTCGGTCAAGCGATAGCAAGCCTTGACCCGCACATCCCCCGGAAAGCCATTGGAGCCGTCAGAAAGCGTAATCGTAAAGCAAACGCTATTTGCCGCCTCATTTACTTCTACATCCCAATACTGTTCATTTGCCGTATTCACCCCACCGTGCAAGGTGCGACCTGGTTCATTTTCTGTAAAGTGATATACCTTTCCTTTAATCTCTGCCTGTGCCTTTGAAATACGGCCTGCGACTGGTACAATAGTCGCTCCAGGATAGGGATCTTTTGTCTTATATTCTTCATCAGAAGAAGCAGATAGACTTACATTGCGCAAACCACCATCCTCTTCAACAGGAAGCAAAATCTCCACAATCCGTGCCCCAAAATTGGTCAAATTCACCTGCATCCCAGCTTCGTTGACCAGATGATACTTCCTTGCCCTTTCACTTCCAAATGGACTAATTTCAATCATGATTTCTCCTTTCAGTAGTTGAAACCTGTATTCACAGCTCCGTAACTCTATTCAGGGCTTATGAATACTGGTTCTTAATAATACACAATTTTCTATGATTAAAGCAACACTCTCAAAACTCAAACAGGAGCTGGCATTTCTGCCTGCTCCTGAGGATACTTAAAGTCTATTCATCTTCGTCATCTGACATGCCAGCAAGTACATCGTTCACATACTGGATGTATTCGGATGTACTTTCATCATAGCGTGATGTCGTACCAAGAAGAGCATCATTGATAAAACGAATGACCATCGGCATATTCATTCCCGCATAAAGATCAATTTCGCGACCTTCTAAGATTAGTTTACTAACCACATTACAAGGTGTTCCCCCCAGCAAGTCAGCAAAGACTACAAAATCATCCAATCCTTGAATCGTATCCAAAAATTTGGCTTGAAATTCTTCTGGCCCTTCTGCAGGGAGCAATGATACTGTATGAATGTTGTCCTGAGGACCCATAATCATCTCTGTACTTTGCTTCAATCCCTCACAAAATTGTCCATGACTGACGAGTATTAACTGTTTTGACATATCACACCTAAGTTTCTAATTTTATACTCCCATTCCGAATACAAAGTAACCAAATGCAGACATTGCAAGTGCTGCTACAATAATCAGCAAGATTGCTTTTGTAGAAGTCATACCTTTACGACCAAGCAACCAGAAGATAGCACCTGTAATGATAGCTGGCAACAAGCGTGGGAAGATGAGGTTAAGCAAGTCTTGCACATCAATCATCTTTTCACCAACGTGGAATGGCGCTGTTACTTCAACGTTAATCATGGTTGCAATCAAGGCACCCATCATGAATACCCCAAGAACAGAAGCTGCATCAACAAGGGCATTCAAGGTATCACGCATGGTGGTTACCAATTTCACACCTTCTTTGTAGGCAAATTCCAACTGTTTCCAACGGAAGATATCATAGACAACCGCTGCTCCTACCCAAAGGGCAATACCAACGACACCAACAATGTTACCACCTGCTGCCATTGACGCTGCAATTGTACCCATAATGGCTGGAACAAGTGAACCAAAGATAGAGTCACCAAGTGGAGCAAATGGTCCCATGAGACCTGTCTTGATACCATTAACCGCATCTTTTGCTGCGATACCTTGTTCTTCTTCCAAGGCAAGGTCGAAACCTGCGATAATAGTGTGGAAGAATGGTGAAGTATTAAAGAATTGAGTGTGCAAACGCATCATTTCTTGTAGTTCAGGAGTACCATCTCCGTACATTTTACGAAGTTGAGGCAAGAGCATGTATAGATAGCCTGAAGCCTGCATCCGCTCATAGTTCCAGCCTAATTGGTAAGTAAATAAACTACGTTTGTTAATTTGATTAAAATCTTCTTTTGTAAGTCTGTAATTAGATTTCATCATCTTCAATTTCCCCACTTTCTACAGTTGATGTGGTAGGCGCAGCTACGGTACGACGTGCATTTTGATAGTGAAGCACTGCCAACAAGATACCGATAATCGCAATACCAATCATAGACAAACCTTTGAAGTTTCCATTAAAGCCTTCAACAGCACCAGCAACTGCACCACCCAATGATGCTACGTTTCCATAAAGTACAGACAACATTGCCGTGATACCAAAACCTGCTGCGAGGTAGTGAAGGTTGCGTTTAAGTGGAAGATAGTGAAGCAAGATTGCAAATCCAAGACCTGGAAGCATACGAGCTGCAAGAGTTAAACCGGCTGCAATCCATTTGTATTGAGGTAACTCAATTGTTGTCACCATGGTTTCAACAAGAGCACCACCAAAGGCAAGAGCAAGGAAGACAGGAACAGCACGAGAAGCTGCCCAAGGAAGCGCACCTAAGAGATAATTGCGTTCAATTGCTTTATAGTCAAAACGTTCAATCGCAGCATCCACACGGTGAGCAAAGTAAGTAGTTGTGAAGCGACCAAGGATATCTGCATAAGTCAAAAGACCCGCTACTGGAACACCGATTGTTGAAATCGCAATTTCAGCATCAATTCCTTGTGCTACTGAGAAGGCAGTTGCCAACACCGCACCAGACGTTGCGTCGATACGAGAAGCACCACCAAAGGTACCGACACCAAGTACCACCAATTGCAAAGCTGAACCAATCAACAGACCTGTTTTCAAATCTCCCATTACAAGTCCTGTGATGAAGCCCGCAAACATTGGTGAGCCGGCAGATGATACGATGGTCAACTCATCACAGATTTGATAAGCTGAGTACAAGGTAAGTAAAAGAATTTGCCACCATTGAATCATGATGTAACCTCCTAAAAATTTTTTATAATTGTTTCATGTCTGATTCCTTAGATTGAAACAAGACAAATGTAACCGAATAATCTTATCTCACCTTCGCAAGCAATGGTAAGAAGTCTTTCGCAGTATCACCTGGAACCATTTGATGAATCAAGTTCACGCCTTTAGCATGCAATTCATCAAAGACCTTAATATCTTCATCCACAACGTTTACTGAACGAGTGACAGAACGTGTTTCAGGTGACTGAGACATATTTCCAACATTCAATTCTGGAATCGTCACGCCCTGTTCGACCAAGCCCAAGATTGGAGCTGGACGTTTTGCAACGATAAAGAGACGTTGGGAATCATATTTCCCTGCTAAAATGTTTGCTGCCGCTTTTTCAACTGGTAAAACAGACAATTTCACACCTGGTGGGCAGGCTAATTTCAAACCAGATTTTTCAATGTCATTGTTGACAACATCATTGTCTACTACCATAATCCGTGAAATATTTAATTTTGTAGTCCAAAGGTTGGCTACCTGTCCGTGGATCAACCGGCCATCAATACGAACTCCTATAATTGCCATAGTATACTCTCCTTTTACGTTTTATAATATATCTTTATAGATAGGTTCTGGTGAGAAACGAAGATTCTCTCTATATGTGCCTTCAGTTTCGAAGACAATAATTTCATTTTCTCCTTTCTTTAAGTATCCTTTTGGTATATAGAGGGAAAGGATTGGTCCTCGTTCCCAGAAACGACCCATATTTTGTTGATTTACAAAGACAACACCTTTTCCAAAACCAGTCATATCAAGATAGGTATCTTGAGCATGCTCCACATTGATATGGTAGCGATAGAAGGCTGGCTGATTTTCTTGCCATTCTTTGGTAAAATCCAGCTCCTGAAGCCTATCTAGTGGTAGGGGATACATCTCCCACTGGCCAATAAAGTGTAAATCTGCTATAACTCCACGACCTAGTCCTTTTCGTTGTGTCGGTGCGGTCAACTTATGACCATAATTTACACGACCCATATTTTCGACTAAAATCGTCAAGTCTGTTTCTTTGGTTAGCTGATTCAAGAAGATGTCTTCGCCGATTTCTTCCTGATATTGCGTCGCAACTTTCTCGCCTGCTAGAAATACCTGTACGCGATCCCTAGCATCAATAATTCTCAAGCGCTCTGCTTCTAACTTATCTTTCTCAATCCACGTGCGATAACACGTATAACCAACATTCTGACCAAGTTCTTCCATTGATTTGGGATAAAAGGCCTCTTGGCAATCGCTTACATTTTCAAGGATAGAAAACAAGCTCACCTTATCATTTAAGGATACCGTTGGATAAGCCTTGGCTTCTTTGACCAATGGATCTGCATAATCAAGCTGCGGATAGCTTTTTTTCATCAGCTCTTGCAGTTTATAAAATTTCTTAGTTGGATTTCCCGCTTCATCTAAAATCGCATCATAATCATAAGAAGTGACTTGTGGTAAATCCACCTGACCTCTAGCTGAACAACCATTCATAAAGCCGAAGTTGGTTCCACCATGGAACATATAGAGATTAATACTTCCTCGTTCAATGGTATCCATAACCGCTAGTGCTAGCTCATCTGGATCTCTGCGAATAACTTCGTCACCCCAACGATTGAACCAACCATCCCAAAATTCCATACACATGAGCGGCCACTTCTTGCCATGTTCATCAAAAAAGGCTTGTAGTTGGTCAAAATTCTCAGCTGCCTTAGAACCAAAATTGCCAGTCACCAAAATATCATCTTCAATGAGTGTTCCGGCTCGTAAGGTTGCTCTCCATGGACCATCTGAAGTGAAGAAAGGTGCGGTTAATCCATACTTTCTCATCAACTCTGCGATTGCTCTCAGGTAGGCTTTTTCTTCTCCATAGGAACCATATTCATTTTCCACTTGGAACATCAAGATGTTGCCACCTTGTGATAATTGGTGCTTAGCTAGAATCGGCAATAAGAAAGCGTAATAGTCTTCTACATGCCTCAAATAAGCTGAATCACTCGACCGCACACGCACCTGCTCTGCTAATAGCCAGGCTGGTAAACCACCCCACTCCCATTCTGCACAAATGTAAGGTGAGGGGCGAACAATGGCATATAGACCAAGTTCCTGTGCTATGCTTAAAAAACGTTCGATGTCCACTATTCCCTCTGTAGTGAAAGCTCCCTTTTGGGGTTCATGTAAATTCCATGGAACATAGGTTTCCACTGTATTAAAACCTAGTGCTTTCAAATTATACAGGGAATGATACCAATCATCTGGATGTATCCGAAAATAATGAATCGCCCCAGATAAAATCTTAAACGGTCGATCATCCAAGTAAAAGTCTTCTCGAATTTGAAAATTCTTCACTGTTTCCTCCTTGCAACCGTTTTCTTATCTTTATCAATATATTAACACAAACAACTGGTTATGTCCAGTCGTTTTTTAAAAAATTTTCTATTTTCATAAAAATTTAGTATAATAAATGTAAGAAAATGGATGTTACCACTAAGCTAGAAAGGATTTCTCATGAAGATTCCCAAATATCAACAAATACAAAATGACCTACGTCAACAAATCATCTCAGGAAAATTTGAAAATGGTGATAAATTTTATACCGAAGCTGAGCTCACAAAACTCTATAGCGTTAGCTCTATCACTGTTATCCGTGCTGTAAATGAATTAGTCAAGGACGGCTATCTAGTCCGGCAACAAGGAAAGGGTACCTTCGTATCTCGCTCTCGCAAGGGGAAATTGGTTGAGTTTTCCGATATTGAAGTCTTCCCACTTGAGCAAGATAGTGTGCAAGTATTAGCCTGTGAAAAAGGCAATGATCCTCGTATCCTTGAAACCCTTCAATTGGATAAAAATGACTATTACTACAAAATTAGCCGCATTCGCTCTGTAGGCGATACGCCTTATATCTATCACCAGTCCTACATTCCTGCTCGTTACCTCCAGCAACCAGAAGCACCCCTAGAGCATTTCCAATCCATATACCAACGCTTCAAATTGGATTTCAATCTCCACATGTCAGAAGAATTGTATTCTGAAACAAACGAGGTAGTCTTTCCAGCACCCAAAGAAGTACAAAAACACCTGCAGCTAAAATCAAAAGAACCCGTTATCTTACAAATTCGGACAACCAAACGAACAGGCAGCGAAGAAGTCTTGGAATACATTGAAACCTATAAACATTGGAAATTCTTTAAATTTGAAATTGTTGCCAATAAACATTAAAACGGAGCCTATTTCGGCTCCGTTTTAGTGTTCATTTCTACTCTATTTTATATAACAACAAAATCAAAGATAAACTAGAAGTTCTTTAACGATATCCTTATTTGAGTTTAGATGAATCCTGTTCTCCACGCGTATGGCTAATCTTATATCGAAACTGATCGGCCCGTGCAATACTAAAAGTATACTCAATGATACGATTTTTATCATTATAAGTCTTACGAATCAAATGCAAAACCGCATCTCCATTTTGAATATCAAGTAAACGAGCCTCATTTTCAAGCGCAATACTAGCATAAAATTCCTCTTCTGCCAAGCGAATCACCTGTTCAAAATCTTCTGCAAAAATTTCATATAAGGGCTTTACCTGCAATTCCTTTTCAGAAAGAGATTCAAATAGGACTGCTGGTACATACGTTCGCTCCAACATCATTGGAATACCGTCAGCTAATCGGAGGCGTTCCAATTCAAAAACAGGATCATCAACTGCTACCTGTAATCGCTGCGCTAAATAATCAGTCGCCTGAATCTTCTCAAAAGATAAAATCTGCGTTTTCGGAACACGACCAACACGTCTCATTTGATCTGTAAAACTATAGGCCATTGACAAATCAACTGCTTGATGACTCACTTCTGACACAAAAGTTCCCTTACCGTGCACCTTATACACCAAGCCACGTTTTTCTAACTCTTGCAAGGCCAAACGAACCGTAATACGACTGACCCCGTAAACCTGTGTTAATTCTCTCTCAGAAAGTAGTTTCTCATTCGCCTCTAGCTTCTCTCGAATCTCTGTTTCAAGTGTCTCCACTAGTTGAAGATAAAGAGGCTTTGTATTTGATAAATCAGCCATCATACTCACTCCTTACCGGTTATAACCACTTTAAGTATAGGCTATTTTTGAAGGAATTGCAAGCTGAATCGTGAAGCTAGAAAGTTTTTTCGACAAAGAAAACAAGACTTGAAACCTAGAGAACTGTTTTTAAGGGAACAATACCAGACTTAGAATTTAGGGTAGGTATTTTCAACGAAAAATACAAGACTTAGGATTTAGGAAAGAATTTTGCAATGAAAAATGCGAGACTTGAAACCTAGAGAGCTTTTTTCACAAAAGAAAGCAATCTTTAAATATAGGAACAAAAAATTTTCTCTAGACTCCCTCTGGTCGTGAAGAGACAAGAAACAGCATTTGCCTGAATAATAATCGTGCGAGCGGTCCTGCAACCAAAAAATTCAGCGGGAAAGCCATCAGGGCATTACTCAACCAAGCAACTCGATAAGTCGCAAAGCTAATAGGAACTCCATTTACAATCAAACCATATAAAGACATCATACTAACCATACAAAAGGCCATTGTCCCTGAAATAGTGAGAATTTTTTGCCAATCTTTTACAGGATTTGGTAATCGATTTAACACCTTAAAAGCAGCCGCTTTAGCGATTGGTCCAACTAGCAACGTATCTAAGGTAAAAGCGACAAGAAAAGCAGGGCCAAACCCCATCACAACGGAACTCCATGACAGTCTTCCAACTAAAAACAGATTCCAACAGCTCATTCCAAGTACCATAAAACCACACATTAACACGGTAAACAGGAAGGCTTCTTTTACATTTTTGGGCATATCCATCTCCTTTTTGTTACTAAAGAGCTATTCTATCATATTTGAAAATTTCATGTAAGCGATTTGCATAAGAAAACGTTTTATACTAAAAAATGAAAAAGCTACTTCGTGTGTCTAATAGAACAATACTCTACTGAAAGAAACTTTTGTCTAACAAAGCAATACTTTAAGTGAAAAACTGACTTGAGATTACGAAAGATCCCTTATACTGAAAAAAAAGAAGATAAAACTCTTCTTTTTTAAATAAAATCATTTTCCGGTTATTTGCTGACCTGTCGTTTGGACAGCTTCACAACGCACTCGGTCCTTGCAGTATGGGGGAACATATCGACTGACTGAATATAATCTACTTGATAGACCTTTGCTAGCTGAACCAAATCACGAGCCAAGGTTGATACATTACAAGACACATAAACCATTTTTTCTGGTTGATAACGCACAATGGTTTCAAGTAATCGCTCATCTAATCCTGTCCTTGGCGGATCAACAATGAGGGCATCAGCCCGATAGCCTTCCTTATACCAACGCGGGATAATCTCCTCAGCCAGTCCTGCTTCATAGTGGGCATTGTCTAATCCGAGCGCTGTCGCATTGCGTTTTGCATCCTCAATGGCTTCTGGAATAATATCCATTCCACGCAAACTCTTCACCTTTTTTGCAAAGGCAAAGCCAATCGTCCCTACACCACAATAGGCATCAATCAACTGCTCATGACCTTGAATATCTAGCGCCTTAACCGCTTCTCCATATAGAATTTCTGTCTGCTCTGGATTCAACTGGTAAAAAGCACGTGGAGAAAGAGAAAATGTATAATCCAAGACAGACTCACGAATAGCCTCCTGACCCCAAATAATTTCCGTCCTATCGCCATAAATCTCACTGGACTTCTTGGTGTGCCAATTGACAGCTACCGTCACAATTTGGGGAAATTCTTCCACAAGTTCTTTTACTAAGCGAGTGAGATTCACCTGACTAGAAGTCACAAAAATCAACTGAATCTGACCAGTCTCCCGAGCTCGCCTTACCATGACAGTCCGAATGCCTCCCACACGGCGCTCATCGTAAATCGGAATCCGGTGCTTGGTTAGCAAAACAGTCACCTGATTAATCACAGCCTGCGTCACCTGATCCTGTACTAAACAGTCCTGAATGGCAATCAAGCGATGAGAATGCTCCGCATACAAGCCAGCCTGCACCTTCCCTTTGGTCAAACGCGTTTGAAACTGTAATTTTGCGCGGTAATATTTCGGCTCTTTCATCCCAATTGTAGGCCGAATCTCATACTCTTCAAAACCAGCTGGTTGAAATTTCTTCAGTGCTTGTTGCAACAAATCTGTTTTAAAGTCCAACTGACGATCATATCGCAAATGCATGATTTGACAGCCACCACATGCCTCATATAAAGGGCATTCTGGCTCTACTCGAAACTTGGAAGGACGATTGACCTTGAGCAAGCGAGCCTCAACAAAATTTCGTTTGACAGCCGTCACCTGACAATAGACTTCCTCACCCTTTAAAGCTCCAGGAACAAAAACCAAGGTCTTCTGATAAAAACCAATTCCTTCGCCATTAATCCCCATTCGCTTAATCTTTAGGACAAACCGTTGTTTTACTTGTATACTCATGATACTATTTTACCGAAATTTCGTGTATAATGAAAGAATGAAAATTACAAAACTTGAAAAGAAAAAACGACTCTACCTCCTCGAACTAGATAAGGAACAGCAACTCTACATTACAGAAGATACCATTGTTCGTTTCATGCTCAGCAAAGACAAGGACATCACACCAGAAGAACTAATCCAAATTCAAGCCTTTGCCCAGTTATCCTACGGAAAAAATCTCGCACTCTACTATCTCTCCTTCAAACAACGTACCCGCAAGGAAGTCCAACTCTATTTGGAGAAATACGAGCTTGAACCAAGTATTATCCCCAAAATTCTTAACAATCTTGAAACTGACAATTGGATCAACGACTCAAAATACGTCGAAACCTTTCTTTACCAAAACCAATTATCTGGCGACAAGGGCCCACAAGTGCTCAAACAAAAACTCTCTCAAAAAGGTATCCCCCTCTCACTCATTGAAGAAGAACTCCAAAAGATTGATTTTATGCCAATTGCAGAGCGTGTTGTCCAAAAAATCTGGAAAACATATGCTAGTAAACTTCCTCATAAAGCCTTACAGGATAAGTTAGTCCAATCATTGATGACAAAAGGATTTCCCTATACGCAAGCTAAGGCTGCTCAACACTCTCTCGAATTAACATCCGATGAAAGCCTAGATGAAGAACTCCTTCAAAAAGAACTTGAAAAACAATACCGCAAATATAGTCGCAAATACGACGGTTATGAATTGAAGCAACGCTTAATACAAGCTCTCATGCGCAAAGGTTACGATTACCAGCAAATAAAAAGTGCCTTACGCGAATTTCTCTGACAAATGATCCCTCAATTTCCGAACAAAGAGTAAGAGTCAGTAAAATTTTTTCCTATTCCTTAAAAGTTATGATATAATAATAAAGATTAAACTTAAATTGTAGAAAGTTGGTAACCAAGTGAAATTACCAAAAGAAGGCGACTTTATTACAATTCAGAGTTATAAACATGATGGCTTATTGCACCGCACCTGGCGCGATACCATGGTACTAAAAACAACAGAAAATGCTATTATCGGTGTAAACAACCATACCTTGGTCACCGAAAATGATGGCAGACGTTGGGTCACCAGAGAACCCGCTATTGTCTATTTTCATAAGAAATATTGGTTTAACATCATTGCCATGATTCGTGAAAACGGCGTATCCTATTACTGCAATCTAGCAAGCCCTTTCGTTCTTGACAACGAAGCTCTCAAATACATTGACTACGATCTCGATGTCAAAGTCTTTGTCGATGGAGAAAAACGCTTATTAGATGTTGACGAATATGAACGTCATCGTAGACAGATGAATTATCCAACCGATATTGATTTTATTCTTAAAGAAAATGTCAAAATCCTTGTAGACTGGATTAACAACAAACGCGGTCCCTTCTCTCAAGCCTATGTCAATATTTGGTACAAACGATATTTAGAACTACGAAATCGTTAAAGTTGCATACAGAAAAACCTGATTTTCAGGCTTTTTTCTTACAAATAAAAGGAATGAATATGGCATTTACAAATACTACCGGAAGATATGCTAGCTTCAGCACTGTCACCTCATTACCTGGTAACGTGATTGATAGCATTTGGTATATCATTGACAACTACCTAAAACACGTTATCCCCTTGAAATCCATTATCCGATTTCAACTCACAAATAACAAAGGAAAAATAACCGTCACCTTTTCACAAGAACATTATCAAAATGCTATCTCCATTGACCTCCAGATTCCCTTTGACCCACTCTATCCGCGAAAATTACTTGTAATTGATAAAAAAGGCCAGGAAACTATTGTCTTACCAGATGAATTGCAGTTCTGATGAATACTCATGGGTGATAATGGATTGTTAACACCTACCCCCTATATTTTCTCTAGGAGCTAGCTTTTTAGCTTCACATGAACTACAGTTTATGATGAACAAAAACCAACTAATCTACTTTAATAGTAAGCGTCCAATAAGCGAGTATATTGAAAAAGGCTCCAAAGTCATGTTGACTCTGGAACCTTTTTTCTATTTACACGCTCTCTTAATTTTTCGTCCCATGGCAAATAAGCCTCTAGCACCTCTTTTTTTGCGAGTGTCTCCTCGTTAGGTAGATTGTCTAGAAGATAAGTCATCTATTTCTCTGAATCAAGGCCACATCGCTTTGCCGTTTCCAAAAGACTCAAAATGATAGCTATCGACTTGGCTCCCTCAAAGCTCTGAGAAAAAAGCCAATTTTTATGACCCATAACCAAGGGCTTCATAGCCCTCCCGGCTATGTTGTTAGACAAGACGAAGTTACCATCCGAGAGAATAGTTCGGAAGGTGGCTTCGTATTTGAGGCAATACTCCATTGCAGCACCCAATTTGGAGCCTAGTAAAACAGCTTGCTTACGGCACCAGTCGAAGAAGTCATCCATCAAAGGGGCTAACTCTGTCTGGTGTTTATGCAATCGCTCCTCGCTAGACAAATCTGCCCAGTCATTCTCCAAGGCAAATAAGCGATCGAAATAGGCTAATTCCTTAGCTGCTAAGGAGGTCTTGTCCGTCTTCTTAGGAATTGCTTCAAAAAACTTTCTTCTGACATGAGCCCAACAACCAACTGGCTGAGCTTTGTCTAACTGCCGATAGGAACTCAGCGGTTCGCAGTTTACCAAGCTTAGCGTCGCTTCGTTCCTCAAGCTTGGACTGCTATCGCATAGGCAGAACTAGAGGACTAAAGTCCTAAGTTACTGCCGTAACATGTCACAATGTACATAGCCTGCGTAATCCCCAAGAAATTCCTCCACAACTAAACAACTCCGGCGTTTGTCATGATGATAGAGGGTGATGCCCTTTTTCTCATGCTTCCCAAACAAGAAGGTCAACTGGCTATCATTTTCCAAGACCTTATAGGAGGTTTCATCCGCATGGAGAATAGGCTGTTTCAGTAATTTCTCGTGCAACAGATTATAAATCGGCTCGAAATAATACTGACTAGACTTGATGTGCCAGTTAGCCATTTCCTTCCGCCTGATTGGTAAGCCAAGATTATGCCAATCCTCTTCCTGTCGGTAATTCGGGACCTTCTGATTGAACTTCTGATGAATAGTGTGGGCGATGATAGAAGCTGAACCTAAGCTATGTGCCAAAGGGGCCTTAGGAACAGGAGCTTTGATAATCTTATCGCTCAGATTCTTCTGACTACATGCTTGACATTTATAGGCATGTTGGACATGGTCAATCCGTTTTAATTGTGCAGGAATGAAGACCAACTCTTGTCGTTGAACAGTTGAGCCAATCTCCTTCCGACTGACCATGACAGTCTGGACAATTGCAGTCTTCACCCTGCAATCCGTGATGAACAATCTCTGGAGTGAACCGACTAAAAATAGCCTGACAAACTCCCTTAGCTTTCTTACGTTTATAGGTAATAGTTTCTGTTTCAACTAGGTAAGTCAGATTCTTCCTGAGGAAGAATCTGACTTACCAAACAAGCTCAACTGACCAGGTTGATACGCAACCTTCTCTAATGACTTTCCGTAGAGTTTCTGCCTCAGATAATCAATCTGTTCACGAAGGAGAGTCAACTCGTTGGTCATTATTTCGATGGTTTTGGTTAGACTTTCAATCCCTTTATCTTGTGACTCCATGGACTTACTTCCTTCTTTTTATCTCATTATACCTAAAGAAAAGCCATGATTTCAATCGAAATCACGACTTTTTAAAACAGTTATTTTAGACGGATTGAAAATCCTTTCATGAGCCAATCAACTTGTTCTGATGTTAAGGCTCTTACTTCATTTTCATCATTAGACCAAGTCAATTTCCCATTCTCAAAACGCTTATAAAGCATCCAAAATCCTTGTCCGTCCCAGTAAAGAGCTTTGAACCGGTCTTTTCGACCTCCACAGAAAAGATAAACCTGACCTGAGAAGGAATACAGGTTGAACTGACTTTTGACAAGATAGGCCAGAGAATCAATGCCCTGTCTCATATCGGTTTTCCCACAAACAAAATAGACTTGCCCTAAATCATTGAGTCGGATGGTCCTAGAGCAATACCTTATCCAAGATTGTTTCTAACACCTCTTGGTTGATAGATTGGAAGAATGTGACTTCCACTTTTCCAAGACGAATTTTCATCAGAATAGCGTTTCTGCTTTTCTTATCAAAGCGTCGAGATTAGGGAACAATCAATGGGACGATGGGGTATGACATAAAAAAGCCTCCAGTTTTGTTTTTTTAACAGTATACTGGATGTGGGAGTGGTTGGATAGGTACCTTATTATTGGGCGGTTACCTCTAATATTCAGCTGAGATTAAAACAATATTTCAATAGATAAAAAACTTTGTCATTTCATATAGTAACTAAAACTACTATTGAAATGACAAAGTTTTTTAATAATTAGAAATCGGGAAGACAGGATTCGAACCTGCGACACCTTGGTCCCAAACCAAGTACTCTACCAAGCTGAGCTACTTCCCGCTCCTATCTAAAAATAAATCTCCCCTAATGTTCCATTAAGCGAGCGATGCACCCTAGAGGAGTCGAACCTCTAACCGCCTGATTCGTAGTCAGGTACTCTATCCAGTTGAGCTAAGGGTGCCTATCTTTGAATGCCGAGGACCGGAATCGAACCGGTACGATGTTGCCATCGCAGGATTTTAAGTCCTGTGCGTCTGCCAGTTCCGCCACCCCGGCCTCTTCAAGCGAACGACGGGATTCGAACCCGCGACCCCCACCTTGGCAAGGTGGTGTTCTACCACTGAACTACGTTCGCATTTATCCCTCTATGCCGGCTACATGACTTGAACACGCGACCCTCTGATTACAAATCAGATGCTCTACCAACTGAGCTAAGCCGGCCTATTTTCCTATTTATGCGGGTTAAGGGACTTGAACCCCCACGCCCGAAAGCGCCAGATCCTAAATCTGGTGCGTCTGCCAATTCCGCCAAACCCGCAATGACCCGTGCTGGGCTCGAACCAGCGACCCTTTGATTAAAAGTCAAATGCTCTACCAACTGAGCTAACGAGTCGATTTATTAATCGCTATCGTATCATAAGGATACAAACTTCAATCAATCTATTACATTAATTGAACGGTCCCGACGGGAATCGAACCCGCGATCTTCGCCGTGACAGGGCGACGTGATAACCGCTACACTACGGGACCTTCCTACGTTTTATAACGTATGGGAGTTAACGGGATCGAACCGCTGACCCTCTGCTTGTAAGGCAGATGCTCTCCCAGCTGAGCTAAACTCCCTTGATGTGAGGAGAGTATCTCTCCTCCGTTGCTAAGCGACTACCATATCTCACAGGGGGCAACCCCCAACTACTTCCGGCGTTCTAGGGCTTAACTGCTGTGTTCGGCATGGGTACAGGTGTATCTCCTAGGCTATCGTCACTTAACTATCTTGAGTATACGCGAGGTTTCCCTCTTTGTCAACTCAAAATTGAATATCTACTCTTCTTTAACAAGTTCTTCACCTCTTCCACTGTGATTCTCGTTGAATTTTACCTATCTAGGATAAGTCCTCGAGCGATTAGTATTGGTCCGCTCCATTGCTCACACAACTTCCACTCCCAACCTATCTACCTGATCTTCTCTCAGGGCTCTTACTAACTTAACGTTATGGGAAATCTCATCTTGAGGTGGGTTTCACACTTAGATGCTTTCAGCGTTTATCCCTTCCCTACATAGCTACCCAGCGATGCCTCTGGCGAGACAACTGGTACACCAGCGGTAAGTCCACTCTGGTCCTCTCGTACTAGGAGCAGATCCTCTCAAATTTCCTACGCCCGCGACGGATAGGGACCGAACTGTCTCACGACGTTCTGAACCCAGCTCGCGTGCCGCTTTAATGGGCGAACAGCCCAACCCTTGGGACCGACTACAGCCCCAGGATGCGACGAGCCGACATCGAGGTGCCAAACCTCCCCGTCGATGTGAACTCTTGGGGGAGATAAGCCTGTTATCCCCAGGGTAGCTTTTATCCGTTGAGCGATGGCCCTTCCATACGGAACCACCGGATCACTAAGCCCGACTTTCGTCCCTGCTCGAGTTGTTGCTCTCGCAGTCAAGCTCCCTTATACCTTTACACTCTTCGATTGATTTCCAACCAATCTGAGGGAACCTTTGGGCGCCTCCGTTACCTTTTAGGAGGCGACCGCCCCAGTCAAACTGCCCGTCAGACACTGTCTCCGATAGGGATCACCTATCCGGGTTAGAGTGGCCATAACACAAGGGTAGTATCCCAACAACGCCTCCTTCGAAACTGACGTCCCGATCTCTTAGGCTCCTACCTATCCTGTACATGTGGTACAGACACTCAATATCAAACTGCAGTAAAGCTCCATGGGGTCTTTCCGTCCTGTCGCGGGTAACCTGCATCTTCACAGGTACTAAAATTTCACCGAGTCTCTCGTTGAGACAGTGCCCAAATCATTACGCCTTTCGTGCGGGTCGGAACTTACCCGACAAGGAATTTCGCTACCTTAGGACCGTTATAGTTACGGCCGCCGTTTACTGGGGCTTCAATTCAGATCTTCGCGTTACCGCTAAACCCTCCTCTTAACCTTCCAGCACCGGGCAGGCGTCACCCCCTATACATCATCTTACGATTTAGCAGAGAGCTGTGTTTTTGATAAACAGTTGCTTGGGCCTATTCACTGCGGCTCAGTCTAGCTGAGCACCCCTTCTCCCGAAGTTACGGGGTCATTTTGCCGAGTTCCTTAACGAGAGTTCTCTCGCTCACCTGAGGCTACTCGCCTCGACTACCTGTGTCGGTTTGCGGTACGGGTAGAGTATGATACATCGCTAGAAGCTTTTCTTGGCAGTGTGACATCACTCACTTCGCTACTAATCTTCGCTCCCCATCACAGCTCAACGTTACAGGTATAAGCATTTGACTCATACCACGCCTCACTGATTAGCCGGACTCTTCCAATCGTCCGGTTGAGTTAGCCTACTGCGTCCCTCCATCACTTCATACTCTAGTACAGGAATATCAACCTGTTGGCCATCGGATACACCTTTCGGTCTCTCCTTAGGTCCCGACTAACCCAGGGCGGACGAGCCTTCCCCTGGAAACCTTAGTCTTACGGTGGATGGGATTCTCACCCATCTTTCGCTACTCATACCGGCATTCTCACTTCTATGCGTTCCAGCGCTCCTCACGGTACACCTTCTCCACACATAGAACGCTCTCCTACCATACCTATAAATAGGTATCCACAGCTTCGGTAAATTGTTTTAGCCCCGGTACATTTTCGGCGCAGGGTCACTCGACTAGTGAGCTATTACGCACTCTTTGAATGAATAGCTGCTTCTAAGCTAACATCCTAGTTGTCTGTGCAACCCCACATCCTTTTCCACTTAACAATTATTTTGGGACCTTAGCTGGTGGTCTGGGCTGTTTCCCTTTCGACTACGGATCTTAGCACTCGCAGTCTGACTGCCGATTATATCTCGTTGGCATTCGGAGTTTATCTGAGATTGGTAATCCGAGATGGACCCCTCACCCAAACAGTGCTCTACCTCCAAGAGACTTAACATCGACGCTAGCCCTAAAGCTATTTCGGAGAGAACCAGCTATCTCCAAGTTCGTTTGGAATTTCTCCGCTACCCACAAGTCATCCAAGCACTTTTCAACGTGCCCTGGTTCGGTCCTCCAGTGCGTTTTACCGCACCTTCAACCTGCTCATGGGTAGGTCACATGGTTTCGGGTCTATAACATGATACTAATTCGCCCTATTCAGACTCGGTTTCCCTGCGGCTCCGTCTCTTCAACTTAACCTCGCATCATATCATAACTCGCCGGTTCATTCTACAAAAGGCACGCTCTCACCCATTAACGGGCTCGAACTTGTTGTAGGCACACGGTTTCAGGTTCTATTTCACTCCCCTCCCGGGGTGCTTTTCACCTTTCCCTCACGGTACTGGTTCACTATCGGTCACTAGGGAGTATTTAGGGTTGGGAGATGGTCCTCCCAGATTCCGACGGGATTTCGCGTGTCCCGCCGTACTCAGGATTCTGCTAGGTACAGATTCTGTTTCGAATACGAGGCTCTTACTCTCTTTGGCTCCCCTTCCCAGAGGATTCTTCTACAAATTCTGAGTCCACATTGCAGTCCTACAACCCCGAAGAGTAAACTCTTCGGTTTGCCCTCCTGCCGTTTCGCTCGCCGCTACTAAGGCAATCGCTTTTGCTTTCTCTTCCTGCAGCTACTTAGATGTTTCAGTTCACTGCGTCTTCCTTCGCATGACCTTAACAGTCATGGATAACATGCATTACATGTTGGGTTCCCCCATTCGGACATCCCTGGATCAATGCTTACTTACAGCTCCCCAAGGCATTTCGTCGTTAGTCACGTCCTTCTTCGGCTCCTAGTGCCAAGGCATCCACCGTGCGCCCTTATTAACTTAACCTTATTTAACCTAATTCTTTCAAATTAGAAAACTCATTAATTCACAGCGTTTTCGGTTTATTTTCTTGTTACTATTTGATATAGATATTCAATTTTCAATGGACAATTCCTACAATCACATCCAGTGACTGTATGGAGCCTAGCGGGATCGAACCGCTGACCTCCTGCGTGCAAAGCAGGCGCTCTCCCAGCTGAGCTAAGGCCCCACAAGACCTCTCAAAATTAAAGAAGACTACGTACAGAGTTCCGTTTCCTTAGAAAGGAGGTGATCCAGCCGCACCTTCCGATACGGCTACCTTGTTACGACTTCACCCCAATCATCTATCCCACCTTAGGCGGCTGGCTCCTTTCGGTTACCTCACCGACTTCGGGTGTTACAAACTCTCGTGGTGTGACGGGCGGTGTGTACAAGGCCCGGGAACGTATTCACCGCGGCGTGCTGATCCGCGATTACTAGCGATTCCGACTTCATGTAGGCGAGTTGCAGCCTACAATCCGAACTGAGACTGGCTTTAAGAGATTAGCTTGTCGTCACCGACTTGCGACTCGTTGTACCAGCCATTGTAGCACGTGTGTAGCCCAGGTCATAAGGGGCATGATGATTTGACGTCATCCCCACCTTCCTCCGGTTTATTACCGGCAGTCTCGCTAGAGTGCCCAACTTAATGATGGCAACTAACAATAGGGGTTGCGCTCGTTGCGGGACTTAACCCAACATCTCACGACACGAGCTGACGACAACCATGCACCACCTGTCACCAGTGTTCCGAAGAAAAATCCTATCTCTAGGACGGTCACTGGGATGTCAAGACCTGGTAAGGTTCTTCGCGTTGCTTCGAATTAAACCACATGCTCCACCGCTTGTGCGGGCCCCCGTCAATTCCTTTGAGTTTCAACCTTGCGGTCGTACTCCCCAGGCGGAGTGCTTAATGCGTTAGCTACGGCACTGAGTCCCGGAAAGGACCCAACACCTAGCACTCATCGTTTACGGCGTGGACTACCAGGGTATCTAATCCTGTTCGCTCCCCACGCTTTCGAGACTCAGCGTCAGTTACAGACCAGAGAGCCGCTTTCGCCACCGGTGTTCCTCCATATATCTACGCATTTCACCGCTACACATGGAATTCCACTCCCCCCTTCTGCACTCAAGTTCGACAGTTTCAAAAGCATACTATGGTTAAGCCACAGCCTTTTACTTCTGACTTATCAAACCGCCTGCTCTCGCTTTACGCCCAATAAATCCGGACAACGCTCGGGACCTACGTATTACCGCGGCTGCTGGCACGTAGTTAGCCGTCCCTTTCTGGTAAGTTACCGTCACTTAGCGGATTTTCCACTCCCGCTAACGTTCTTCTCTTACAACAGAGCTTTACGATCCGAAAACCTTCTTCACTCACGCGGCGTTGCTCGGTCAGGGTTCCCCCCATTGCCGAAGATTCCCTACTGCTGCCTCCCGTAGGAGTCTGGGCCGTGTCTCAGTCCCAGTGTGGCCGATCACCCTCTCAGGTCGGCTATGTATCGTCGCCTTGGTGAGCCGTTACCTCACCAACTAGCTAATACAACGCAGGTCCATCTAGTAGTGGTGCACTTGCACCTTTCAAATACTTACCATGCAGTAAGTACTATTATGCGGTATTAGCTATCGTTTCCAATAGTTATCCCCCGCTACCAGGCAGGTTACCTACGCGTTACTCACCCGTTCGCAACTCCTCCGCTCGGTGCAAGCACCAAGCTTCAGCGTTCTACTTGCATGTATTAGGCACGCCGCCAGCGTTCGTCCTGAGCCAGGATCAAACTCTCATCAAAAGTTTGAGTCTTCACTCATTCTGTTCATCTGACAGATTTATGTTCTTTTTGTTCATTGACGGTTTATGTCTCCATAAACCACCCTGCACGTTTGGTTCGTCTTCTTTAATTTTCAAAGGTCTTGTTTGCCGCTCTCTCAAGCGACAACTATATCAGTATATCACTTCTTGTTCCTCTTGTCAACACCTTTTTGAAACTTTTTTATCTTTTTTTCAATTTTTTCTTTTCGGCAAGAGCACTATATACCTATCGCTGTTCTTTTCAGCTAATCTAATATACTATATTCTATACCTTATTGTCAAGAAAATAATGCACTTTTTTTCATTATCCTAAGCAATTAGCACCTCCAAGGCCTGACTGTTGCGTAGACTTCGGAGGTGCTTCACTTATCAGATTATGTAATGGTTAAGATCTCATCAAAGTCATTAAGTGAAACGTTTTGAATTTTGTCATTTTGAAAATTTCAAAACAAAAAAAAGCAGGCTCTATAATTTCTGTAGTTGGTAAGTGCCACTGAGGAGATGACAGGGCTTTTTCAGTATAGAAAAAAGTCCCATATAATTTATAATGAAAAGCGACGAAACTCACATTAGAAAGAATCATATGGAACCACTTAATAACACCACAAATCTTATCGGAATAAAAGATAAAAATATCACCATCACTTCCGCTTACAAACTCAATCCTATATCCTCCTTCAAGCAACCTTGGATTATCCGTCTCTTCCTTGTCCTCACTGCCAAGGAAAAATGATAAAGTATGATTTTCAACAAGAATCCTCTATTCCTATTCTTGATATTCAAGGTTTTCCTACACTTCTAAAACTTAGAAAACGTCGCTTTAAATGTAATTCCTGTCTACGTGTATCCGTAGCGCAAACCCCTCTCGTTAAAAAACAGCATCAAAGTTCTCAACCTGTCTGGGATAAAATCACACAACTACACACGGAAAAACTGACAAATTCAGCTATTGCTAGAAGACTACACGTCTCTGTCTCTACCGTTCAGAGAAAACTGACTCAATTCTCCTTCAAGGAGCACTTCACACGATTGCCTGAAATCATCTCTTGGGATGAATTCTCTCGAAATAAGGGAAAACTTGCCTTTATTTTCAAACCAAAAACATTATCACCATTCTTGAGAATAATCGCCAAACAACCATTAAAAACTACTTCCTCAAATACCCCAGAGAGGTGAGGGAAAACGTCAGAGTCATCACCGTAAATCTGTTTGGAAACTACATTCCTATCATTAAATTCTTATTCCCGAAAGCTAAGATTGTCCTCAATCGTTTTCATATCATTCAGCACCTTAACCGAGCCATGATAGCCACTCGGATTGCCATTATGAAGAACTTTGACAAGCACTCTCTCCTTTATCGAGCTATGAAACAGCATTGGAGAATCCTCCAAAAGGACAGTCGGAAACTCTCTAACAAACTCTTTTATTCTCGAACATTTAGACAAACAGTAACTCCTAGAGAAGTAGTGCAAAAGACTTTAGACTTGTCACAAGAACTGAGGTACTATTATGACATGTATCAGCTCTTGCTTTTCCATTTTCAGCAGAAGAACAGCGAAAAATTTTTCGAACTGATAAAGGACTATTTACCTACTGTGAATACTACTTTCAAAACAGTCTTTACAACCTTTCTCAAATACAGACAATACGTCACGTTACCAATACACTTGAATGTCCTTATTCAAGCCATAAACTCGAAGCAACCAACAATCTCATCAAGGACATCAAACGCCAAACTGGAGGCTACAAATAACATCATCAAAGTCATCAAGCGTAATGCCTTTGGATTTCGGAACTTTGAAAACTTCAAAAAGCGGATTTTGATTGCCATCAACATCAAAAAAGAGAAGACCAAGATGGTCCTCTCTAGATGTTAGTTTTTCATCTACCCACTACAGTTGACAAAGGGCCAAAAAGAAAGGGAACAGCAATGTTACTTAGTGTGTTCTCTTACTTTTTAATTTTGTGTATTGACTATCCTAGACGTTGTTTTGCATCAGCAGCGCGTTGGAAGGCCTGTCCAATATAGTTAATACATAACATCATCACTAAGATAAAGACTGCAGCTGGTAGCCAAATCCAAGTTTTGTTTTCCAAGATATCTGCATTTCGAGCATTTGAAATTAAGGTTCCCAAACTTGGTACAGTTGCAGGAAGACCAAAACCTAAGTAAGTAAGGGAAGTTTCAATCCCGATATTTCCTGCAAAGTTCAATGTAAGGTTAACAATAATCAACGAACTAAGGTTTGGCAAAATCTCACGGAACATAATCATGAAATCACTTGTTCCCAAGGTTTTTGATGCGCTTACGTAGTCTAAGCTTGCTTCAGATAGAGTTCTTGTTCTGAAGAGCCTTGCCTTATATGTCCAAGCAAACAAACTCATAATGAAGATAAAGTGATAGATTGTATAGTTTTTAACAACTGTAACAAATACAATAATCATCATCAAACTTGGCAAAATCAAGATAAAGTCAACAATTCGCATCAGGAAACCATCGAAGCGTCCACCGTAGTAACCAGCAACGATACCAAGTGAAACTCCAACAATACTTGTAATAATGGTAATAGAGAATCCAATCACAATCGAATTACGAGCCCCGATAATCAGTTGACCAAAAATGTCTTTGCCACCCTCGTCCGTTCCTAAGATATGACCATCTATTCCCGGCTCTAGGTAGCGTCCAAGCAGGTTTACTTTCATTACTTCTTCTTGATTAAGAAGAATCGCCCCGACAAATACTCCAACTAAGATAGCTACTAATAGAAATAGCGAAACCAAAGCTACTTTATCTTTTGCAAATTCTCTAGCAATAACACGTAATCCCCCTGGAGGAGTAGATGCCGTGTTTTTATCTAATTTTTTATCTTTACTCACGTTTCTCCTCCTCTACTTAATCCGAATTCGTGGGTCTACAATACTCATGATAATATCAGATAGCAAGGTCCCTAGTAAGGTTCCAAAACCAAACATGAGCAAGAGGGCTAAAATGACACTGTAATCACGACCTGAAAGTGATGAAATAAAGAGTTGTCCCATACCAGGATAAGTGAAAATATTTTCAACAAAGATAGAACCACCAATTAGCCCTGTTAATTCATATCCCAAGAAAGCCGCAATCGGCAAGATTGAGTTACGGAAAATGTGACGGTTATATACCACTTTTTCTGGTACACCTTTGGCACGAGCTGTACGGACATAGTCTTGGTTTTTCGCATCAATGATACCCGTTCTGAGATACTGAATCGTACTCGTTGTTGATAAAATGGCTAATGTCAAGGCCGGCAAAATCATGTGGTGCAAACGACTAAAGATTGCTGCCAAACCTGTCAAACCAGAAGCTACTGTTCCACGCGTTGGGAACCAGCCAAGTGAAAAGCCAAACAACCATAATAGAAGAATAGCAAAGATAAATGTTGGTGTTGAAAAAGTCAAGAAATTGTAAACATTGATAACTTTATCTGCTACAGAATTTTGATAACGTCCCGCAATCATACCAAGTGGCAAGGCAATCAAATAGGTAATCACCATGGTCAATAGAGATAACCAGATTGTATTACTTAGCCGTTGGCCGATAATGGTCATAACTGGTTGTTTAAAGAAAACACTCTGACCAAAATCTCCATGTAAGATATTACCAACCCATCTGAAATATTGGATGTGAATTGGGTCATAGTAACCGTACTGGATACGCAATCTTTCAATTGCTGCTGGGTCAATACTTGGATCAATTTGACCTGTAAATGGATCTCCTGGCATCAACTTAGCAAAGGCGAAGGCAATAACACTAAGAATGATAATTTGAGGCACCATGAGTAGTAAGCGCCGTAATATTGTTTTCCACATGCTTAGTTACCTCCTTTCACAGCTGGCAAAGCAACACGATGAGTTGCTGAGAAATTTGTTAAATCAAATACACGACCATTTTCATCGTAGAAAATACTTTGTTTTTCCTGATATTCTGCTTCTGACGCTAAGCGGCGCTGCTTATTTTCCTTGCGATTGAGTGGATCGATACTTGGGATAGCAGATAATAGGCGTTTTGTATAGATATGCTGTGGATTGTTATAAATATCTTCTTTGTTTCCAGTCTCTACAAAGCGTCCACGATACATGATATAGAGCTCATCACACATGTGTTGAACAACTCCAAGGTCATGCGAAATAAACAGATAGCTCAACTTGTACTCGTCTTGAATGCGTTTCATATAGTTCAACACTTGCGCTTGCACAGACAAGTCCAAGGCAGATACCGGCTCATCTGCAATAATCAAACGAGGATTACTTGCTAAGGCACGTGCGACACCAATCCGTTGACGTTGTCCACCTGAAAATTCATGCGGGTATTTTACCAGAGCTTCTTCTGTTAACCCAATCGTATCCAACAATTGAAGAACTCTCTTCTTTTCTTCATCTGGTGACAGACGGTCAAAATTGCGAATAGGCTCGGCAATGATATCCAAAATCCGCTTTTTCGGATTGAAACTAGAGAGAGAATCTTGGAAAATCATTTGAACATCTCGGTTAAAGTTTCCTTTTTTACGGCGTGGTTTGTTGGTCACATCTTGGCCTTCATAAATAATCTGCCCCGTAGTTGAACGCTCCAAACCAATAATCGTCTTCCCGATTGTCGATTTCCCTGAACCAGATTCTCCTACAAGTCCGTAGGTTTTTCCTTCTTCAAATTCAAGATTTACACCATCCACGGCATAAACATGGTCTGTTACACGGTTAAAGAAGCCACTACGGATAGGGTAATGAACTTTTAAATCTTTTACTTCAATAAATCCCATTAGTTCGCTTCCTCCTCAAAATAGAATGTCTCATGGCAAGTACAACGAACAAAGTGGTTTGGTCCTACTTCATGCATTGTTGGATTTTCTTCATGAGCTTCTGAACTAATCCAAGGAATACGTGGTGCAAATCGACAACCAGTACGAAGCATTTTCGTCAATGGAGGAACTGCCCCGTCAATAACGTGCAAGTCACCACCCTCATCACTCGATTGTGGATTTGACTTCAGCAATGAGCGTGTATAAGGATGTTTTGGATTAGTAAATAATTCTTCAACTGGCGCAACTTCTACGAATTGTCCACCGTACATAACCGCTACACGGTCTGCTGTTTCTGCTACGACACCCAAATCGTGCGTGATTAAGATAATTCCTGACCCAGTTTCTGCTTGGATTTCATTTAATAAATCCAAAATTTGTGCTTGAATCGTCACATCTAAGGCAGTCGTTGGCTCATCTGCAATAATAATCGGCGGTTTACATGACAAGGCAATCGCAATCACAATCCGTTGGCGCATTCCGCCTGATAGTTCGTGCGGATACTGCTTAAAAGTTCGTTTTGGATTTGGAATTCCTACTTGTTCCAATAATTCCAAGACACGAGCTGTCCGCTGTTCTGCGTTCATATCCGTATGGTAATACAAGGCTTCATCAATTTGGGCACCGATGGTCATTAATGGATTTAAAGAAGCCAATGGATCCTGAAAAATCATTCCGATGTCATTTCCACGAATCTTATTGTAATTCGCTTCACTCATTCCAACCAATTCCTTATCTTGGTATTGAATTTGCCCATTAATTTTTGTATTCAATGGATTGTGAAGTCCCATAATAGTGGTTGCCAAAGTGGATTTTCCACAACCAGATTCTCCTACAATTGCTAAAATTTCATTTTTTTGTAGATTAATTGACACACCATCAACGGCATCATAAAATTCATCGCCAATACGGAAACCGACGTGTAGGTCCTTAATCTCTAAAAGCGGTTTTGCATTTGTCACGCTTTTCCTCCTTCGTCATCAGCTAAGCTGCCTCTCAATAAAAATAGAATATTTATACTATTCTATCATAAATCACCCTCCTCTGCCAACTATTTCAGCAGGAGGTTCGGCGAAAATTCTTTCTAAATGATCAAATCATCTCATATCATGTTACGATTTTTTACACCAATAATTGGAAAAAGCCAACTGAGTTGGCTTTTCCAAATCTATCTATAACCAATTCGTCATGAGAGATTTTCAATATCCTATCTTACTCAGCGATACCTTTATCAGCAGTCAACTCAATTTGTTCAATTGCTGATTTAGTATCTGAACCTTTATAAGTATCGTAGTATTTCACACGTTTGTTAATTGCGGTAATCGTTTCTGATTCAAACAATGGAATTGCAAATGCTTCCTTGAAGGCATTTTCTTGCCATTTCTTGTAGTTTTCAAGATTTTTCTTCTCGTCGAACGATTCAACTGAAGCCATTGCTTCGAGTAGTTTTGTATTTTCATCTGATACATAACGAGACATGTTAAATGCATTCGTTGGTCCCCATACTTTAGGAAGCGGATCATAACCAGTACCAAATCCAGCTAGATAAGCATCAATATTCGCATCGTTTGCCTTAAGCATATCGTAGAATGAGTTCAACTCGATTGTACGTCCTGTGTAAAGTTCAACGTTCAAGCCGACTTCTTTCCACCAAGCAATGTACTGTTGTACGAGGGATTCGTTTGTTTCTGTCCGTTTACGTGCTGCAAGACTAATCTTGAATGGTTTACCATCCTTATCTTCACGGATACCATCTCCATCTACGTCTTTATATCCAGCTTCATCAAGTAATTGTTTTGCTTTTTCTGGATTGTATGTGTAACCTTCTAATTCTGAATCATGCAAGTCAGCAAAGAATGAGATGAGAAGAGAGTTTGCTGGGTGATACAAGCCATTGTAAAGTTTTTCTCCCGCTGTCTTGGTGTCAAGAGCATATCCCATTGCCTGACGCAATTTCACATCACTCATCTTAGCATTTGGATTTGTAACACTCTTCTGAGCTTCTTTGTCATAGGTACCAAAGTTAAATGATAGGTATTCATAAGAACTAGAAACTTCTCCGACAAGTGTGATGTTTTTCAAATCCTTGTAAGAATCAAGTTGATCTTCAGGCATTTCCGCAATATCATAATGACCAGCTTTCATTTCTGATACAATGGTATCTGGTGAAACAATGTCCACTTTTAATGTATCAACTTTTGGTTTGCCCTTGAAGTAGTGTTCATTTGGCACATAAGTAATCGATTCACCGTTGACAATATCTTTGATTTTAAATTTACCCAAACCAACTGTTTTAGCTGTACGTGAGTATTCGCTTGTCGCCCAGTCTTTTACTGCAATATCTTTATAGATGTGTTTTGGCATGACAAAGTGTGGCACAGTACCACCTGCATACTGCATAGAAGGATTCATTTCTTTTACAGTAAGAACAGCAGTGTAGTCATCAACCTTTTCAATACCTGAAATTTTGTCTGCTTTTCCATCTACAAACTCTTCCATTCCGACGATGTTTGTATACGAGTCGTCAAAACGGACACCTTCATAATCTTTATCAGCCATCTTTTCAATGGTGAAGATATAGTCGTCAATTGTAAATGGCTCCCCATCAGACCACTTGTAGTCTTTACCAGTCAAGCTAACCGTCAATTTCTTCGCTTCAACATCAAAATCTACCTTCGCAAGACCTGAATCGTTAAGTTTCCGGTTGCCATCATAGCCAAACATGCTCTCATCAACCATACCAGCAAAGGCAAGGTCAAGCGCATTATCTGCCAATTCATCAATCAACAGACCCGTAGCTGCTGCTGGAGATACAATAGCATAATTCAATTGTCCACCTTTAATCGCAGTACCATCATGGGTCACTTCTGTTGGAAATGTTAAGTTTGATGTAGCCGCATCTTTGCTAGAT